>CALLVA010000066.1 GCA_938010655.1 uncultured Parvularculaceae bacterium | reverse complement strand
TGTCTTGCCAATCCAGTAAAGGCGCTGCCTGCGCCATTGTTAATAGTAATGTGGCACATGCGCCTGTGCATAATGCGTTGCGTAAAATGGATTTAAAATTTTGTGTCACAATAAGCCCCCAAAAATTTCAGATGTTCTTTTTAACAGTCTATGCAAAAAAGCCGCCCTCATATAGAGGGCGGCTCTAAAGACTTTGTCATAAAGCAATAAGCTTAAGCAGCTTTTTTCTTACGACGGCTAGCACCAAAAGCAGCTAGTCCAGCGCCCATGAACCAAGCAGCCGCTGGCAATGGAACTTCAGACGTTGCTGTTGTCGCGCCGACTAATGTGATCTGCTCTGAAAGGCTAACGGATGTGCCGTTATCATTAAAGACAACATTCACGGTGAATGTGTTGTCGCCTTGTGCCAGAACCCAAGCCGGCAATTCGAAATCACCAAGGCCGTTCACAGCTAAGGTAATAACTGTGCCATCTGGCATAACCACTTCAATGCTCGTGATACCAACTAGGTTACCGCCTTGGCCAGTAAAGATACCAGCAAGTTGTGAAACGTCTGAGCTCACATCGATGAATGTGCCATTACCAGCTGTAGCAACAGCCTGCATGAGAACCGTATTCGTCCCTGGCAAACCAACAGTTGTGATTGAATTAATCCCGCCGTTTACAGCTGCTGTCGCAGCGCCAACTGCCTCAGCCTGATCGCTGTTCCCGTCGGAAAGCAAAATAATCTGCTGAGCGCGATCTGGGTCTGTGTTTGCTAGAAGCTCTGCAGAAGCAACGTTAATACCATCACGAATGTCTGTGCCGCCGGCAGCGTTTACAGAAGTGATTGCAGCCGTGAGTAGGTCAAGGCTGGTTTGATCTGAAATCGTAATAAGTGATTGCACAACATTCGCGTCGCTATCAAACTCTACGATTGTCACGCGCGTGCCTGTCGGCAAGCTATTCACCAAAGCAATCGCAGCTTCACGCTGAGCGATTGTTAGGCTACCACCCATAGAGCCTGATGAATCCAGAACGATAGCGAGATCGATACCGCCAGATGTACCACCTGCATTACCTGTTACAACTGGCGTAGAGCCAACAGGAAAAGATGAGTTGTCTGCTGTATCGAAAGAAATTGAAGGCGCTGCTAAACTTACGCCCGAGATAGTAAATGCGGCAATCAAAGCAACAAATGTTGTTTTGAGAGCCTTAAAAAGATTTCCCATTATGGACCTCCCCGGTTACAAAAATACACTGGGGCAGTTAACGCTATTGGTGACAATACGTCAACGAATGTTAACGATTTGTTTACTTTATGTGGGACTTTTAGATATTTTCATGCGCCGATATACGATCCATGCAACTAAAGACACACATATAAACCCTGTGCTCAACCCCTGAGTGGTGGGCGCACCAGGCAGAGTCATCGGTAGCAATACTGCAATCGCAATAGTTAGCTTTTCATATGCTAACCATCCGCTTGCCATAGCGCGCTTGACCACAAGGAATATCGGGACGGCTAAGACGATCAGTTCATAGTAAAATGCATAAGGCGCAACCAGAAATACACCTGCGCAAAGAGAGGCTGCCATAATTTCTCTATCTTCAGCGCAGCGCCAATATCTTGCGATTAAGATGGTCGCGATTAAAGCGATTACAATGTGGAATGCGGCTGCAAGCCAACTAATGCCTGTTAAATGATTGATGAAAGCAAAGGGCGTGACCATTTTATATAATGGCATAATCCCCGCCCCAACTTTGTCGGATGCCCCAAGCGCCGCGTCAAAAAATGCGATCCAACTCTCTGTTCCAAAAACGTAAGTTGCTAGACCAGCAAAGGCCACTGACCCTAGCGTCGCAACGCCAAAGGCCCGCCAATAGCCTGCCGCGATCCAAACGACGGGAAGCAACAACCCAAGCTGAGGCTTCATCGTCAAAAGAGCAGCTGCTAGCCCTGCAATGATAGGTTTGTTTTTGCCATTTATCGCTGCAATAGACAGGAGGATGGCTGTTAAAAACCCATTTTGCCCCGTTACAAATGCATGCAGGGTGGAAGGGGCAGCAATGAGAATAAGCAGACTTGTCTGGCGTGCGCCCAAATTGCGCATTACAGCCCAAAAGGCGGTGGCAGATCCTAAGCTCCAAACAATCCAGCCCGCGATAAAAGGCAAAAAGGCCAGAGGCGCAATAAGCAGAAAATAGGTCGGCGGATATTGCCATGTCATTTTATAGCTGCTGCGGGGTGGGCCAACCTCTAGCAATTGCGCCTCGAAGCGTGCGCTATCATACATTTCAGCGGCTTCACCAGAAACGGCCCCTGACGCCGCCCCATAAAAGGCCACATAATCCCCACCAATAGGCGATCCGCCAGGCAGGATATTGTCTTCAATCCGGCTCACTTGCAGGGCAAAAATGATCACTGAAATGGCCAATAATATTGCCGCTACAGCGACAATACGGGGTTTGGTGAACATTGCTTCCAGCTGACTGATGCTTAAGAGCAGCGTTTGTCTTATGGTGCTCTCGCTGTCGCTCTCCGGGGGAGGCGGCGCGGCGCGGTTTGACTGCTCAGAAATGTTCTCACGTCCATACATGGTTAGGAATTTACCTTTATACATTGAAGGAAGACTTACCGATGCGCCAATAAGTGCTGCGTTATGAGGAAAATTTCATGGTTCATGCGACCCGATCAGGTACGACACCAATAACGGCCGGCCCCGTGGCGCCTAAAGTGCCGCCTTTACCACGTAAGGCTGCACGTCCTGCATTATTATCGATCGTCTGTCCGGCCTATAACGAAGAAGAGGTATTACTTTCGTTTCACCGTGAAGTGCGCAAAGAAATGAAGGCTTTAGGACAACCCTTTGAAGTTGTATTCATCAATGATGGTTCAACCGATACGACTCTTGCGCTTATGCGAGAACTGCGCGCGCGCCATGGTAATACAACGATTGTGGATTTGAGCCGGAATTTTGGCAAGGAAATCGCTCTGACGGCTGGGTTAGATGCGGCGGTTGGTGACGCTATTGTGGTGATAGATGCTGATCTTCAAGATCCGCCAAATTTAATTGCAGATTTCATCGAAGGATGGCGCGAGGGGTATGATGTTGTTTATGCCCAACGGATGCAGCGCGAAGGCGAAACTTTTGCCAAAAAAGCCACGGCGGGACTTTTCTACAGATTGATGCGCAAAGCTGGTCCTGTTGGCTTGCCGGAAAATGTTGGTGATTTTCGATTGATGAGCCGCAAAGCGGTGGATGCGGTTTGCGCATTGCGTGAGCGCCATCGCTTCATGAAAGGTGTTTTTGCATGGGTCGGTTTTCCGACGAAGGCGGTCTTATATGACCGTGCGCCGCGAGAGGCGGGGACCACCAAGTGGAATTATTGGAAGCTGTGGAATCTTTCTTTGGAAGGGATCACTTCTTCAACTTTAGCGCCATTAAAAATTTCGACCTATCTGGGTTTCCTTGTCGCGGCTTTTTCCTTTTTGACGGGCGCTTACTACATCGTCAAAACGCTATTTCTGGGCGATCCAGTTCCTGGGTTCCCAACTTTGGTCGTGCTCATGCTTTTCCTTGGGGGCGTTCAACTCTCAGTTTTGGGGGTGATCGGTGAATATCTTGGACGGATATTCAATGAGACAAAACAACGCCCGCTTTATTTTACAAATGAAGTGACCTTATCTGATGTTCCTCAAAATGAAGATGCCGCACCACTAGAGGATGCGGATCATATCGTTTGGTCGCAACGCGCTTAGGCACAACTATTTTTTAATCGCCGTCGCCCTAATAGCTTTCCCATTTTCGCGTCTATCTGGAGGATCGAAATGACAAACCCTGAACGTCAGTCTAATTTTCGTCCTTCCAAAAATCTCTTAAAACGGATCGATATTGGCCTGACCACAGGGATCATTGCTGTCTTCATTAGTTTTCTTGCGTTGATCACATCATTTAAACAAACGCAAATGGCCCAAGAGACCAATAAGGCAAGCGTTTTACCGATTATCGAAGTAAACCTTGGATATGATTATAATTACGGCGCAGATGTAGAATCTGTTTTTGAGATTACCTTGCGAAATAGCGGTGCAGGCATAGCGCATATCCAACGCGCAACACCTATGCTCAAAGGCGAGGCGGCGCTTGATGATGACACTTTTATTCTTGCGCTGATGAATGGGCGTATGCGCTCCAATGCTGTTCGCAAAGATACTTATGCCACTGGTTTTTTAAGTCCCGGAGAAAAAATCACGCCGCTGTCTTTTAATTGGGGAGGGTCTCTCAATGCACGAGGTGAAATTCAAGCTTATGAACGCGGTCAGTTTGGTACGCCGTTAGAGGGCGTTGATGTCGAGGTTTGTTTTTGTTCTGTCTATAATGATTGCTGGGTTTCAAGTTATTTGAACCGAAAAAAACCAAGAGAGGTTGCTTCATGCGGCGCAGAAGATGCGCAACTTGATGGGTTTCAATCCTTTATGGAACAGCGTGCTGCACGCCGCATGGCGCAATAAGTGAAGCTTCTCTTTAGCTTTCAAAATTTGCGAGGCGGATAAAGCCGTCTACGTCAATTTCTTCCGCACGTTTTGTCGGTAGAATATCGACTGCGCTTAGAATTTCCTCTGTGCGTTTGCCATATAAAGGCTTCAGAGATGCTCGGAGCATCTTGCGACGCTGGGAAAAAGCAGCGGCTGTTACTTTTTCCAATTTTGAAATAGAGCAGGGCACTTCTTTGACGGGATCGAAATGTAAAACTGAAGAGTCGACTTTCGGTGGCGGGGTGAAGGCTGCAGCAGGTAGATGAAACCCTTTTTGGGGTACGCTAGCAATTTGAGAAATGATGCCAAGACGGCCATAAGTCTTGTTCCCCGGCGGCGCGATAATTCGATCTGCGACTTCTTTTTGGAACATCAATGTCAAAGAGGTCCACCAACACGGCGCGGCTTTCAACCATTTTATCAATAGTTCTGTAGAGATGTTGTAAGGCAAATTCGATGCTAAGCGGACGGGGCCAGAAACGCCATGCTCTTTCAAGATGGCGACTTCATCGACTTTCATCGCATCATCTTCAATAAGTGTGAGGGTTCCTTCATAAGGACCGTTCAGCATACTGAGTGCTTCAATACAGCGACTATCGCGTTCAATGGCGATTACATTTGCGCCAGTTTCTAAAAGCGCCCTAGTCAATCCGCCGGGGCCCGGGCCAATTTCGATAACGGTTTCGCCAGCTTTTAAACCAGACAGACGAGCAATTTTTCGGGTGATGTTGAGGTCTAAGAGAAAGTGTTGCCCTAAAGATTTTTTTGCCCCAAGGCCAAAATCTTCAATCACATCACGTAAGGGGGGCAAATTTTCCCTCGACAAGCCACCCGGTATCACGATGAAGCCTTTTGCGCCGCTTTTTCAACCATGTGATCAAATTCTTTACGGTTCTTGGCCATGACATGCGCATGAGCGATC
>CALLVA010000065.1 GCA_938010655.1 uncultured Parvularculaceae bacterium | reverse complement strand
TGTTTATAAAAGACAGGTCCTTTGCTCTCAATTTTGATCGCAATGGCTGTAATGATCAGCAATGGCAGCATGAAAAATAATAGGCTCAAACTAACGCCAATATCCATTAAGCGTTTAGTACCTAGAATGAAGATATTCCCGCGAACAACAGGGCTTGAAGCAAGATGCTCAGCTAGAAACTTATCCAATTCAATTTGACCAGACAAATGCTCCGCGTCAGCATTTTTAGGTAAGAAATAGGATAATATTTTGCGCCCCGTTTCGCTTTGCCAGAGCCCTCGTCTCTTAGGTAACGCATAAAGGGCAGCATCTCTGGCAGGTTGCTTGAGTGTCTTAAAATAGACAAAAGCAATAGCCGCGAGAAAAACTTGAAGGCCTAGAAGCTTCAAGATAGATAAAGTTTTTAAGCCTAACACAGTTTGCCCCCTCTTCTTACACCACAAAACTCGGTGTTTAATAACACCAAAAAACGTTTAAAAGCAATAGTTTCACATGTACAATCTTTGTGCCATTACCCCTAAAAACACTGTTTTGATAGCTTTATTTAGCACTGTCATAAAAAATTCTCCTAACGCGGCCCGGCACAATGTCTCGCATTAACGCCAAAAGTCCCGAAACTGAACGCGGATTTATAGCGAGAATACCCCATCTTTGCTGCCTGGTAGACATCCAGGATTCTTTATAAGCATCGTCGCCGCGGCCAAAATCTATAAGTTTGGTGCTGTTGTCCGCAAAAACCCGTTCTATGGTCAAATGCGTTAGAACACTGCCAGGTGACTTCTTTTGCCAATCTGGATCATGTGCCAATTTAAACAAAGTTGTTGTTCCATTCGCACTCAACCAGATTTGTGCAGCAATTGTTTTGCCATCAACACTTAAACCTGTGACGACACCAGATTGCGTTGACAATATATGATGAATTAAGCCGGGCAAAAATGCTTTATGGGGTTCTTCGGGTTGCCACCCGCTTTGTGCGACCGATGTATAGAAGCGCACGGCCGCATCCGCCTCAGACGGCTGAGAGAAATATTCAAAACGGGTGTTTAATTTATCGAGTTTTTGGGTTTGCCGCTTCACGGTATTGCGCAATTTCGTTGGCCGCGCGGCCCACCAAGCTTCATAGCCTATGGCTGTCTGTTGAGACCAATTGCCAAAATGTCGGAAAGGCTCGACCAAAAATCCTTTGGCCTTTAGATCTTTGATCAATTTTTCAAAAGCTGCGCCCTCCGGTAGAGCTTCAAAACGCAAAGAAGAGACATTGTCCACTGCCTCTTGATCTTCTGTTGAAAATTGAGCCGGAACGTTTGTCTCCGATTGATACAAATCTGTATAATAATTCGTCTGGCTTTTGGCGTGATTTCCATTGAGCCACATGCGATAAAAATCGCTCCCAACCTGCCAAAATACGGCGCGGCCAGACCCAAGACAGGGCGCCAAAAGATCAAACCAAGCGTCACTTGCTTCAACATCAGTCATGGCTCGCTTGTCGGCTTCTCTCGCCCCCTCGCGAAAAGCAACTTCGGGCTGTAACATATTGAACTTATTCGCCTGATCCCGTAAGCATGTCATTATTGGTCATATTTTCTTTAAATGGCTAAAATTTTGCATTTTGATAATAGTTTAAAGCATAAACCCGGCCAATTCGGGATTTTACAAAACATGGCGGGAAAAACATTTATGCGCGTCTTGTTATTTTCTACTTTATATCCAAGTGCCGCTCGGCCCTCTCACGGCATTTTCGTCGAAAACCGACTAAAGCAAGTGATGGCGATGGCAGAAAAAACAGGCACGCCGCTAGATGTTCGCGTCATCGCGCCAGTGCCTTGGTTTCCATTTAAGGCAGAGCGTTTTGGAGAATATGCCCGTTTTGCGAATACGCCCGAAACAGAAAACCGTCACGGCATCCAAGTTAAACATCCCAGTTATTTGTTGCCGCCAAAAGTTGGGATGACATATGCCGCGCATTCTCTCGCTAATTGCTTGCGCAAAAGCATCTCAGATCTCAAGAAAGAAGGCTTCGTTCCTGACTTGATCGACGCCCATTATTATTATCCAGATGGTGTTGCGGCAGCCAAAGTTGCGCAAGAAGAGGCTATACCTTTTGTGGTGACTGCACGAGGAACAGATATTAACCTCATTCCTCAGTACCCTGCTCAACGCCGCATGATTATGCAGGCGACAAGGGCAGCCGCACAATCAATCACAGTCTGCCAAGCGCTGAAAGATGAAATGGTGGCGTTGGGCGCAGATCAGCATAAAATAACCGTCTTGCGCAACGGCGTAGACCTCAAACTGTTTCAGCCTACGGACAAAGAGCAATCTCGCGAGGCACTGGGGTTAAAGCGCAAAACTCTTCTTTCGGTTGGTCATTTGATTGAGAGAAAGGGACATCATCTCATTATCGAAGCTATGGCGGACTTGCCTGACTATGACTTGTTGATTGCTGGCATTGGTCCTGAAGAATCTCATTTAAAAAAACTGGCCGCCGATAAAGGCGTTGTGGACCGTGTGACTTTTTTAGGCCAAGTCCCCCACAACAATTTAAAAGATATTTATAGCGCTGTGGATGCGCTCATCCTTGCATCTTCGCGTGAAGGGTGGCCAAATGTATTATTGGAAACAATGGCCTGCGGCACCCCGGCAATCGCAACCCCTGTCTGGGGAAGCGGAGAAGTCATTACTGCGCCAGAAGCGGGTCGCCTGACTGAAGATCGGTCCGCCCCTGCGATCGTAAACGCCGTCAAAGATTTATTTCAGAATCTACCAAGTCAAACAGATACTCGTCTCTATGCAGAACAATATTCTTGGGATGAGACAGCCAAGGGCGTTTTAAACGTTTTCAAAAATGCTCTTGTGACCAAGCCTCATGTCGTACCTGATTGGGGACACAATACGCGGCTTAAAACGGGCGATGACATCCCAAAACTTATGGTTACAGTGGATACTGAAGAAATTTTTGACTGGAGCGCAAATGAGTTCGACAAATATAAAGTTGCTGCCCCAAAAGACATTGAACGGTTTCAGCTTGTTTGCGACAAATACAACGTAAAACCGTTATATTTTGTCACGGCTTCATTAATGTCAGACCCTGCAAGTGCTACTTATTTAAGGGATCTCCATGAAACCGGACGTGCCGATCTTGGATTGCATCTCCACCAATGGGTCACACCACCTTATGTAGAAGAAGCAACTGCATTTACATCATATCAATGCAATTTACCCCACGCGATCCATGAAGAAAAACTCAAAAACCTGATGGCTAATTTTGAAACTGTTTTTGGGTTTCCTGCGACCTCACACCGCGCGGGCAGATATGGTGTTGCGCCACATATCTTGGAAGCATTGGCCAAACATGGCGTGTCTTATGACTTTAGCCCAAGTGCTGGCTTTGATTTATCGCTAGATGGTGGCCCAGATTTTTCAGGCGTTACCAGCCATCCATTTCATCATAAAACGGCATCAACAGAGATTACATGCCTACCAGCGACAGGCGGCCGGATGGTCAAAAGAACGATGCTTGCTCTTCCCCAAAATTCCGAAAAAGCAGGGCATTTCGTGCCTCTTGCAAATGCATTACGAAACCAGACAGCCTCCATAAGGCTATCCCCAGAAGGCTTTAGCCAATCTGCTTTAAACAAACTGTCTCGGCGCCTTATAAAAGATGATGTCGGCTTGCTGGTATTTTCTCTTCACTCAACATCTCTGACGCTGGGCGCAACGCCTTATAGTGAAACGGCCCAAGCCATAGACGAATTGATTGGGCGCACCGAAACCTATTTCAAATGGTTTTCAACCCGTCTCAATGGAGAGTTCTGGAGTTTGAAAGATCTGTCCAAACTCCATTAACGACGAAACGATTAATCGTCTCGATGTACTTTTTCTGACCGTTCATGGCGCTCTTGCGCTTCAAGGCTGAGCGTCGCAATCGGGCGAGCTTCGAGACGTTTTAGGGAGATCGGCTCGCCTGTATCTTCGCAGTAGCCGTATTCTCCAGTCTCAATCCGGCGCAGCGCCGAGTCAATTTTAGAAATCACTTTCCGCTGACGGTCTCTCGTGCGCAGTTCAAGAGCCTTATCTGTCTCGCTGGAAGCGCGATCCGCTGCATCAGGTAAATGCAAACTGTCTTCTGCTAGTTGATCAATGGTGAATTGGCTTTCTTTCAGGATATCTGCTTTCCAAGCCAATAATTTACGACGAAAATATTCCACCTGCCGTTCATTCATGAACTCTTCTTTGTCAGATGGTTTGTAATCTTCGGTTTCCGACACTGACATAACAATACTCTCCTAATACCTACCCGGCGGGTACCTAATGACAATTTCTGGCAAGCACCCTTGCATTAGCCATTGCATTTTGATGGCCGATTGCGCGCTACATACAGGAAAGTCACCCCACAGCCAACGATTCGCTGGGGGGTATGTGGCAGGAAAGATACAATAAATTGTGACTTTTTAGTCAGAATCTAAAAAAATTGGCAAAAAGAAGATAAATATTTCTCCCCGTCTCTAACGACTATGTGAAACTAGGGAATGTTTGGGGTGTTGATATTGTCACCTATAGATCGACAAGCTACGCTTCATAAAGGGTATGAGTTTCAAAGTGGGAAGAAAATGAAATGCGCATTTCTCAAAATGGGATCGAATTAATCAAATATTTTGAAGGGCTTCGTTTGACGTCTTATCAAGATATTGCAGGCATTTGGACCATTGGATATGGCCATACGGGCCCCGAAGTTGGCCCGAACCAGACAATTTCTGAGGCGGAAGCAGAAGAATTGCTGCGAAAAGACGTGAACCGCTTTGAAAATGGTGTCGACATCTATGTTAAAGTGGATATCGACCAAAGCCAATTCGATGCGCTGGTTTCACTTGCCTATAATATTGGCTTAAACGCCTTTCGCAAATCCACAGCCCTGCGCCTCCTCAATAAACGAGATTTCTTTGGCGCGGCAGAAGCCATCACTTGGTGGAATAAAGCAACTATTGGCGGCGTGAAACGTGAGGTCATGGGGCTTGTCAGACGGCGCGCGGCAGAAGCCGCCCTTTTCCTTGAAAATGTTCAAGGGATTGTTGATGACGTGGTGGAGCCAGAAGATTCTTCTCGCGTACAGCCGGAAGAAGAAAGCACACCTCGTAGGCCCAACCCGATCAATACAAGAACCACGGGCGGTGCGGTTGTTACGGGTGCTGCGGGTGCTGCGACGATCGGCAACGCCATGATGAATGGCGATGACGAAGATGCAAATGATAATGGCGTCACACCGCCACCCGCTCCAGAAGCGGGAACGGAAACTGATACGCCTGAGAGCACAGACAGTTCTCCCATAGAAACACCAGAAGTCATTCCTGAAAATGCTTTTGAATCTGATGAACCAGAAGCGGACGCAGATGGCGTAGCAGAAAATGAAGGCGCAGAAGATAACGCAGAACCGATCAGTAGCGAAGAGGATGACGTTGACGTCGATAGTACCGACACCCCAACAGCCCCTGAGCCTGTGGAGGTTGATCTTTCTGATCTGGAGGAACCTGAGACGCCAGACGATTCTGACGCGCTTTTAGAAGAAATTTTTGATGCACCGGGTAATGTACCAGAGCCAATTATAGAACAACCTGATTTTGAGGCGGATCAGCCAGCGGCGACAGAAAGCGAACCTGTAGAGGAGCCAGAAGCGACACCTGCTTCAGATGCATCAGCCGAAACAATCAGTATTGATCCTAATGAAACACCTGATCCAACCGAGAACACTACAACGGAAATTGGCGAGCCAAGCGGATATGAAACGGGAGATGTTTCGAAAGAAGACTATCAAGAAGGCTTCCAGATTGTTGCTGGCGCAGTCGTCATTCTCGGCGCATTCTATGTGCTGTGGGCGCGCCTTGATGACTGGATGAATTATCGCCGATAGACGGTTTTAAAAATGACTTTGGACCTGTTGCTGTAACCACGGCAGCAGGTCTTTTTCAAACCATAAGTTCTTTTTAAGCCAACCATTGTTGCGCCAAGATGGATGCGGCATAGGCAAATATATTGGTTCACCGTCTTTCCTGTCAGCAATATAGTCTCGCCATCCCTCAACGCGCGCCGTCAAAGTCTTTTTCCGCTGATCAGGCATATGCCAGTTTTGTGCATATTGACCGATTAACAATGCCAAATCCAATTTCGGTAATAGTTTTTTCATGATCTGTGCACGCCATAAATCAGCGCACTCTTTGGGCGGTGGCCTGTCCCCTCCCTTGCCTGTTTTGCCTGTTCCATCATAACCTGGGAAACAAAATGCCATGGGGATAATACTGATGACATTACTTTCGTAAAATTCAGCCTCAGAAACTCCTAACCAAGATCGAAGTCTAACCCCAGAAGGGTCACAAAAAGGCCGCCCCTCTTGATGCGCAAGGTTGCCCGGTGCTTGACCGAAAATACCGATGCGGGGATTGCTTGGCCACTGAAAAATGGGCCGCGCTTCCGGCAATATCCCTTTTGTCTGGCAATGCGTACACGCCCGAATATCAGCTTTTAATGTCATAATATCTCACCTAGGCAAACTAACGCCCCACACAAAGAACGGGACGAAGAAAAGCCCCATAAGAGCCCATGCCCAAGCAGGCACCTTGCCCTTTCGGATCATCGTAAATGCAATCGGCCCAATAATCCCTCCTTCAATAGCAAGGTTTTTATACATATGTATATTGCTTTGAGAGAACTTTGGGGAGCTTGGCAGAATGCCAAAAGGAGACGAATATTCAGTCGTATCAAAAGGCCATAATAGTGGATCACCCCATGAAGAACCGATGATCCAATCCATAAAGAGATGAGAATAGCCTGCGACAAGTGTCAGTAGCAGGATTGGCTTGATAGGAAGACCTAGCTTAAAGTACTTGGTCAAAAATGTCAGACCTATGGCAAAGACACCCCAAATCGCCGTGACGAAAACTATAGAATGAGACCAGCGATAAGGCGGGCGATAATCAAACAGCCACCGCAAGCCATAATCCATATCAGGCAACCAACAAAACGCTGTTATAAAAATGAGCACGAGCCAAGACAAAGGCCGTTGTCGCCAAATACCAACAGCAATCGCTGTATGCGCAAACACAGATGACATGGACCATTCTCCCTAACGATTAGCCGTTAAGGCATGATGACGCAAAAATCGAGTATAATTTTGTTAAGAAAGGCGCGATGTCTTGGCAAAAGCGGGGCGCTCTTTTAAGCGATCCCAATAAGCTTGGACCGCCTCTGGCGCATCATCCAGCTGATTGATGATTTTTAAGAGGTAAATCATATAGCCGATGGAAATATCTGCGGCTGTAAATTGTTCGCCGCAAATCCATTCACTACCTTCTAAATGATCGCTTAAAAAATTAAGGCATTTCTGGGTCTCGCCTTTTGCCCAAATTGCCATACCTTTGCTACGCTGTTCTTCGGGTAGCAGAACTGTATGGGCCATCAGCATAATGACATAAATATTCATGCCGGCTTCCCCAAAATGAAGCCATTGTAGGAATGTCCCATAAGCGGCTGTTCCGCGCTCAGGGGCTAGATCCTTTGGACCATATTTATCCAGTAAATATTCTTGAATGGCAGTCGACTCGACCATGGTCAAATCCCCATCTGTAATGGAGGGAAATTTGGCAAGCGGGTTAATCGCTAAATATTCAGGCGTTTTTGCATATGTATAAACATCTGCTCTGGGAATGAGTTTTAATTCATAATCCGTAATGCCCATTTCTTCGAGCTGCCATACAATACGCAAAGATCGCATTTTAGGAGAGTGATAAACTGTTAGAGTCATTATTTACCTACCAAAATTTTCTCAATTAAATTTGTAAACGATCTAAGCAAACAAAAAAGACTTTTCCGCAGTTTAATTGTCGGCTGTCATTTGTTCGCGCAATTCTGCGGCCCGCTTTTCCAGTTCTTCGCCTTCAACACGTTCAACTTCATGACGAAATGTCCACCGATACCCTTCAGGGTCAATGACCATAGCGCTGCGATCTCCCCAAAATTGATCCTTTGGCTCCATAAAAGATGTCATACCATTTGCAATCGCATGGGCAAAAGCAACATCGCAGTTTTCGACTTCGAGCATAAAATTGACTGGGGAGATACCGTCATTTGGCTCTGCCATGCCGGGCCAAGAATCTGAAAACATAAGTTCCTGACCTGAAATCTTCATTTGGCCATGCATAACGGATTCATTTGGCCCATCCATGATAAAGTCGAGTTTTGTGTCGGGTAATGCCTTTTCATAAAGCGCTGCCATTTTACGGCTATCTTTAAAAGTCACATAACTCACTAATTTTGACATGGTACGGCTCCTCTTTAAATTCTCATACCACTATACTCAAAAAAGCGCCGATATAAAAGAAGGCGGGACATCGCCCCGCCTTCTTTTATAATTTGCACGGGAGCATGCTCCCTATTGTATCAGTCAGTGCCTAGAGCTTTTGATTGAATTCACCAATTTCAGGGTGACCACTCATAACAGCTTCTAACTCTCTGAACATATGATTTCGGTTTTCTTCCGATGTCGGACTTTCAACAACAACAACCAATTGAGGTGTGTTAGAAGACGCTCGAACAAGGCCCCATGTGCCATCTTCAACAGTAATGCGTACACCGTTCACAGTGTTCACATCACGGATTTTTTGACCGATTAAAGAACCACCTTCTTTTCCCAGCTTTTCAAAATGCGCAACGATCTTATCCACAACGCCATATTTTTCTTCATCAGCACAATGTGGTGACATTGTTGGGGAAGAATATGTCTTCGGTAAATCAGCCAATAAGTCAGCCATTGTTTTATCGGGGTTGTTATCTAACATCCGCAAGATTGCAATTGCCGCAACCAATCCATCATCATAACCGCGACCATATGGCTTATGGAAGAAGAAGTGACCCGATTTTTCAAAACCAGCCAAAGCACCAATTTCGTTAGAATATGCCTTGATGTATGAATGACCTGTTTTCCAATATTTCGTGGTCGCACCATTCTCAATTAACACAGGGTCTGTCAGGAATAGTCCCGTAGATTTTACGTCGGCTACAAAAACAGCATTGTCATGACGCGCCGATAGGTCTCTTGCGAGCATCACACCAATTTTATCAGCAAAAATTTCTTCCCCGGTATTATCAACGACACCACAGCGATCGCCATCTCCATCAAAACCAAGTGCCACATCTGCCTTATGCTCTTTCACAGCGTCAGCCATGGCATGAAGCATTTTCATATCTTCCGGGTTTGGATTATATTTTGGGAATGTATGATCAAGGTTACAATCCATAGGCACCACTTCTAGCCCCATACGTTCCAATGCTTCTTGAGCATAAGCCCCGGCAGTGCCATTGCCACATGCCGCGATGACTTTCATCTTACGCTTGAAAGTAACGCCTTCTGTGACATCTTTCAGATAAGCTTCGCGCAGCCCTTCAACATATTTATAGCCGCCGCCTGCGCGCGTCTTATATGCGCCAGTTAGAACAATCTCTTTCAACCGACCCATTTCATCAGGGCCAAAAGTCAGGGGCGCATTTACGCCCATTTTAACGCCTGTCCAGCCATTATCATTATGAGACGCTGTGACCATTGCCACGCAAGGAATATCCAAATGAAATTGCGCGAAATAAGCAACTGGAGACAAAGCCAAACCAATATCGTGCACTTCAATCCCAGCAGACATCAAGCCAACTGTTAAAGCTTGTTTGATCGACATTGAATAAGATCTGAAGTCATGACCCACAACGATTTTGGGTTCTTTGCCTAATTCATGGATCAATGTGCCTAATCCAGCACCCAGGGCCTGAATGCCCAAAGCATTAATATCTGGTCCGAAAACCCAACGAGCATCATACTCGCGGAAACCCGTAGGTTTAATTTGAGGCAAAACTTCATATTCCAGTGTATTGGGAACTAAGTCAGCGCGTGGCGTTGGCAACATGGGTGCTCTCCTATAAACATCTAAGATACGCAATAGCCGCGCCAGCCCATATGAGCAACCGCTCAACTTCAATTTCTATGGTAAACATCTGGTTTGGCGGCATTTTTGGGCCAAAGAGGACGAGACTATGGACGGGGCATTCTTCGAATCAATCGGACTTCGGGGCCAAAGCGCCCTCGGCATCGTAGCTTTCATGGCAATTGCTTGGCTAATGTCTGAGCGGAAAAATCAGTTTCCTTTGTTTAACGCCGTTGCGGTTGTTGGCCTCCAATTCATTATTGCGATATTTTTGCTTAAATTTCCGCCAGCAAGTTCTGCCTTGGCAAGCTTAAACAGCGTGGTAAGCGCTCTTCAAGAAGCCACAACTGAGGGTACTAAATTCCTCTTCGGCTATCTCGGCTCTGCCAATCCGGACGATATGGTCTATGAGGTCACGAACCCTAATGGCTTGTTCATTTTTACCTTTCAAGCGCTGCCATTGGTTGTGTTTATTTCTGCTCTATCGGCCCTGCTCTGGCATTGGGGTGTTTTGAAATGGCTCGTCAAAGGCTTCGCCTTCGCTTTGTCAAAAATTCTAGGCGTCGGCGGTGCAGTTTCTTTAGCCGCAGCGGCAAATGTGTTTTTAGGACAAACTGAAGCCCCCTTACTAATCCGGGCATATTTGGAGCGTGTCACCCGCTCTGAACTCTTCACGATCATTACATCCGGTTATGCAACCGTGGCCGGCTCGGTCATCGTGCTTTACGCAACGATCTTGACTAATGTAGACCCCTCAATTTTAGGGCATATCATTGTTGCTTCAATTATCTCCGTGCCAGCAGCTTTGCTCATTGGTAAAATTATGGTGCCGCCCGCCATTGATGAAGTCTCGACAGATGCCGCTGCCGGGGATTCATTGCAATACGAAGGCTCAATGGATGCGTTCATGACTGGCGTCACAGAAGGCGGGAAACTCTGGGCTAATATTGTTATATCTATTCTCGCTTTCATTGCTTTAGCAGCATTGATCAACATTATTCTTGCCGCAACAGGGATCACAGTTGGGGGCGATGCCTTGTCACTTCAACGTATCCTTGGATGGCTCTTTGCACCACTTGTTTGGCTAGCGGGCATCCCGTGGAGCGAAAGTGTGGCCGCTGGTGAACTCATGGGGATTAAAACAGCCCTCAACGAAATTCTGGCCTATGTGAGTTTAACGAATTTACCAGAAGGCACGCTATCTCCGCGCTCACAATTGATCATGATCTATGCGATGTGTGGCTTCGCCAATATCGGGTCTTTGGGTATTGTTATTGGGGGGCTATCTGGCCTCGTGCCATCTCGCCGAGGCGACGTCATTGCCCTTGCGCCGCGCGCAATGATTGGGGGCACATTGGCAACGCTAATGACCGGCGCTGTGATCGGGGTTTTGACAGTAGCTTAAGACAAGAATGTTCAATATTTCCACAACGCGTTTTTTTGATCCTTCCGAAGGAGGCGACCCTTCTTGGATGCAGCATCTCGTCTGGTTTTTCGGTCACCCGGAAACCTGGGTTATGCTGATAAAATCATGCCTGATTGTCATCAGTGTATTTTTAGGCGGGCGGGTTTTTTTGCGTCGACAAAAACCGACTGCCCTCCTCTTATATTTGGCCGCCTTAATGGCAACAATAGCTCTTGTCGTGCGCGCCTTTCAAACGGTTCAAGCTAGTTTCGCCCAGGGTATTGGGCTTGAGGGCATCCCCGGTTGGGCGTTGTGGACGTTAGAGGGTTTCCGTTATTATGGTAATATGGTGCTTCTCGCCGCCATTGGATTGGTGGGACTCAAGCTATTTAAAATCATTCGTCATCATAAAAAGAAAACTTGATGAACTTAGATGATAATTTTGCCCCCATTGCCTCAATGGAAGCGTTTCTTTATGCCTGAGCTATGACAAATCTTTGGACAATTTATGTGGGCGGTGCTGTCAAAGGCGCGCATTTGGAACTCCACGATATGCGCTTTGCCGCCGGGGAAGCAATTGAAGATTGCTACGAGCAACTTAAAGCGCAGTGGTGGGGCGAACCAACGAGTCTCCATCTTGATGCTTGGGGAAAATTACTTTGGGCTGATGGCCATAAAATCACTCTTTCTAAAACACCTACCCCCTCCGCAAAGAAACTTTGGTTCGTTCATCTTGGCGGGTATGAAAACGACAAATTCACAGAGTTACATCATAATCTATTCCTCGTTGATGAAGACGAACGCGACGCGAAGAAACGTGCCCTCGAACAAGTCAAAGGTTGGTTTTCACCGCACAAGGACGAACAACTCAGTATTGAGATGATTATGCCTGTTGAAGCTGAAGGCTGGCATGTCACTTTAACACTGGATGAAAATGAACAACCCTTCAATTTTGATGTTGGGTATATACCCATTGGGAAGATGAAAAAATGACTCAAACAGATAAAAAAGGCAGATGCCATTGCGGTGCTGTTACGTGGAAAGCGTTGACCGATGATGTTGTGACTATCCATGAATGCAATTGTTCCATCTGCCAAATGGTAGGCTTCCAACACCTCATTGTACCTTCGGTCGATTTTTCGCTCCTCAGCGGCAAAGAAAATTTATCCCTCTATACTTTCAATACAGGCATAGCTAAACATTATTTCTGCACCACCTGCGGCGTAAAATCTTTCTACATTCCTCGTTCTAACCCCGATGGCATATCGCTGAATCTAAGGTGTATGGATACAGATCAATTTGAAAAAATCACTTATGAACCGCTAGACGGTCAAAATTGGGAAGAGAATGCTGGTAAGCTCGCCCATCTTTCGGAGAAAAAATAATGCTGACCGCCGAAGATGCAATCCTCCAACTTTTACAAGAACGCGGGCCAGAAAAAAGTATTTGCCCGTCTGAGGCAGCTCGCCGTTTAGACGCAGAGGATTTTCGTCTTCAAATGGAAAAGGTCCGCAAAGCCGGGCGCCGCCTCCATGATCGCGGCATGATTGAGGTTACCCGTAAGGGTAAAATTGTTGATCCGCATACAGTCAAAGGGGTTATCCGATATCGCCTAAAATCCGATGATATATCTAGCCTCGATGACGATATGGCCTAAAAAAAGGGAGCCATGATTGGCTCCCTTGATGACTATTTGACTTCTTCTTTTTTAGGCTTTTCGTCTGGTTTTGTTGATTTAGGTTGTTCTTCAGCAATAAACTCAAAAGCGAGTTTTTGATCGTCCTTTTTATCTAATAAGACGCGAACGACCCC
>CALLVA010000064.1 GCA_938010655.1 uncultured Parvularculaceae bacterium | reverse complement strand
TTATTACCAGGATTAATGCTGGTTGGCCTATATTTGCTCTATCAAATCTTTGTAGCTTTTACCGCGCCGCATAAAGCGCCATCCATTCCAAACGAAGATGATGCCTCGGCCAAAACCATTTTTTTAAATGCGCTTAAAGCTCTTCCCGCGCCTTTGATTTTAATTCTCGCAGTGCTTGGTTCCATCTTAAAAGGCGTTGCGACACCCACAGAAGCCGCAGGCGTTGGTGCCGTCGGGGCGTTTATGATTGCTGGAATGCGCCTTGCCCCAAAAGGAAGCATCACAAGATTATTGATAAATGGAGGCTTCTTAGCAGCGGCGATCATCGTTTTGTTGCGCGCCAATATAGATTTACGCGTTGGCCGAGAAACAGTTTCAAGCCTTGAATTTGGTGCGATCATCATCGCCATATTCGCCTGTATCGTTCTGGCAATCGCTGTTTTATTAAGTTTGAAATTATTACTTCCAAAGAAACAACTTCAAGACATTGCAGAAAAGACGACACAGACCACCTCTATGGTCTTCACAATCTTGATCGGCGCAGCATTGTTTTCTCTTGTTTTTAGAGGTCTTGGCGGAGAGGAAACAATTGCCCATGCTCTCGCATCGATCCCCGGGGGGGCCACTGGGGCCATTATTGCTGTCATGGCTGTGATGTTTGTGCTTGGCTTTTTTCTCGACTTTATTGAAATCACCCTTGTTGTGGTGCCGCTTGTCGCGCCAGCTTTGCTGATCCTTGGGGTAGACCCGATCTGGCTTGGGGTCATGATGGCCGTTAATTTACAGACCTCTTTCCTGACGCCCCCATTTGGATTTGCATTATTTTATCTGCGCGGCGTCGCGCCAGATTCTATCCGCACAGCGCAAATATATCGCGGGGCGCTACCATATGTGGCGATCCAAATTGTGGCTCTTGCTTTACTGGCCCTCTTCCCGGCTTTAGCAACTTGGTTGCCGGGGGTCATGTATCCAAGGTGATTTTTAGTTCTGAGAGGTGCGCCTCTTGCGGCGTTCATCTGCCATCAGGTTTTGGATCATTCCTTCACGAAGCCCCCTATCCGCCACACGAATTCGGGTTGATGGCCATTCTTTCATGATACCTTCAAGAATAGCGCAACCCGGTATGACCAAATCTGATCGTTCAAAGCCAATACAAGGCTCCTTGACCCGGCCTTCAAAACCAATAGCTCTTAAATGTTCGGATACAGACGAAACACTCGTATCGCTTAACCAAACACCATCTACAAAACGGCGATTATAGCGTGGTAATTTCAGCTCTACCCCGGCGATACTGGTGACAGTGCCGGAAGTACCAAGCAAATGTACTTGTCCTTTTTCGAATTGCTCACGCAACGCATCAGCACCTTTAAATGCGCGGACTTGTGAAGCCACAAAGTCTATAATTTCTTCATATAGCTCTCGGCTTACATCTCGGCCGCCAAATTTTTCTGATAAGGTAACGACGCCAAATGGTAGCGATGTCCACGCCACGAGCTTGGGCTTGCGCCGCCGCCGATTATTTTGATTACCATTATGACCACGCCCCCGGCGACGCGAAGCTGGTTTCACCCATGAAAGCTCTGTGGAGCCACCGCCAATATCAAAAATCAAAACCGCTTTTGCAGATGGATCAATCAGATCGTGACAGCCTTGAACAGAGAGCAGTGCCTCTTCTTCTGTAGAAATTGTATCAATGTTAATCCCGGTCTCAGTGCGGATGCGCTCAAGAAATGCCTCCCCATTCTCCGCGGCTCGGCACGCGGCTGTTGCGATGGCTTTTGTGGCCACTACTTGCCGCTGCGCAATTTTGCCTGCACACACTTTCAACGCTTCAATCGTCCGATCCATAGCGTCTTGAGACAAAGACCCAGATCCAGAAACGCCCTCTCCCAAGCGAACAATTTGGGAATAGGCATCAACGACACGGAAGCTGCGTTTATGGGGCGTTCCAATGAGAAGACGGCAATTATTTGTGCCAAGGTCTATAGCCGCGAATCGGGGCGGACCGCCGGTTTTGCGCCGGGCATGGGGTGACCTATGCTTATTATCACGCGCTTTCGCGCCTTGCCTCTTGCCAGATGGCTTACCATCTGTCTGAGACGACCTAGTTTCGGTCACTCTATGCGTCCTCGCCCGACCTTAAGCCCTGTTTGCTCCAATGCTTGGGGCGTTCAGAACTTATCTGTGGTTAATTATCCCGCCACTTAAAATGTTGCGTGCCACAGTGTTTATCCTCAACAACAGTGAAGACGAACCTTCATTGTTGCATGTTGTCGAAAGCGTAACCGCCAATCCTTTGCGCCGCAACATAAATTCTGGTCGCTTACGACTTTAAGAAAATATATTCTGCCACACCTATGGCGATCTATATGCCGCCAGCCCAAGTTCTTACGACACAAAAGAACCATCGAATTTTCGTTTTGTATCTGGAAAATGATAGATTTGATGACAACCAATAATAGCTATTACTTACGGCAATGTTGGTTGAAACTGCCCCAGTCTTTTTTCCTCGCCATAGGGATTTTTGCTAAGTTGAACCGCAGAAATAGGGGGATTAGCATAAAAAAGCAGCAGACAGTCGTAAAATT
>CALLVA010000063.1 GCA_938010655.1 uncultured Parvularculaceae bacterium | reverse complement strand
TGACCGCCAACGGCGAGATTTTCGATATGGATCGCATTTCTGCTGCTCACCCGACATTACCATTGCCATCCAAAGTGCGCGTTACAAATTTGGAGAATGGCTCTCAAATAATTGTTCGGGTCAATGATCGAGGGCCATTTGCCCATGGCCGTGAGATTGATTTGTCAAAAGCCGCAGCGGAGAAGCTGGGCTTTATCGATCAAGGCACGGCGAATGTGCGGGTTGAATATTTAGGCGATGCGAGCATGGCCGAGGCGATTACGCGTGTTGGACAAAGCGGGCCGGAATTGGCCTATCGCTCCTCCACGGGGGAGCCCTATGACACAGTGAAAACACGGATTATTTCTGGGCCTGAGCCAGTTGCAATTGCACAATCCACGGTGATCTCTTCCTATGAGGCAACGCCTTTCGGCCCTGATACTTCCGAGTATGATGCGCCCATAGCATCGACACCCCCAATCGCAACGACACCTGTTGTCGCCGCCACTGTTGTAACGCCGCAACCCGTTATCGAGTCCGCTGCGTATTTTGTGCAGGTTGGTGCCTTTTCCAGTGTTTCTAATGCGCATCGCGCGGCAGATGGATTTGGCTATGATACGCCTGTAAAAGTGGCTCAGATTAAAACGGCAAGTGAGCGATTGCTCTATCGCGTTCGTCTCGGCCCATATGACTCATCTTACGAAGCGGAAAACGCATTGCAAACGGCTGTTAACCAGGGCTTTTCGGATGCTCGCCTTGTCGCTCCATAGGTTTAAAATGATGCGCATCGTTCTTCATGTGGTTTTATTGATTATCTTGGCCGCGCTTCTTCCGGCACGGGCGCAAGATAGTTTGTTTAAAACCAAAGCAGACTTTGCCATCATCATGGATTATGAGACCGGCCTTGTTCTTTATGAGAAGAGGGCGAGAGAGGCCATGGCGCCAGCCTCTATGACCAAGCTTATGACAGCAGCCATTGTTTTTGAACAATTGAAGCAGGGCAAAATTACGTTGGACACTGAGTTTGCTGTCAGCGAAAAAGCATGGCGCACAGGCGGCTCGAAAATGTTTGTGCTTGTTGACACCACAATTTCAGTTGAAAATTTATTACAAGGCATCATCGTTCAATCCGGTAACGATGCTTGTATTGTGGTGGCGGAAAATATTGGTGGCTCGGTTGAAGGCTTCCTCGACATAATGAACGCAAAAGCTCTTGAATGGGGCATGACTCAATCTCATTTTGAAAATCCAAATGGCTTGCCACACCCGGACCACAAAATGAGCGCTTATGATCTTGCGATTTTGACGCGTAAAATTATTCAAGATTATCCAGAACATTTTGCCTTATTTTCCCAACCAGAATTTGCATGGTCTAAAATCACCCAATCAAACCGCAATCCTTTGCTAAAAAGCTTTGAAGGGGCCGACGGCATGAAAACGGGGCATACGGAAGCTTCTGGCTTTGGCGTTGTGGGCACAGCCACACGGGGACAGCAACGCCGCATCATGGTCATAAACGGCCTTGAATCCTATAATGCCAGAACCCGCGAAGCGAACCGAGTAATGCGTCTTTCGTTTGATGAGTTTGATGCACGGCAATATCTTAGCCCAACAGATATTGTTGGCGAAGCTGAGATCTTCATGGGACGAGCAGATAGTGTCGGGCTTGAAATTCGTAACAACGTCAAATTCACTAAGCACCGCAAAGTCCTGAATGGCATTCAAGCTCATATCGTTTATGAAGCGCCGCTGCGAGCACCGGTGACCAAAGGCGATCAAATCGCTGTTTTACGCATTACCATGCCAGGCGAGACTGCGAAAGAATACCCATTATATGCGACAGATAATGTTGCAGAAATCGGCTTCATGGGAAAAATCAAAATCGGTTTAGCTGCGCTATTAACGCCGCCGCGCGAGGAAGATATATAATGTCTTCCTTTTTTATTACATTTGAAGGCGTTGAAGGGGCGGGCAAGTCCACGCAAATTAAACGCTTAAGTGAAGCCATGATCAAACAGGGCGATATTGTTCGCTTGACGAGAGAGCCGGGGGGGACCCCAAGCGCTGAGGCTTTAAGAAATCTTCTTGTGACGGGGCATGCAGATAGCTGGAGTGCCTTGAGCGAATGTTTGCTCATGAATGCTGCGCGACGGGAAAATATTGAAGGCGTCATCGCGCCCGCGCTTGCAAGGGGCGACGTTGTAATTTGTGATCGTTTCATGGACTCAAGCAGAGCCTATCAGGGATATGCTGGGGCTGTGCCGATGAATGAATTATTGGCATTGGAAAAAATCGTCGTGGGTGAATGCCAACCCAATCTAACGATCATCATGGATCTGCCTGTAAGAGATGGCCTTGCACGGGCGTTGCTGCGCGGCGGCGCAGACCGCTTTGAGAAAAAAGGTGAAGCATATCACCAGCAAGTCCGTGAAGGCTTTTTAGAAATTGCGAAAAATGAACCTGATCGCTGTGTCATCATTGATGCAACGCAAACGATTGATGATATTGCCCATCAAATCCTGACCACAGTCGCTATGGCGCGAGAAAAACATGGCGCGTAAAGCAGAACAGCTTGAAGATGCGCCGCTCATCTTGCCGCCAGAGGCACGAGAAGGCTTTTTAGGCGCTGAAACAGTAGACCCATTTTGGCGCGCTTTGATCGACGGGGATCGATTGGAAGGAGGGTGGTTGCTCACCGGGGCACATGGCATCGGAAAAGCTACGCTTAGTTTCAGAATTGCGCGCGCGCTTCTTTCGCCTAAAAATATGCTGCCATCGAATAGCTTACACGTTGAAAAAGGCGCTGGGCTGTTCACGCAGATCGCAAATTTAGCGCATCCTGATTTAGTGGTGATACGGAAACCTTGGGACGAAAAAGCAAAGAAATATAAAAACGCGATAACTGTCGATGAAATTCGACACGCTATAAACAGTACACGGCAGACCTCCAGCACAGGACATCGGGTTGTCATTATTGATCGCGCTGATGATATGAACCAAAATGCAGCAAATGCATTGCTAAAGGTTTTGGAAGAGCCGCCAAAAGGCACAGTTTTGCTTTTATTGAGCGCAGCACCGGGCAGATTATTGCCAACAATCCGGTCTCGCTGTCGCAAGTTTTCAGTGCCGCCATCTTCGCAAGATAGCATCGTCACTTTTCTTAAAGAAGAAACCGAGCTTTCAGATGAAGAAATATTACGCCTTGCTTTAAACGCCTCTGGGCGACCCGGTTATGCGCTTGGTTTGGCCAATGAGGCAGGGGCCGCCGCTGCCGCTTTAACGGAACAGTTTTTTAAAACCCTTACCCAAGGGGGCAACATTATGTTGATCGCAGATCAGTTTTCCGGGAAGGCAAAGGATGAGATATTACGAACATTTTGCCAATTCGTTTTAAGCGGCCTCAGCAATGCTGCGCGCGAAAACGCTTCTCACGCTCAATCTTCTTTAGAACCTTTAAGTCGTTATCATCCAAGCCAACTTCTAGAAGCATGGAGCCAAACGAAAGAACTTTCAGATAAAGGGCTAGCTTTAAATATGGATAAGAAACATCTAGTGTTGACTATTGGGCAAGCAATTCAACAAGAATTACGAGGCAAATAATGTTTGTTGATAGTCATGTTAATCTGCATGGTGATCATTATCAGGATGATCTGGAAGACGTTATCCTGCGCGCCAAGGCCGCCGGAGTAAACGCGATGTTGACGATTTGTGATCGTATGACTTCATTGCCCCTGATCACTAAACTCACAGAACAACAGCAAAATATGTGGCACTCTGTTGGCGTTCATCCGCATTATGCGAAGGAAGTGCCGGACCTGAAAGCAGCTGAAATTATAGAAGCTGCTGCTCATAATAAGGCAATTGGGATTGGCGAATGCGGGCTGGATTTTCATTACGAATATTCTGATGCTGAAGATCAGGAAAAGGTTTTTCGCGAACATATTTATGCTGCACAGAAAACAAATTTACCGCTAATTATACATACCCGAAATGCAGATGACCTGATGGGGCGCATGTTGAAAGAAGCTGCAGAGGAGGGGGCGATTACGCCATTGATGCATTGCTACACAAGCGGCGTGGACCTAGCCAATCAAGCTTTGGATATGGGCGGTTATATTTCTTTTTCTGGCATTATTACGTTTAAAAAAGCAGATGATGTTAGAGCTGTGGCAGAAATGGTGCCATTGGCTCAATTGTTGATTGAAACGGATTGCCCTTATTTGGCGCCAGTGCCGTATCGAGGACAGCGTTGTGAGCCAGCGCATGTAAAGGAAGTTTGTGAAAAGCTTGCGGAAATAAAAGGGGTGTCCACAGAAGAAATGGCACAAATCACGACGGATAATTTTTATCGCTTGTTTGGCAAAGCCAAACGGTTAGAGAGTTCATGAAATTACGAGCAATCATTTTAGGGTGTGGATCTTCAGGCGGTGTGCCGCGGCCCGGCGGCCTCGCTGGTAAAGGCGATTGGGGCGATTGTGATCCATCAAACCCAAAAAACCGCCGTATGCGTTGTTCTATTCTTGTTCAGCGCGCTGATGAAAAAATGGGGTTTGACGCCCCAGAATTGACATCCGTTTTGGTGGATACATCCCCAGATTTGCGCGAGCAATTACTCTTGGCAGAAACTGGCCGCCTAGACGGTGTTGTGATGACCCATGATCATGCAGATCAGAGCCATGGCATTGATGATCTGCGCGTTATCTCAAGCAACATGAAAACCCGCGTCCCAGTTTGGATTGATCAAAATATTTGCCCAGATTTAGTAAGCCGTTTCAATTATTGCTTCTCGCAACCAGAAGAAAGCTCTTATCCAGCAATCTTAGAACAACGCGATATGGCCCCACAAAAAGAGTTTTTAATATCAGGCCCAACCGGCGATATTCCTGTGCTTCCTTTTCTTCAAAGACACGGCAACATAGACAGTCTAGGGTTTCTATTCGGCGGGCAGGGCGGCATCGCCTACTCCAGCGATACGAATGATCTTCCAAAAAACAGTTTTGAAACAGTCGCAAAAGCTCAAAGTTGGATTGTGGATTGCCTAAGAGAAAAACCACACCCAAGCCATGCACACCTGAAACGCACTTTAAAGTGGCTCAAAAAAACGAATATGCAACGCGGTATCATGACCAATATGCATATCGATTTGGATTATAACAAACTCAGAAACAAGCTCCCAAGAAACGCAGAACCTGCTTATGATGGCATGATTATATCGGTACAAACGAAATGATTTGTTCTTGATATGCAACTGGGCGATGCATTGTATATTAATGCAGAATAACACCACATTTGCGACAATATAAATTGTGCGGCATTTATTTGTGGCGGCAAAACAGGACTGCTATAACTCGAACGCTTTGTAATTGAAACGTTTTTGGGATCTTATACAATACACTCACGCGCAGATATGCAAAATCATGTTTTTCTGCGAACCCAATGACGATAGCGCCAGTACCGCAGGCAATTACGTCATGGCCTGCGATTATCCAGATGGCAGATTGGAGATCCAACATGAAGGTGTCTGCCTGCCCTATAAGACATTTGACAAATGTAAGGCGGGGCTAAAGAACCATATGTTTGATATTAGTGGCATGGTAAATTAAATTATGAAGCCTTTAGACCGATATATCTTTGCCTTATCTGAGTGGCAACATGCGGAGTTATTTCGATATATTTGGATAGTCATGGCGCTCGTGGGAGCAATAGGATTTTTATACTATTGGTTTGTAGGAATGAAGACGGTTTTTTCTTGTGCAATTAACTCATGGAAAAATAAACGCGGAATGTTTTGGATATTGGGAACTGATAAAGCTTCTTGCAAAAAATTGGATAATACTATTCTTAAAGCTGCTCTTTTTTGGCTTATTCCAGGATGGCCAATCGTTCTAGTTTTGACTAATTTAGCTAGCGTCGATGCAGTTAATGCTTTGATTGGCACCCGTTGATCGTCGCCAATAATTTTACTTCGATTGTGGTAAACAAAAAAGAAAGCGGCACTTCAGGCCGAGCCAGCTTTTACGGC
>CALLVA010000062.1 GCA_938010655.1 uncultured Parvularculaceae bacterium | reverse complement strand
CTTGTCCTCATTATTGCGGCGGCCTTTCTCCTGCCTCTGCTGATTCCTGCAGAAACTTTTAAAGGCAAGATCGAAGAAGCCGCCTCCAAAGCGCTAGCGCGCGATGTACAAATCGCCTCTGTCGATAAAATTTCAATTCTCCCAAACCCAGCTTTTCAGGTTTCTGGCCTGAAAGTAGCCAATGCGCCGGACATGTCCGCCCAAACTTTCGCGTCTGTTGAAGGGGCTGACATTGGTGTGAAACTCCTGCCGCTTATCGGTAAAAAAGTAGAAATCACGAGGTTTGTACTAGATAGCCCTGAGATCAATCTCGAAAAAAATAAAAAGGGTGAAGTGAACTGGTTATTAGGCACCCCCACGACCGAGGCAAAACCTGAGGATGATGATGCCGTTCCAGTATCTGATTTACGCCTTGGCACTCTAGTTATTAATGAGGGCGCGATTACGTATCGCGATGGTGTTGCAGGCAAGCGCTATGAAGCGCGCGATGCAAATATGACCATCGGAATGGACTCGTTGAAAAAGCCACTCAGAATAGACGGGACTATGTCGTTTCAGGGGCGCCCGACAAAAGTGAATGCGGAACTTTCAACGCCGAATGCCTTTTTGACTTATCAGGATACGTCTTTTTCCTTGAATGGCGATGTTGCTGGAAATGAATTCTCCACCACAATGGCTCTGCCCGCGCGAGACAAAGAAACGCCGCTGACCTATCAAGGTGACATTAAAATTGATGCCCCAGAACTGCGGGTTCTGCTTTCAACTTTCGGTACAGAAATTCCAGCCAGCAACGGCTTCAATAAACTGGCGATGAATGGCGCCGTTAATGGCACGCCAGACGGGGCGACGCTTAACCTGACGGCGGTTTCTTTTGATGAAATCACCGGTCAAGGTGACTTGCAATTCAAGTGGGCTGGTAAAAAGCCGAGCCTCAAAGGTGATCTAACATTTGGTATGCTGGACTTAACGCCTTATCTTCCGGCGCCAACAGCAGAACAAGAAAAAGCCAAAGCCGATGTGAAAGCGGCTTTCCCAGCTTGGTCTGAAGCGCCTTTAGATTTCTCAGCCCTTACTGTGATGGATGTCGCCTTGAAAAGCACAACGGACGGCATTCGCCTGCCCTCTATGGCTTTTGATAAAAGTGCGCTCAACATCAATATCGATAATGGTGAACTAACAGCTGATCTGGAATCCCTCACGCTTTATAACGGCGAAGGTTCCGGCACGTTAAAAGTGAACGGCAGATATAAACGCCCAACATTGGCGGCAAATTTTAAACTCGGCAAATTGAACGCCCAATCTTTCGCAAAAGACGTTTTGGGCATGCACCGGGTTGCCGGCATTGGCGGCTTAAATTTCGATGTCGCCACCAGAGGCGACACCCAAGCAGCGCTGATCCGCGCAATGGATGGTCAAGGCTCTTTCTCCCTATTGGATGGCGCTTTGGAAGGGATTAATATCGGGAAGATTGTTCGCAGTGCGGATAAGTTGATCCGCGGTTTTGAAGATGGGAAACTTAATGTTGATGCCCTTACGGCAGCAATCGCGGAAGCTAAAGGCGATTCTCAGTCTACAGACTTTGCCAGCCTGACCTCAGATTTTGCTCTTGAAAACGGCGTTATGACGACAGATTCCATTTTAATGACAGGCCCCTATTTTGTGATCACAGGAGAAGGCAAGGTCAATTTGGCCAAACAAACCATGTCGATTGATTTAACCCCCGTTCTTACGGACATGGTGGAAGAAGACGCCCAAAAACGCGTCATCGCACCAATTGCAATTTCTGGTAGCTTTTCGCAGCCGAAAATTTCTATTGATACAAAGAAGATTGTTCAAGAAGCCACCTCCGGCAAGATCAAAGATATTCTCGGTCAAAACGGCGTGAATGTGGGCGACGGTGAAAGCGTGGAAGATGCGATTAAGAATGAAGCCGCGAACCGCCTTGGGGGCCTCCTCGGATTAAACGATAAGAAAAAAGAAGAGTCCTCTAAAGCCCCAACCGAATCTCCCGCCGAAGAAAGCGCCCCAGAAACTGCGTCACCGACGCCGGCTGAGAATGCTGCGCCTGAAGTGGATACATCAGTTGAAGAAACGGAAACAGAAGAAGCGCCAGAAGAGGAACTTTCGACAGAAGACGTTTTGAAGAAGAAAGCTCTGGAAAGCATTTTTGGCTCAGGCGATTGAGCCATTCCCACTTGAATTAAGGGGGTGATGATCAGCCTCTCAAATCTATTCATCGGTCACGAAAAAAGCCTTTACTGTTTCCAGTAAAGGCTTTTTCTATTTCTAGCATTCCCCGCTTAGAACGAGGTGCTGTCATACATCCTAGTTCAAGGCGTCTTTCAGGCCTTTACCAGCAGAAAATTTTGGCTGGATTGATGCTTTGATTTTAATTGTCTCACCCGTACGTGGATTGCGACCATCACGCGCTGCGCGTTTTGCGGCAGAAAATGTGCCGAAGCCAACAAGACGAACTTCGTCGCCTTTTTTGAGTGTCTCAGTAATGGTGTCGAAGACAGCGTCTACGGCTTTGCCAGCTTCAGTTTTGTTCAAACCGGACAGATCCGAAATACGGTCGATAAATTCATTCTTATTCATTGGGCTTCCCCTCATGCTATGGAAGTTATTGAAAATCCAAGCAACTATGACGCGTTCGCTCGCGCCGTCAAAGGAGATTAACCATTTTCTTTCATATTTCCACGGAAACAGCAATAAGTCATTGTTATTAATAGACTATTCGGAAGACCCTTCTCGCAAGGCGACCCATGTTTCAGCCTCGTGTTGAATGGATTTTTCAATCAATTCGCGCCAAACTGATTCGGTCAATGTGGCTGAAAGCCCCTGTTTCCGGGCTTCTTCGACCACTTTGGCCACCACATCTTCTATTCGCCAAGGCACCCGGACATTATCTAAGCTCGGTTTGATCCGCGCCGCCGCCTCAATATAGAGCGTGCGCCGCGCAATGAGCGTGACCAGCTCTTTGTCGAGCGCATCAATCCCCGCGCGCACATGGGCCATCTCGGTGCAATCTTCTGGGGCTAAAATTTGCGCCTCTTTTGATTTTGTCAGCGACATTGAACATTCCTCTGCTACCCATGATATAGGCGCGTCTTTCGGTTTTTAAAACAGCCCGCCCAGTTTTTTCAGGCAGATTGCAGCGCCGATCGCAGGCATGGCAAGGAACACGAGTTCCATCCACCTGAAATGGGTGAGAATGCGCCATGGATAGGCTGCTTCCTCAAGGGTCCAAATTTCATTCACGAAGAAAGAAAGGCCCAAGAGAAGCACCAAGCTCACAAAGATCAGGCCAAGCGCGAAATGGCGCAGTTTTTTGCCACAGAAATGGGTCAACCCTGCTAGCAGTATGACAGTGCCTAAAGCAGAGACACCTATTTTGAAGGAAAATAGACAGATCAAAAGAGATAAAGACCCGCTTATCAAAATGGCATTGATCTTCGCATATTTTTGCAAGGTTATCAGACAGATCAGAAAACACGGGCCCACTAAGCCGAGCAAAATAATGACATGTTGTGCATAAAAATGGGCATTGATCGCGCCGACCCAAACTGCTGGCAGTAACAAAATCGCTAAGGCCGCCAAATCTTCATTGGCCAACCAGCCCCGCACTCTATTGGCAACAAGGCTGCCCAGCCCTGCTCCGATTGTGTTCACGCCCAAATCTATGAAACTGGTCGCGCGATTATTGATATAAAGTTGGCCGGTCTCTATCAGCAGGCTGAAACAAAAGCCGAAAAGACAAGCCGCCCAGAAACGGCGCTTAAATATGAGTTGGAATAGCGCCCCAACTGGCGCGAAGAGAACAATGTTCTGAAAAACATCCGCCCCCTGAACTTCCCATTCCCACCCTTGAGCAATAAAGTCTCGGTATAGAAAAGGGTTTTGCGTAAGCAAAATGACCGCAAGGCAAATGCAAAGAAAGGCATAAAGTTTCATGGCCTTAGTCTTTTACCATCTGCGGGGGTCCATGTAAGAAAAAAGCCGGGCTGAACCGCCCGGCTTTTTCAATTTTTAATGTGTCACAATAGATCCAGGGCCGCCAGAAGACGTCGCCTTCGCGGCCAGTGCCGCAGCCTCCTCTTCGGTCCATTCCACTGGGCTTAACTCACCCGTCAATGCATGAGCAAGGACTTCATCTACTGTATGTACAGGGATAATTTCCAAAGCAGACTTCACATTATCTGGAATATCAACAAGGTCTTTCTCGTTTTCTTCCGGGATGAGAACTGTCTTGGTCCCTGCCCGCAAGGCCGCGAGAAGTTTTTCCTTTAAGCCGCCAATCGCCAAAACACGACCACGAAGAGAAATCTCTCCCGTCATGGCAATGTCCCGCCGAATAGGAATACCTGTTAAGACAGAAACAATTGCGGTTGCCATGGCCACACCAGCAGACGGACCATCCTTTGGCGTTGCACCTTCTGGAACATGGATGTGAATGTCTGTTGTGTCGAAAACTGGCGGCTTAATGCCATAAACCGTTGAGCGCGATCGCACATAAGACGCAGCCGCTGAAACAGATTCTTTCATCACATCCTTCAGATTGCCTGTTGGGGTCATCCGACCTTTACCCGGCATTTTCACCGCTTCAATCTTCAAGATGTCTCCCCCAACAGAGGTCCACGCCAAACCAGTCACAACACCGACTAAGTCATCACCATCGATTTCGCCAAAGCGGAATTTCTTCACACCGGCATAATCATTGATATTCTCATCAGTAACACGAACTTGTTCCGCTTTTTTCATTTCAATTTCATGAACTGCTTTACGGATCAAATTAGCGATTTCCCGCTCAAGGTTCCGCACGCCAGCTTCGCGCGTATAATAGCGCACCAGCGAGAGAATGCCTTCATCCGTAACTTCCCACTCGCCTTCCTTCAGCCCATGGTTTTCCATTTGCTTCGGGATCAAGTGTCGCCGCGCGATCTCAACTTTCTCATCTTCTGTATACCCCGGAATGCGGATAATCTCCATCCGGTCTAGCAAAGGTTGTGGCATATCAAGTGAGTTGGCCGTGGTCACAAACATCACATCTGAAAGATCATAATCCACTTCGAGATAATGGTCGTTGAACGTGCTGTTTTGTTCTGGATCAAGCACCTCAAGCAAGGCAGACGCAGGGTCTCCCCGGAAATCCCGTCCCATTTTGTCAATCTCGTCCAACAAGAAGAGCGGATTGCTTTTCTTTGCCTTCTTCATGGATTGAATGATCTTACCAGGCATGGACCCAATATAAGTCCGGCGGTGTCCCCGAATTTCAGATTCGTCCCGAACGCCGCCAAGCGATACGCGCACAAACTCCCGGCCCGTCGCCTTAGCGATAGATTTACCCAACGAAGTCTTACCAACCCCGGGCGGACCAACAAGACATAAGATCGGGCCTTTCAGCTTATTCATCCGCTTTTGAACGGCTAAATATTCTAAAATGCGCTCTTTGACTTTTTCCAAACCATAGTGGTCCGTATCCAGCGTTTCTTCAGCTGCTGGAATATCATGTTTGACCTTTGATTTTTTCGACCAAGGGACAGATAACATCCAATCAAGATAATTACGCACAACAGTGCTCTCAGCAGACATCGGGGACATCTGCTTTAATTTTTTCAATTCAGCCGCAACTTTGGTTTTGGCTTCCTTCGTGAATTTCGTTGCGTCGATTTTCTTCTCAAGCTCGGTAATTTCATTATTGCCGTCTTCGCCATCGCCCAGCTCTTTTTGAATGGCTTTCATTTGCTCATTCAAATAATATTCACGCTGCGTTTTTTCCATTTGGCGCTTCACGCGATTGCGGATCTTTTTCTCCACTTGCAAGACACTCATCTCGCCTTCCATTAGGGAATAGACCGCTTCAAGGCGCTTCGGTGTTTCAATAATTTCGAGCAGGTCCTGCTTTTCCGCAATCTTGATATTAAGATGCGAAGCAACTGTATCAGTCAGCTTTGCTGGCTCTTCAATGCCCGTCACAGAGACGATGACCTCTGGGGAAATTCGCTTATTGAGTTTCACATATTGCTCAAATTGATTGCGCACAGATCGCGCCAAAGCGTCGATATCTGAGTCCTCAATGGGCGGCTCTTCGAGCACTGTTGCAGCGGCCTCGAAAAAGTCATCCTGATCAGTGTAATGTTCTATCGCCGCGCGTTGCCCGCCTTCGACCAAAACTTTCACTGTGCCATCTGGTAATTTCAACAATTGCAATACTTTGGCGATCACGCCGACAGTATAAATCTCGCCTGTGCCGGGATCATCCTGCGAGGCGTCTTTTTGAGCGACAAGTAAGATTTCCTTGTCTGTTTTCATCACTGTTTCCAGCGCATTGACGGATTTTTCCCGGCCAACAAAGAGCGGGACGATCATATGCGGGAACACAACAATATCCCGCAATGGCAGGACTGGATAAACCTTTGATGGCTCTTGAGGGGACTTCTCTGAACTAGACATTAATACTCCTTACGGCAGTCATTGAGTGCCGGGCCTTTTAAAATAAGCACCACAGCAAATTGGGGCTGGTCGCGGGATACGCAAAACACTTTTTCATGTGTCCCATGGTGATGGGGAAAAAAGGAACAAATAAGGCCCCTTTTTGATCAACACATACGAAAAACCCGCGCAGCCAGTCTTAATCAAGATGGGGGCTTTCTTCCCTATTTCAACTGAATTTGGCTTACAAAACCCTAATGAGCGCAAAATGCGTTCACATTAGCGTCAAAAGAGCTGGAAGTGGATTTTGAAGCGTCGGGGCGTACGTTTTATGCGCCCGGTGATTTAATGTGAAAATTGCGAGATGGCTTGTCGCGGAGATGCACGGCAAGCCAACTAAACAAACCTAAACAAATCAAAGCGAGTACAATCCCACCGATCAACTGCCAGATTGTACCCGGCTCCACAAAACGCTCATCTGCCAAAGAAAGAGACATGGCGGCAGAGATCACCAAAGTAGCTCCGCTGACCATTAAGGCGCCAAACACCAAGCCCAACAGAACAACAATAGGCATACGATCAAGGGGATGTCGCCGATGCACCGGCTCGCCTTGATCCTGACTGCTCGTATGTGTCTGACTTTCTGCCATGCCGCCCTAGAAAAAACTCTAACGGCCATTCTGACGCATAAGGGTTTAAAAATGGCGAAGAAAGCAGACAAATAGGTTAAAGCGCGACGGACTTCTAGTATTTAAAATCAAAGGCTTATAGGGTCATACTAAGTTTTATATTAAGGTATCTTCAACAAGTCCGGTAAATCCATCAATCCCACCAGCCGCCGAAGGCATTTCGGTGACAAGATGGATGTCTTGTGTAGCGATATTATAGCCCTCGAAAGAGGCCGTTGTGAAATTCTCTATTTTGATAGAAGCTTCATTCATGTCCGTGACTGTCACGCTTATATCTTGCGCGCTCGTGTTCGCGCCATCTGACACACTCACCTGCACATTATAGACATTGTCGCCGTCGGCATCTTCTGGGTTTTCGAAGTTCGGGGTGTTGATCAACACCAGCTCACCAGTCGCTACATCT
>CALLVA010000061.1 GCA_938010655.1 uncultured Parvularculaceae bacterium | reverse complement strand
AGGGTTGGAGTTGAGTTTCCCTCGGCTCTGGAAAATGCGACATCGCATATTTGGGCTGGGCGCTGCGCAGATGGGGGTGACGGGGCTTGTACTCGCGGCCTTCTTTGTCCTTATGGGCATTTTGACGATTGGCCCGGCTCTAATCGTTGGGTTTGCGTTGGCTTGTTCGTCCACGGCGTTCGCACTGACCATGCTTGAGGAAAACCGCGAAATGGATACGCCCCATGGCAAGCGATCCTTTGCGATTTTGCTTTTTCAGGATTTAGCCGTGATTCCATTGTTGGCAGCTATTCCCTTTGTGGCGGCAAGGGGCGCTTCGGGGGAAGATGGCTTTTCCGTACAAAAACTACTTCTTGTGATTGGTGTAATCATTGGTTTGATTCTGATCGCGCGTTTTGTGTTAGACCGTGTTTTCCGGATGGTTGCTCTTTCCGGCTCACGCGAAGCATTTGCGGCAACGGCTTTATTTGTTGTGGCGGGAACATCGCTGGCGGTTTCCGCGGTTGGTCTTTCCATGGCGTTAGGGGCGTTTCTGGCGGGCGTCTTATTGGCAGAAAGCTCTTATCGACATCAAATTGAATCTGACATTAATCCGTTTCGTGAATTGCTTCTCGGCTTGTTTTTTATTGGCGTTGGAATGCAGCTTGATATTCCGCTGATCTTGACTCAATGGTGGATCGTCCTCTTGGGCGCTTTGGGTCTTGGGTTCCTGAAGATGGGTATTATTTACGGGCTGACGCGCAGCCGGAAACTGGATCATTTAAATTCAATGCGGACCGGCGCTACACTGTCTCAAGGCGGCGAGTTTGCCTTTGTTGTCTTTTCTCTTGGTGTCGGGCGCGGTCTTTTTACAGATGACCTTGCCTCCATTTTGGCGGCAATTGTCACGATCTCCATGGCGCTCACACCGATCTATCTCTTGCTGATTAATATGCGCGCTAAAGAAAAAGTTTCGATGCATGGCATTGATGAATTGAAAGAGATGAAAGGCACGGCGCTTGTTGTTGGTTATGGCAGAATGGGGCAGATCGTGTCTCAAATGCTGATCGGTGCTGGTGTTGAAGTAACTGCTATTGATAAAGACCCTCAGCGGATCAGAACGGCGGCGCGGTTCGGCGCAAAAGTGTATTATGGGGATGGATCAAATCTTGGGTTGCTCAATTCTGCGGGGGCCTCAAAAGCGGATGCGATTGTTTTTGCCATGGATGATCCAAAGGCCGTATATTCTGCGGCGGAAGCAATGCATGGGGCCAACCCGCATGTGAAAATTTATTTGCGCGCTTTTGATCGGCTGCATGAGATTGAACTGATGGACACTGCGGCGAGTGGTATTGTGCGAGAGACTTTTGAATCTAGTCTCATGCTTGCTGGCCAAACGATGAAAGGCATCGGCTTTTCTACGCGGGATATCGAAGACATGACGGCAGAATTTCGCAGCCGCGATGCCGCGAGACTGGTGCTCCAAAAAGCAGATGGGCCGGAAGCTGGCAGAGAAAAAATGCAACAACCGCTTCGCCGCGCGAAACAAAGCGATGAAGACGAGCCTGAAAAAATCATGGCAGCAGAATAGGGGCCAGAAATTGAGCAGAGGAAGTGATGGCTAACCCCCTTATCAGGCTTTCCCTCTTTCAAGAGGCAGGCTATATATCCTTTCAAAGAGAGAGGCTTTTATGAGCAAAATTTATTCTTCTGCTGCCGCCGCCCTGAAAGGACTGACCTTTGATGGCATGACGATTATGTCTGGTGGTTTCGGCTTGTGTGGTCTGCCAGAAAATTTGATTACGGCGCTGCGCGATAGTGGCGCCAAAGACATTACAGCGATTTCTAACAATGCGGGTGTCGACGATTTTGGATTGGGGCTTTTGTTGCAAACCCGTCAAATCAAGAAAATGATTTCGTCTTATGTTGGCGAGAATGACACTTTCGAGAAACAATATCTCGCTGGCGACTTGGCGATTGAGTTTAATCCTCAAGGCACTTTAGCCGAACGCATTCGCGCCGGGGGCGCAGGCATTCCTGGTTTTTATACTAAGACAGGCGTTGGCACGCAGATCGCCGAAGGCAAAGAACATAAAGAATTTGATGGCGAGACATTCATTTTAGAAACAGGGTTGAAAGCGGATGTCGCGCTTGTCAAAGCTTGGAAAGCCGACCCACAAGGCAATTTGATTTTTCGCAAAACAGCGCGAAATTTCAATCCAATGATGGCGACGGCAGGCAAAGTGACTATTGCTGAAGTCGAGGAAATCGTTGAGCTTGGTGCGTTGGATGGTGATCATATTCACACGCCGGGCATATTTGTTCAACGCCTTGTCCAAGGGAAATTTGAAAAACGTATTGAGCAGCGCACCATGCGTGAACGGGGAGAAAGCGCATGACCGAACGGCTTGGATGGGACCGCAATCAAATGGCAGAAAAAGCGGCCAACGAATTGCAAGATGGATTTTATGTCAATCTTGGTATTGGTATTCCAACACTTGTTGCAAACCACATTCCGCAAGGCATGGATGTCACGCTACAATCTGAAAATGGTATGCTCGGCATGGGCCCTTTTCCGTATGAAGATGAAGTTGATGCAGATTTGATAAATGCCGGGAAGCAAACGATCACAGAATTGCGCAGGACATCTTATTTTTCTTCTTCAGATAGTTTTGGCATGATCCGAGGCGGGCATATAAATCTTTCAATTTTGGGGGCGATGGAAGTCTCAGAACATGGCGACCTCGCCAATTGGATGATCCCCGGCAAAATGGTCAAAGGCATGGGCGGCGCGATGGATTTAGTCGCCGGTGTTCAACGCGTCGTCGTGTTGATGGACCATACATCGAAAAAGGGCGCACCAAAGCTTCTTGATGCATGTAGTCTACCGTTGACAGGTGTACGCTGTGTTGACCGCGTTATCTCGAATTTGGGTATTTTCGATGTGCAAAAAGAAGCTGGCAAGCTCAATATTGTTGAGTTAGCGGAAGGCATAACCATCGATATTGTCCGTGATAAAACCAAAGCGCATCTTGAGGCGTAACGTCGCTTTAACTGTTCTCCGTCAGTTTATTGATTTTTAGCGCTCTTTCAGATAGGTCTCAGCGCAAGATATGGACCGCGAAAAAGCGGATTTTTCAAAGGATGAAGTTACGTGAAAGTCGTTGTCACAGGAGCCGCAGGGTTCATTGGGTATCATTTGTCCGAAAAGCTGTTGGCGTCTGGTGCCGAAGTCATTGGTATTGATAATCTGGTTGATTATTACGATGTTAATCTGAAGGAAGCGCGGCTTGCCCGTTTGGAAGCGCAGAAAGATTTTCGTTTTCACCGAATTGATTTAGCTGACACAGCAAAAGTGATGGCAATCTTCAAAGAAGAGCGCCCAGACTATGTGGTCAATTTGGCGGCGCAACCAGGGGTGCGATATAGTTTAGAAAATCCACCGGCTTATATTCACGCCAATATTGATGGGTTCCTTTCAATTCTGGAAGCCTGTCGTGCATACCCCGTGAAGCACCTTGTTTTTGCGTCAACTTCATCTGTTTACGGCGCAACAAAAGCGCTTCCCTTCCGAGAAGACCGAGGCACGCAACATCCTGTTTCACTTTATGCAGCAACGAAAAAAGCCAATGAAATGATGGCGCATACATACGCGCATCTTTTTGGTGTGCCTTGTACTGGTTTGCGCTTCTTTACGGTTTATGGCCCATGGGGGCGACCAGACATGGCATTGATGATTTTTGCCAAAGCGATTATTGAAGGAACACCGATCCCTCTTTTCAATGGCGGGGATATGCAACGTGATTTCACTTATGTGAGCGATATTATCGAAGGTCTGACACGGCTGTTGCCTCTTGCCCCAAGTACTAACACGGAATGGGACCCTGTCGCAGCGGACCCATCAAGTTCCGGCCTCGGCCCTTACAGAATCGTCAATATTGGGCGGGGCAAAACTGAACCTTTGATGAAATATCTTGCTGTTCTCGAAAAATGTTTTGGTAAAGAAGCCGTAATCGAGAACCTTCCGATGCAAGATGGGGACGTGCCTATTACAAGCGCTGATACTTCTTCGTTAGAAAAGCTAACAGGGTTTTCGCCTGTTGTGGATATTGAAGAAGGCTTGAGTATTTTTGCTGATTGGTACAAAGAATATTATAATATCTAAATTATTATTTCCATTTAGACGCAAAATGAAATTGACTGATAATCAATTTGGCAGCGCGATTATTATCGTGTTGGGGCTTTTATGCTCCAACGACAAAAAAGGCGGTTATTGAAGTTCATTAACCGCCTTCACATTTTATTCAGCCGCGTGAGAAATTTCCATCCCAGCTAAATATTTTTCAGCTTCCAATGCCGCCATACATCCCATGCCAGCGGCTGTAACGGCTTGGCGATAAATATCGTCTGTGACATCCCCCGCAGCGAACACACCCGGGATTGAGGTGGCTGTTGAGTCAGGTTGAGTGATCAAATATCCGCCTTCTTTGCTGTCTAATTGCTCCGTAAACAGAGATGTCGCCGGGGCGTGGCCAATGGCAATGAAAATACCATCGACATCATGGGTTGTCTCTTCAAATGTTTTGAGATTTCGCAAGCGCATGCCTGTAACCCCAAGAGGCTGTTCAGTACCCAGAACTTCTTCCAAAGAAGAATCCCATATAACCTCGATCTTAGGGTGGTTGAGTAAGCGTTGTTGCAACATCGCTTCAGCGCGCAATTCATCCCGGCGGTGAATAAGCGTCACTTTTTCTGCAAAATTGGTCAAGAAAAGAGCTTCCTCCACGGCAGTATTACCGCCGCCAACAACAGCAACTTTTTTGCCGCGATAGAAAAAGCCGTCACATGTGGCACAAGCAGAAACGCCAAAGCCTTGGAATTTTTGTTCTGTTGGCAGGCCAAGCCATTTGGCTTGCGCGCCTGTCGCGATCACCACGGCATCGGCGGTGTAGGTCGTGCCGCTATCGCCTTTAAAGGTGAAGGGTCGTTTAGTCAGGTCTGATTCCACAATAATGTCCGAAATCATTTCCGTGCCAACATGCTCAGCTTGTTTTTGCATTTGTTCCATAAGCCATGGCCCTTGAATCACATCTGCAAAACCGGGGTAATTCTCGACATCTGTTGTGATGGTCAATTGCCCACCCGGCTGAAGCCCATGCACGATGGTTGGTTTGAGCATCGCCCGCGCCGCATAAATGGCAGCGGTATAGCCAGCAGGGCCGGAGCCGATAATGAGGAGCTTAGAGTGATGGGTGGTCATGGTGCAATTCCTGTTAACAATTTCGCTCTTATGTAAAGGCTTGAGCGATTTCGCTCAAGGGGCGGTTTTCCTCACAATGTCGCGAGATAATGGGCTAAAATTGCCCGTGCCGCTCGGTCGGTCTCGCGGAGAGGCTCATATTCCCAAGTCTTGAGGGGCAGAGAAAAAGGATGGGCGATATGGGCGACGCTTTGGTGAAAACGGTCGAATTTTGGGCTCCCCCCTGTCAGATTTAGAAGATGCACCGGTTTGCCTGTGCTCGCTGCATCAGTGATCATATTGGTGCTTTCTTCAGTCACTGCAATATGGTCGGCGAGGCCTAATATGGCGCGATAGGGGTTTTCCAACCCAGCGATTGGCGCACCGTTCCAGATCCAAACATCTGGATGGGCAAGGTGGGTGGTGATTAATTCTTGAAATGCTTGCGGCGTCCGGCGGGAGAAAGTGATCATCAGCCCATAATGTTTCGTGGCTTCTTCTAATTGGGTGATGATGGTCCCAAAACTGGCCTCGTCCATGGTGAAAGCCTTGCTGTTGCCGCCAATCAGCACGGCAAGGCGCGGCTTTGGAAGATGGCCGAGTGCCTTTTCCAGAAGCGCTGCTTCTTCTTGGGCTTTGGCCGCAGAAAAGCGGTTTGGCGCGCCAATGATCGGCAGGACATTTTCACCCGTTAAGGCGTCATGATGTGGCGGGATGATCAAGTCAAAATTGGCAATGTCGGTTTTTGGGTCTTGGGTCTGAACGGTGCAAATTTGGGGGCGTTTTGTTTTCAGCGCTTTTGTGAGGGGAATGGTGCGACGGCCACAAGCAAGCCAAATATCGGGTGCAGTTTCGCCCCATAATTTATCCTGCCCTGCATCATTTTTTTCAGGGGGTAAGTCATGATTTAAAGGGTGGCCTGTCTCATCATAAACGCCAGTCACCCGCTTAAACGGATCGCCCCAGCCCCAAGCGGGGAGTTTTTCGGCGCGTTGGTCGACTGTGATCCGTTTTACACTGATCTTCGTGGGCACAAGTCTCGAAATCGCTTCGGCCAATCCAAGCACCTGATTTTCCATCCCAGAACGACCATCTGACACGGCCCAAACGCGCAATGGCGCATTTGTGAATTGCGTTTTATGGGTCAACGCTTCATCAAGGGCTTGTTTTGAATGGGTCATCTGAGGCATTGTAAACTGGTTGCGGCGAAGAGCAATTGCGTTGCGTGTGATAAATAAGGCCATTCTTCATGGGTTTTTCATTGAAAATTATTTCTGCTTTAGCGCTGGGGATCTTTGTTCTAGCGGGCTGTGCTTCCAGCCCCGATTTAGGGAAATTCCAAAACCCGATTATGGGCAAGCATCAGGTGACCAGCCCCTTTGGGCAGCGGAGCCGCGGGATGCATTATGGGATTGATCTTGGCGCAAAGCGCGGCACGCCGGTCCATGCTTCTGCTAGTGGCCGGGTCATCCGCGCTGAATATTTCTCCAGCTTTGGTAATTTTATTGTGATTGATCATGGGAATGACATCACCACGCGGTATGCTCATTTGCAGAATATCCTTGTGCGCGACGGCGCGCGCGTTGTGGGGGGCCAACCCATTGGGCTTGTCGGTTCCACGGGGCGGGCGACAGGGCCGCATTTGCATTTTGAAATTTTGGTGAAGGGTCGACAAAAGAACCCGCAAAATTATGTGAAATTTGGTCGTACACGTCGTTTACCTTCTCTTCCTTCCTCTTCTCCTTCTTTGCCCTCTTCCCCGCCCCCGCAATGGCCCGATGTGATTAAAGGGGAACCAGCTCCAGGATTGGGCACGGGATTGGACACAGGGTCATTATGATAAGGCGATTTGATCCATGAAGGCCTTTCTTCTGGTGACATTGGCGATGATCGCCTTTGCGGCGAATTCTGTTATTGGCAGAGTCGCATTAACCCAAACCTCTATTGATCCGGCTTTATATTCCGTCATCAGGTTATCTTCGGGGGCTATAATGTTGTGCATCATGATGGTGTTATCAACGCAAAGCAGCGCATTGCGGCAGGGCAATTGGCGAAGCGCTTTGGCGTTGTTTGTGTATGTCGTCGCTTTTTCATGGGCGTATCTTTCTCTTGATGCGGGGCTTGGCGCGCTTGTTTTATTTGCGTCAGTGCAAACCACAATGATCGGGTGGGATATTGTCAAAGGCCAGCGCCCAAATCTCGGGGAATGGGCGGGGCTTCTTTTGGCCATGGGCGCTTTTGCGTGGCTCGTGTCGCCGGGGGCGCAGGCACCCAATGGACAAGGGGTTTTATTAATGATCCTTTCTGGGCTGGCATGGGGCGTCTATTCCGTGTGGGGACGTAAAACCAGCGACCCGATGGCCGCAACGGCGGGTAATTTTTGGCGCGCGAGTTTATTGTCTTTACCGTTGGTTTTTTTCGGTCTTCCGAACCTTTCTTCTCTTCCGCTCAACGGGGTTCTTTTGGCTTGCCTTTCCGGCGCGATCACCTCTGCGCTGGGCTATGTCCTATGGTATAAAGCGTTGCCTCTGATCAGTTCCACGCAAGGCGCCATCGTGCAATTAACAGTGCCGGTTATAGCGGCGGCGGGGGGCATGTTGTTTTTGGCAGAACCATTGACCTTGCGCTTTATCCTCAGCAGTATTTGTATTCTTGGCGGGGTTGCCCTCGCTATTCTTTCACGACAATTTTCAAAGGCGTCTCAATGAACAGAACTGATTTTATCAAAGCTTTGCCAAAAGCAGAATTGCATTTGCATATTGAAGGGAGCCTTGAGCCTGAATTGATGATGCAATTGGCGGCCAGAAATAATATTGAGTTGCCTTTCAAGTCTGTCGAAGACATTCGAGCGGCATATGAGTTTCAAAATTTGCAAGAATTTTTGGACATATATTATCAAGGCATGTCTGTCTTGCAGACCAAGCAAGACTTCCATGATTTGACAATGGCCTATTTAAAAAGGGTGCATGAGGATAATTGTCGCCATGTTGAGATTTTCTTTGACCCTCAAGGTCACACTGAACGAGGCGTGGCTTTTGAAGAGGCAATTGAAGGTATTTTAAACGGACTTGCAGAAGGGGAAGAGGCATTTGGCATCACTTCTCATTTGATACTTTCTTTCTTGCGCCATTTGTCTGAAGAAGATGCGTTTAAAACGCTGGAGCAAGCAGAGCCTTATCTAAATCGTTTGTTGGGTGTGGGGTTAGACTCCTCAGAATTGGGTCATCCGCCTTCAAAGTTTGAACGGGTTTTTGCTGCTGCGCGCGCCAAAGGCTTGAAAAGCTTTGCCCATGGGGGCGAAGAGGGGCCGCCAGAATATGTCCGTGAGTGCCTCGATCTTTTGAAAATTGACCGGTTGGATCATGGCAATCGATCTTTGGAAGATGACGCGCTGACAAAGCGTCTTGCTGATGAAGCCATGACACTCACCGTCTGTCCACTGTCCAATTTGAAACTCTGTGTTGTCGATGATCTCAAAAATCACCCCATCCGCACCATGTTGCAAAAAGGCCTGAAGGCGACATTAAATTCAGATGATCCTTCTTATTTTGGGGGCTATTTGAACGATAATTATATTCAAACCGCAGAGGCGCTTGATCTGTCAACGGAGGAACTTGGGACGCTGGCTCTGAATAGTTTTTCTGGCGCCTATATGGATGAAGCATTGCGGGAGAAATATAGCGCTGAAATTCGTCAGTTAATGACGCAATCATAAATTTAAATGTCAAAAGAGCACAACTGATCGTCCGGTCGCACAAACGCCGGATGGTAAGACGGCCTCGGCGTTTTCTTTGAAAACGCCTATTGCCTTGTCCACCATTTCGCTTCGCGAATTGGTGAGGGTGGGCGCGAACTTCACTGCCACGAATAAAATGTAAGTAGGTGCGGTCAGTGCTAGCCCGCGCCCGGCATTATACAGACAACCTTCCGGCACCAATCGTTACCGATTGGCTTATAGGGCGTTGCCTCGCGACTCTGCCCGACAGAAGGTCCGGCCGAGTGTTAGAATGGCTCCAACACCATCCCCACTCGGCAGCCTCCCCTGATCCTCTTCAGCTGGTACCAAAAAGCCTCAATGATCAGGTCTAGGCATAGTGTACCATATTTTTGTAGGGCGGGGATAAAGTGCTGCAAAGCCTTAATGCGCGGGCGGTTGAGCAGAATTTTTTGATTAGTTGAAAATATTTTTCCCGCCTCCCCGGCGAAGGCCGGGGCCCAGCTCTGAACGGTGAGGCGCGTACGGATGGTTGTTATGCAAAAACTATATTGCCAAAAACACCGTCCGCCCCAGAACCAACGACCAGAGATGGACCCCGGCCTTCGCCGGGGAGACGTTGAGAGTGGGTTTGGGATATAAAACATCAACTCCCCGTCTCCCCGGATCAAGTCCGGGACGACAGGTCAATTAAATAAGTTTAGAGCAGCCTCTTTTTATGGCGTGCTCAAACAAATTCAACTTTCAAAACTTCATATGATCTCGCGCCGCCGGGGGCCGCCACCTCTACTGAGTCGCCCTCTTCTTTGGAGATCAAAGCTCTGGCAATGGGGGAGGAGATGGAGATTTTGCCCAGTGAAATATCTGATTCCAGATCACCGACGATTTGATAGGTTTTTTCTTCATCCGTATCTTCATCGGCCAGCGTCACTGTTGCACCAAATACAATTGTATCGCCGGAAAGCTTGGAGATATCGACCACTTGCGCTCTGGAATATTTATCTTCCAGATCCAACAATTGGCCTTCAATCCAGCTTTGGCGCTCTTTGGCGGCATGATATTCTGCATTTTCAGACAGATCGCCATGAGCCCGCGCTTCAGCAATCGCTTGAATGACAGCGGGGCGCTCTTCTGATTTCAGGCGCTTAATCTCGGCTTCCAACTTTGTGTAGCCATCCGTCGTCATTGGGAACTTTTCCATGGTCTGTTTCCAGCCTCTCTATAAAATAAACGACCCGCGCCGATATGCGCGGGCAGTGCTTCGTAAAATTAAGGGTACTAACAATAGGCCTGAAGAGGCGTCGCTTCAAGGTCTCCGGCCTTTAAAACTTTGATAGCTCGCACAGTCGCTCTTGCGCCAGAGATCGTTGTGATGCACGGAATGCGTTGATCTAGGGCGGTTGTGCGGATGGAACGGCTATCGGAGATGGATTGTGTGGTCTCTGTAGTGTTGAAAACCATTTGAACATCGCCATTTACCAGCGCATCCACAATATGAGGGCGACCTTCGAGCACCTTATTGACCCGTTTGGCTGGGATATCATTTTCGTTGAGAAAATCACAAGTGCCGCCTGTGGCGATGATGGAAAAACCTAATTCAATCAATCCCTTGGCCGCAGGTAGAAGCGCTTTTTTATCGCTGTCTTTTACAGAAACGAAGACGCAGCCTTCGGACGGAATTTTGATTCCAGCCGCAATCATGCTTTTTGCGCGAGCTCGGTCAAAATCTGTGTCGATGCCCATTACTTCGCCCGTGGAGCGCATTTCAGGCCCCAGCACAGTGTCCACACCGGGGAATCTGGAGAAAGGAAAGACGACTTCTTTGACGGCGGTATGTTTTGGCACCGTTTCTTTTATGTTGAAGGAGGCAATTTTCTCACCCGCCATAACCTTGGCAGCGATGCTCGCCACAGGCAGGCCGACGGTCTTGGCGACAAATGGCACAGTTCTGGAAGCGCGTGGATTGACTTCTAGCAAGAAGATCACGCCATCTTTGATCGCATACTGAACATTCATCAAACCAACAACACCAAGAGCTTTGGCCAAGGCTTTTGTTTGCGTTTTCAATTCTTCAATCGTGGCTTCATCCAACGTATAAGGCGGCAAAGAACACGCACTATCCCCAGAATGGACGCCGGCTTCTTCAATATGTTCCATCACGCCCGCGATAAAGACATCATCTCCATCACAAATCGCATCCACATCCACCTCAACAGCATTGACGAGATATTGGTCCAGCAAAAGCGGCGCTTCTGGCGTAATTTCGATATCGGCCGTGCGCAGATAATTCTCCAAGCCTTTTGGCCCTCGCACGATTTCCATGGCGCGGCCCCCAAGAACGAAAGAGGGGCGGGTGACAAGCGGATAGCCAACTTGCTCTGCGACGCTTGCGGCTTCTTCTCTCGTACCAACAGTGGCATTATTGGGCTGTTTCAAGCCAAGTTCTTGGACGAGCTTTTGGAATTGTTCCCGGTCTTCAGCAAGATCGATGGCTTTCACAGGAGTTCCTAAAATAGGGATGCCCGTTTTGTCCAAAGTGCTTGCCAGTTTCAAAGGTGTCTGCCCGCCATATTGTACGATGACGCCAGCAAGCGTGCCTTTTTGCTGTTCGACGTGAATGAGTTCAAGCACATCTTCATCTGTCAGCGGCTCAAAATAAAGCCGGTCTGAAGTATCATAATCCGTAGACACTGTTTCTGGATTACAATTGACCATGATCGATTCAATGCCAATATCAGCGAGCGCAAAGGCCGCGTGGCAGCAGCAATAATCAAACTCGATCCCTTGGCCAATACGGTTCGGCCCGCCGCCAAGGATAATAACCTTCTTGCGATCGGAAGGGTGGGATTCGTTTTGGGCCAGATTTTGATTGTCACCATGATTGTTGAGAGGGGCTTCATAGGTGGAATACATATAAGGCGTTTTCGCCGCAAATTCTGCCGCGCACGTATCAATACGCTTATAAACAGGGCGAATATCGAGCTTCTGACGGTGGGCGCGAACGTCTTCTTCTGTGCCTTGGCAAAGTTGCGCAAGGCGTTTATCGGAGAATCCCATCATTTTCAAATCGCGCAAAGCTTCTGCATCCGCCGGCAGGCCATTGCGGTGGACTTGTTCTTCTGCATCAATAATGCCCTGAAGTTGATCAAGGAACCACGGATCATAAGACGTGATCATCCGCACTTGCTCAATCGGAATACCATGACGCAAAGCTTCAGCCGTGACGCGCAGACGTTCTGGGGTTGGCGCGGCAAGCGCAGCGCGAAACGCATTAATATCATCGTCGCCGCCAAGGCCTTCAACTTCAATCGGGTCCAAGCCACAAAGCCCAGTCTCCAAAGAACGCAACGCTTTTTGCAAACTTTCCTGGAAGTTGCGTCCAATCGCCATAGCTTCGCCAACGGATTTCATGGCTGTGGTCAGGAGAGGTTTTGCGCCGGGGAATTTTTCAAAAGCAAAGCGTGGAATTTTGGTGACGACATAGTCAATGGACGGCTCAAAACTAGCGGGCGTTGCGCCTGTAATGTCATTGTCCAATTCATCAAGAGTATAGCCAACAGCGAGTTTCGCGGCGACTTTTGCAATCGGGAACCCGGTGGCTTTAGACGCGAGCGCCGAAGAGCGAGAAACGCGCGGGTTCATCTCAATCACGACCAAACGACCATCTGCCGGGTTCACCGCAAATTGCACATTTGATCCCCCAGTTTCAACACCAATTTCGCGCAAGACGGCGAGAGAGGCATTCCGCATGATTTGATATTCTTTATCCGTCAGCGTCAGCGCCGGGGCGACTGTCATTGAATCGCCAGTGTGAACACCCATTGGATCAATATTTTCGATAGAGCAAATGATGATGCAATTATCCGCTTTGTCGCGAACAACTTCCATCTCATATTCTTTCCATCCCAGCAGACTTTCATCAATCAAAACTTGGCCTGTTGGGGATGCTTCAATCCCTGCACGGACAATATGTTCAAACTCTTCGCGGTTATACGCCACGCCGCCGCCTGTGCCACCAAGGGTGAAAGCAGGGCGAATAATAGCAGGTAACCCAATATCATCCAGCGCTGCCAAGGCTTGTCGAATGCCTTCAGCGCGATCATAAACGATCTTGCCATCTGCGGTTTTGGATTTCGGAGATGTCGCGATTGTGGCGCGCGGATTTTCCAGCCCGATATTATCCATCGCCGCCCGAAATTTTTCGCGATCTTCCGCTTTGTCGATCACATCTGCTTTCGCGCCGATCATCTCAACATTATATTTTTCCAGCACGCCCATCTCTTCTAAAGATAAAGCGCAATTCAAGGCCGTTTGTCCGCCCATGGTCGGCAGCAACGCATCAGGGCGTTCTTTGGCGATTATTTTTTCAACAAATTCCGGGGTGATTGGCTCAACATATGTTGCATCAGCCATCTCAGGGTCTGTCATAATGGTCGCAGGATTGGAATTGACCAAGATGACCCGGTATCCTTCCTCCTTGAGCGCTTTACAGGCTTGGACCCCGGAATAGTCAAACTCACAAGCTTGACCAATGACAATCGGCCCCGCGCCGATGATGAGGATGGAAGAAATGTCGGTGCGTTTGGCCATGATAACTCGCGCAAAAAACTGCCCACGATGGCTTGAAGATGCCAGCGAGCAAAGGAAAATTAAATTGTCGTGCTAAGCGGACTGCTTAACCGCGATTCTGCAACTTGAAAAGGGCAAAGCGTGAAGAAATTGTCGGAATTTTGCGATTTACAGCTATGATAGAAAAAGGGGAATCGAAAGCGCCTATCCGTCCTTAGGCGCTCTTGTCTTCTTTAATGGCCACGGCGCATTCCCAGCCATCATATTCCCAATCTAACTCATCAAAGAAACTGATAAAGCTATTGGTCAATTCATCAAAGATAGCATCATCCACATTTTGCGTATTCTCAAAAATCACGCCATCGCGACTTTCGGCGCTTTTGACCTTGAAGTTTTGAGCATATAGCCATGCATTGATTTTTTTCCGGGTCGCCGGGTCTGAACTGCCAAGCGGGTAGGCATAATGAATGACGTGTCGCGGCTCAGAACCATCATCCCCATGAGATGCGAGGACCTTGCGCACATCAGCATTTGCCGCGGTGGAGCCCATCAAAACTTTTTTTGGTTTTTTGAAAAATGAAAACATAAAAATAAATTCCCCTGAAAAAGCGCATTATAGAACTGGTGGATTAACAAAGTCTTCACGCCCTACGCGCATTCCAGCAGGGATTACCCCAAAAAAGTTCAATCATTTTAGGCAGTTAGGGGAATTGCGTGCCGCAGAGGCTTGCAGTCTCCGGCTTTTTGGGGAAGGAATAAGCCTAACTGGGGTCTATTTAGAGAGCTATTGTGGGAAACAGGCTGGTCATTATCAGGCAGGACGATTTTGCCAAGCCTTGGCGGGACATGCAGGACATGCCCGATGCTGAGGCCCCATATGATATTGCCGCCATAGAGGCTGTTTCTGCCGCTGCCTGTGAAGCGTCAATGGCCATTTCTTTAAGCGGGGCCATGTCCAGCCAAGAGGCGCTGAAGCCGGACCTTTGGGCGGCTGAATTGCGTTATTTCTTGCCCAACATGCGCACAGACTGGCATCGGCTGCGCTCGATGCTAGAGGCTTTTCGGCCCACTCATATTGTCTTGCAAGCGCCCCTTCTCAATCCGATCCGATGGGCCAGAAAGCATCGTGTGAAAATCCTGCCTGTTTTTGATCAGCGCTTTGAAAATGGGACTCAGAAAGAACAACTGCTCAACCGCGCTTTGGCGGTGATGTTGCGCCATCAAGCGGTGCCTTTTGTGGCCAATCGCCGATTTTCCGCGTGTCAGACATTGTCAGACATTGGCGTGCCCAAATCAAAACTCATTCCGTGGGATGAAATAACTGGCGCCACCCCAAATATGACAGAGCCGCGCAAAGCCCCGAAGCCGCCCTTCAGGCTCATTTATGCGGGGCATATGACGGAAGAGGCGGGGGTTTCTGATGTTATTGATGCGATCATCACTTTAAATCATCGGGGTCATGATGTGACCGCCGGGATTTATGGACAGGGCACTTATCTTGAAAAAGCCATGATAAGAGCGGCGCAAGCGCAGATTGCGAATAAGATTGGTTTTTTTGCCGATCCCTCAGAAAAAGATTTGTTGCAAGCGTTCGATGAAGCCCATGTCAATTTGCTGCCGTCGCGGCCAGAAGACAAAGCGGGCTTGCCTCTTACGCTTGCCTCATCATTGACGCGGCGCATTCCCCTTGTGGTTTCCAATCATCGCATGTTTAAACGCTTGGCGCATGGCGGCGCGCATGCGAGTATCGCTAAGTCCGCGCAACCCGGCGTTTTGGCGGATCGCATTGAAGCGCTGTTGCGCAAGCCTGGATTGTACAAACATCTGTCTGAAAAAACAGAATCGATTTGGCAAGATATTCAGTGTCCGACAGATTTTAGCCATCTAATGCTCACATGGATGTCAGGCACAGAAAAAGACGATCTGATGTTGCAAAATATGACCTTAAAATCATTGGCCCAAAAAGAATCTTAGAGCGACATTCTGATTTTTTCGATCATCAAGACACAACATATCCCTGCGCTATATGCCAATATGTCGATCCAACTAAATGTGCTGCCTAAAACAATATCTGTCGTTGTCGAGCGTTCTAACCCCAGCCGCGAGACGATGTTCAACGCCTGACCAGCTTCAATGGCAAAAGCCAAAAGCAATGTGCCGATCCCGGCGAATAGGGGTTTCAGTCGAGTGAGCCCCATGACGATGCAATATATTAAAATCACAACGAGAAAATCGCCAACTGTATGCCGGATAAACCCTGACCCATACAGAGCAATACAGACTTCTATCGCGAATAGAAAAATAGCGAGGAAAATGTATTCAAAGCGAAAGGCCATTTATTTCCTTAATACATGATCAGCGACAAAAGGATTGTTTTTTCGTTCTGCGCCGAAAGTGGAAATGCCGCCATGGCCGGGCACAAAGCGCATTTCATCGCCCAAAGGCCAGAGCTTATCGACAATGGAATCGAGGAGTTGTTGGTGGTTGCCACGGGGAAAATCTGTTCTCCCAATAGAGCCTTGGAAAATGACATCGCCGACAAAAGCGATTTTATATTCTGTGCTATGAAACACGACATGTCCCGGCGTGTGGCCGGGGCACCAAGCAACGCCAAATTTTATTCCGTCTAATTCGACTTCACTTGTATCATCTAACCAGCGGTCGGGGCGCACATCTTCGCCGCCTTCCCAGCCGTATTTTTTCCAACTCTCTTCGATTTGGTCGAGCCAAAAAACTTCTTCTTCTTGGGGGCCTTCAATGATGGCGCCTGTTCGGCGTTTGATTTCTTTTGCGGCCCCCGCATGATCAAGATGCCCATGGGTTAGCCAGATTTTTTCAATTTTGGCGTCCATTTCCTCAGCCGCCGCCATCAGCTTATCCGGTTCGCCGCCGGGATCGACAATCGCCGCTGCGCCGGACGCTGCGCGAATAATGGAACAATTCTGTTGAAAGGGCGTGACCGGGACAATTTGAATTTGAAAGGGCGGTTGGGCAGCGGATTGAGACATGAGTTCACCTAATAGTTTGAATAATGGTGGTCGCATAATCAGCCAAATCTGGCAATAACGCGCTGCGCCCATATCTCGCAAGGGGCCGGTTTTTGCGTTAAGCTTGCCTTGAGCCAGGAGATTTATATGAAGCGCCGTACAAAATTATCCATCATTGCGATTGCCACTATTGTTTCAGTGTCTCTGATTGGCCTGCATATTTTCACGGCAAAAGTCGATGGCGATATGAACCCTGTCTTAGATGATGGCACGCGCGCGAGCGAGGCTGGACAGGCGCTGCATGATCAATTGGCTGTTGTCGATCTTCATGCTGATACATTGCTATGGCGACGCAACCCCGTGAACCGACACAAGCGGGGACATACAGATTTTCCACGGCTCCGGGAAGGCGGCGTCGCTTTGCAGGTTTTTACAGCGGTGACGAAAAGCCCGGACGGGCAGAATTATGAAAAGAATGATGGCCAAAGCGACCGGATCACAACTTTGGCTATGGCGCAGCTTTGGCCCTTGCGCACATGGCAGTCAATTTATGAGCGCGCGGCCTATCAAGCGCAACGTCTCGTAAAAGCGGATCGGGCAGATGCGAATTTTATGGTGGTGCGCAATCAACAGGACTTGGCCAGATTGCTTCAGGCGCGACAAGACAACAAAGCCATGCTTGGCGGCATACTGGGTATGGAAGGCGCGCATCCTTTGGAAGGGGAGCTGGAGAATATAGATCGTCTTTATACTGAAGGATATCGCATTATGGGGTTACAGCATTTCTTTGATAATGCCCTTGGCGGGTCGCTTCATGGATTGTCGAATGAAGGACTGACCGCATTTGGCAAAGCGGCGGTTGCTCGCGCGTTTGAACGCGGCATGATCATTGATATTGCGCATTCAAGCCCGCAAGTGGTGCGCGATTTATTTGAAATGTCAGACCGACCCATGATTATTTCTCATACGGGTATTGAAAGTTTTTGTGATGTTAAGCGAAATATCCCTGATGATTTATTGTTGGAATTAGCTTCACGCGGGGGCTTGATTGGTATTGGATATTGGGAAGATGTGACCTGTAAGCCCGGTGTTGCTGGCATAGTTGAAACAATTTTGCATGGGATTGAGACCTTTGGGGCGGAGGCCATCGCTTTAGGGTCAGACTTTGATGGGACAGTGACAACGCCTTTTGATACGACTGGCTTAAACCG
>CALLVA010000060.1 GCA_938010655.1 uncultured Parvularculaceae bacterium | reverse complement strand
ACGGGCCGCCCGTTGAGGGTGCAGCAACGCATCGAAAGTCAAATCTGCCGCTGTTTCTGCTGCCGATGTTAAATCAAAAGCAGGGGCGGCGGTTTGACGAAAAAGCTCCCGGTCGCTATCCGCAAAAGAATAACTGGTAAGAGCAGGGCGCAAGAGCGCGAGCAGGTCATCTTGCAAATCTAATTCTGACGGATTGAGCGTTTCCAACACTGCCGATAATGCCCGGCGTTGGTCAGCGGCAGGGACAATTTTTGCGGGGGGCTGATCGTCTCCCGCCACGGCATAATTAAATGACATGCCGCCAATATATTTTGCGGCCGCTGCCGTCTGGTAACGATGATAAAGATAAATCGGTACGAGGACTTTATTTAAGTCAGACACGGCTTGGCCGGGCTGTAATCTGTCTAGGCCAAAATTTTCCAATGCCAAAGCGCGAACGGCCATTGTTTCTTGTAAGGCGACAACGGGGTCTGCACCATTGTCCCAGACATTGCCAAGCGGGTGGCCCGTGCCAAGGCTCCGGCCTTCCCGGTCTGCGACGTAAGCAAGGTCATTATAATGCGCGTATTGAATTAGTTTTGCGCGTCTTTCATCATTCAAATTGCCATATAGCCAAGTTGCCGCGAATTTATCCCATGCGCCAATGCCCACACCATATGTATTGCTAAAGTCCATAACGCCATTTGTGACGCGCACATCCGGGGCAGGGTAATCCATCACGGAGCCTTTGCCATATGTGCTTGCAGCAAAATTATGAGCAAAACCGAGGGCATGGCCAACTTCGTGGGCGGAGAGTTGGCGAATACGGTCCAGCGCAAGTTCAACCGGGTCGTCTTCTTCGCCAGTATTGGTTTTGGCGGTGCCTGCCAATCCTTCAAATATCATGCGATCCTGCCGTACACGGAGCGAACCAAGATTAACATGTCCTTTCAACATTTCGCCTGTACGGGGGTCAGATACGCCCCCGCCATAAGACCAGCCCCGCGTTTGGCGGTGCACCCATTGCACAACATTATATCGCACATCCAGAGGATGGGCATCTTCAGGCAAAATCTCGACACGATACCCATCGGGGAAGCCAGCGGCGATGAAGGCTTCTTGCCACCATTCAGCACCATCCACCAAAGCTTGGCGCACAGGTTCCGGCGCGCCACTATCAATATAAAACACGATTGGTTTGATCGTATCTCCCGCTAGGTCTTTTTCTAATCGATAGCGACGTGCAAAACGTGTTTCAATTTGCCCCGAAAGCGGGGCTGAATAATTGTAATGTACTTCCTCAATCGCCCCAACACGCGGATCTGACAAAAGCGGCGTATAGCCAGCTTCGGGCAAACGCACAAAAGAATGATGCTGTATTAATGTTGCATCCTGCCCATTTGCGGCAGTGGTCGCCACTTCGCGGCCAGGGTTAGAAGATGTCAGTGTAAAGAAGACATCAATTTCAACGTTGTCAGGAAAGGCAAAAGCATTATCGACATCAACAAATGTTCTGTCCTGCGCGATGCTGAAATTGCCTTGGTCTGCATCCGATAAATATTGAACGAGGTTCAAAATGTCGCTCGTTAGAAAATCAGTCAGGTCCACTATAAGCCCGTCTCTAGCGCTAATAATATTGGCACTTGCCAGAAACGATGTGGCAAAACTTTCCCGGACGGCGCGCGCTTCTAAAGGGTTGTCAGGATTTGCCCGATAGTTCAGATTTTCGACTTCAATAATGAGCTTGTTGCCAAATTTTCGAAATACAACAATCTTACCGCTATCGCCCCAACCACGATCTAGCCCAACGGGATTAGAGCCCAGCCCTGCGGTCAGCCGCGCTGTATGAATTAGTTTCAGGGAGATGCCATCATCATCAGGTGCTGGCAATTTGGCCAAAAGCCGATTGTTTGTATCATCAACATAAAGGTCAAAGAACCCTTCGCGATGATCAAGCCCAGCCAATGGGTCTGAAGAAACACTATTGTTTGAGCCGCTTGGTGCGCAAGCATTGAGTGATATTACGACAAGAAATAATAGAAAATAACGCATCTAATGGCCCCACTGGTTTACCAGTACACTGTACGCAGCTTTAAGGACTTGTCGAGATAGAAGGCGCTAATTTCCCAAAAGCACCTTTGTTGCCTTTGTCACATCCTCTTGCCGCATCAGGCTTTCCCCGACGAGGAAGGTATTTATGCCGCTTTTGGAGAGCCTCACGCAGTCTTCTGGGGAAGAAATGCCGCTTTCGCCAATCAATATTCGATCTTTCGGGCATAGTTTGGCAAGGCGTTCGGAAACGCTCAGGCTAGTTTCGAATGTTTTTAAATTACGATTATTGATCCCGATGAGAGGCGATTTTAGATTAAGAGCGCGTTCAAGTTCTTCTTCGTCATGGGTCTCGATGAGCACGGACATGGCTTGCTCAAAAGCAGCATTCTCAAGTTCTTTGGCTTGGCTATCTGAAAGGCAGGCCATGATCAATAAAATACAATCGGCGTTCCATGCCCGCGCTTCGGCCATCTGATAAGGGTCGACCATGAAATCTTTGCGCAAAGCGGGCAGGGTGGTCGCTTCTCTTGCTTGCACGAGATATTCTGGCGCGCCTTGAAAACTTGGCCCATCCGTCAAAACAGACAAACAAGCCGCGCCACCCGCTTCATAGGCTTTGGCGATTTCTGGCGGATTAAAATCTTCCCGAATAAGTCCTTTAGAGGGGCTGGCTTTTTTGACTTCTGCAATCAACGCAAAACCAGAATCAGCTTTCGCTTCCAGTGCGCCAACAAAATCCCGCACCGGATCGGCAGCTTTTGCTTTTTCCTCAAGATCGGCCATCCCAATTGCCTGTTTGGCTTTTGCGACTTCTTCTATTTTGTAAGCGATAATATCGTCAAGGATGGTCATGTATTTGTCTTCTTAATGAGAGCAGCAAGTTTATCTTTGGCGGCACCGCTATCAATAGATTGCGCTGCGCGGATCATCGCCGTGAATTTGTCGGTTTCTTTTCCCGTAATGAGAAGGCCTGCGGCTGCATTCATCAAGACAATATCTCGATAAGCCCCGCGCTCGCCTTCAAGCAAGGCTTCAAAAGCTTGCGCATTATGAACCACATCGCCGCCGATCAAGGCTTCTGGCGCACATGGCTTTAAGCCAAAATCTTCTGGCGTGACCGTGAATCCTTTTAATTTACCGTCAAACAGTTCCGCGACATAGCTTGGTCCGGTCAAGGTCAATTCATCTAGCCCATCAGAGCCATGAACCACCCAAGCTGCTTTTGTGCCCAAAGTCTGGAGTGTGCGGACAATCGGTGTACAGAGGTCTTTTTCATATACTCCAAGCAATTGATATTCAGCCCCAGCAGGGTTGGTCAGCGGTCCAAGCACATTGAAAAGCGTGCGCACCCCCATATCGGCGCGAACTGGCGCGACATGTCTGACGGCCGGGTGGTGGCGCTGCGCGAAAAGAAACGCAATGCCAATTTCTGATAAGGCCTCTTGAACGACAGGAAAATCTGCCATCAAATTGATGCCCATTTCGCTCAAAATATCAGATGAGCCAGAGGCGGAGCTGACGGCTTTGTTGCCATGTTTTGCAACGGGCACGCCGCAGCCAGCGAGCACAAACGCCACTGCGGTTGAAATATTCCATGTCTTCGCGCCGTCGCCGCCTGTGCCGCAGGTATCGATCGCGCCTGCGGGCCCCTCAAAGCGGGTTGACGCTTGGCGCATGGCTTCAGCCGCCGCAGCGATTTCAGCTGCCGTTTCGCCGCGCATTTTCAGTGCCGTTAGAAATGTCGCAATTTCCACAGGCTTTGCTTTTCCTTCAAGCAAATAGCCGATGGCATCGCGCATTTGATCTGCCAAAAGCACTTTGCCGCTCGTTGCAGCATCAAGAAAGGGACGAAAACTCATGCGGCTTTTCCGATTGGGTTTGAGAGGCGGAGGAAGTTTTTGATAATAACCGCGCCATATTCAGAGGCGATACTTTCAGGGTGAAATTGAACCCCATAAATCGGGTGATCTTTAATTTTAAGCGCCATAATTTCATTGTCGTCAACAGCGTGTGCAATGGGGATCACCTGGTCCCCAACTGTCTTCGGGTCTGCCACCAGAGAATGATACCGCGCGGCGGAAAATGTTTCTGGCATGCCAGCAAAAAGCGGATCGCCTGAATGGCGGACACCGCTGGTTTTGCCATGCATCAGGCGATCTGCCCGAACAATATCGGCTCCAAATGCCTGCGCCATGCTTTGCATGCCGAGACAAACGCCAAATAGAGGCATTTTTGCTGCAGCGGCTTTTTCAACAAGTTCAAGGCAAATCCCTGCCTCATTGGGGGTGCAAGGGCCGGGCGAGATGACGATAGAGGTTGCGCCGCTTGCCAAGGCTTCTGCCGCGCTAATCTGGTCATTTCGGACAACAGTAACGTCCTCGTCCAATCCGGCGATGAGGTGCATCAGATTATAAGTGAAGCTGTCATAATTATCGATCAGCAGGATCATGGGTCTTCTTCCAATTTCTCAAAGGGCACCATAAAAGCTTTGCAGTGGGGTGCAAGTCACGGCATGGCGTTAACCATTGTTTTCTTCTCAAATCAGATAAGGCCGGGTAAAGAGGATTGATGAATCAGTTTTTCTCTCTTTCAACGCGACTGGATCGACAGCTCGCTTTTGGCGCAACCGTGATGTTGCTGGCCATTGTGGCGGGCATAGGCATGGGCGTTTTAGTGATGAGTGCGCCGCTGCAATCAGAGACACAAGCAGGCTTAAGATTGGAAGCGACGCGTTTGACGACAAAGCCCCGCGAAATTGTCACCGTCTTGCCCAATGTAAAATCAATTACACAGCCTATAAAAACCGCTGGTCCGGCCAAGATTGTCATCGTGATTGATGATCTGGGGATGTCTTCTAGCGCGGTCGATAAGCTCGCCGCTTTGCCGCCGCCTTTGACCTTATCTTTTCTACCATACGCCCCAAACGTCCAGCCATTGGTGGACCGCAGCAAGGCCCATGGTCATGAGATCATGCTCCACCTGCCTATGGAAGCGACGCGGCTTGAGGGAAGTCCCATGACAAACCCAGGGCCAAATGCTTTGCTCACGGGTCTCTCGGAAGACCAGTTGGCGGCAAGATTGACCAAAAATTTGGACGCATTTTCTGGATATGTGGGGGTTAATAATCACATGGGCAGCCGGTTTACTCGGTCGGCTGAGAAGATGGCTCAAGTCCTTGTTACTTTGGATCGTCGCGGCAAGTTCTTCATGGATTCGGTGACCACAGGAGCCACCAAGGTCGGGGATGTGGCGGCGCATCGGAATATAGACATTTTAAAACGGGATGTGTTTCTGGACGCTGATTTTGGCCGGGGCGGCGTCTCATATGTGCAGGCGCGGCTGGCAGAGCTGGAAAGAATTGCGCTGCGTGATGGGTCTGCTATCGCCATTGGGCATCCATATCCCACTACGATTGAAGCGCTTGGGCCTTGGTTGGTTACAGCAGAGGCCAGAGGCTTTGTTGTCGTGAGCGCGAGCAATTTGCTAAAAGCGCAAAGCCTGCCCAAACCAGTGGCCAAAATGGACCTTCAAGTTGGTGAATAGAGGTTATTGGTGAGTATTACCCAAACCATCCGCCGCACGGCTGAGCTGTTGCAGAACTCTGATAGTCCCTTGCTGGATGCCAAAGTGCTGATGGGGTTTGCTCTGAATTTGGATGAAGCAGCGTTGATTGCTGAAGGGGAGCGCGATTTGACGGCTGATGAGCAATTGGCGTTTACGCGGGCTGTCGGGCAGCGATTGGAAGGGAAGCCTGTCTCTCAGATCATCGGTGAAAAAGAATTTTGGAGCCTCACTTTTAAAGTAACACCTGATACGCTGACGCCGCGACCAGACAGTGAAGCAATTATTGAAGAAGCGCTTTCAACTGGTTTAATTCCCTCAAAGATTTTAGATATTGGAACGGGCACAGGGTGTCTTTTGGCGGCGCTTTTGACGGAGTTTAAAAGCGCAACAGGGATCGCCGTGGATATCAGTCCCGGCGCTCTGGAAGTGGCGCAAGATAATTTTGAGGCTCTTGATCTGCTGGATCGCGCGGAAATCATGTTGTCGGATGGTGCAGAGCGGGTCTTGAGCCAAAAGTTTGACCTGATTGTCTCAAATCCCCCTTATATCGCTTATGCTGATATGGATAATCTGCCTAAAGATGTGCGCAATTTTGAACCGGGATTGGCTCTTTTCGCGGAGAATCAGGGGCTCGGCTTCTATCAGCGATTCGCCCAAGAATTACCGCCATTGCTCAATCCGGGGGGTGTTTTATTGTTTGAGGTTGGGCAAGGGCAGGCGGATAATGTGGCTCAATTATTGGCTGATGCGATGGGTGAAAAATCGTTTCAACCCTTGAAAAGACAGGACTTAGCGGGGATTGAGCGCGTTGTGGGGCTGAAACGACTTTAATGTTCATTTACTGCTTTTAAGAAAAAGATTGCCAAGAAGACTGACTTGTCTATTATCTTAGTCAACTCGGCGAGAATGTTTATTCTGCCACCCTTATTTCTCGAAGGTTATGTTGAAAAGCTTTGCTGGAGCCAGCCAACAAATCAGCTTTGATTAGGGCACAAGCCACAAGAAACGAACAGGCTCAATGAGCACCTGGAGCAGGCAAACAATTTTATCACCCGCGATTTATGCGCGATACATTTATATAGCAATTCTCTGTGAAGCTGGTTTTTGAAACGGCTTCAAGGAAACAAATCCAACCGAATAACAACCGAGACGACGAGTTTATGCCACCGAACAATAATATGAAGCGACGGAACAATCAGCGACGCAGATCCACACCTAATGTGAACCGAGCGCTGGATTCCACTGGGCCAGATATCAAAATTCGGGGGACTGCCTCTCAAATTTATGATAAATATTTAGCCCATTCCAGAGATGCCGCTTCCGCCGGGGACCGCATTCGGGCTGAAAGTCTGTTGCAACATGCAGAGCATTATTACCGGGTTATGAAAGCGGCGCAGCCAGCACCGCAGCCTAACCAAAACCAGCAAAATAATCCTGACCAGAACCAACAAAACCAAGGCCAGCAAGGGCAGAACCCTCAAAGCCAAAATACCGAAGCAGATGCTGAGCAAGCTAATATTGAGGGCAATGCGTCTGAAAAACCTCCGAAACCTGAACGTAAACGCCGCCCTAGACGATCCCCGGAAGCTGAAGCTTCTCAAAAGGATGATACGGTTGAGGCGAGTGACAATTCAGAGGCTTCTGATGAGGCCCCAGTTGAAAAACCAAAGAGACGCCGAGCGCCCCGCAAAAAAATTGTGGATGAGCCAAGTGCGGATGAAGTGCCCGCTGAATAATGAGCATGAAGCGAAGCATTCTGTTTCTTTGCATCGCTTATTTACTCATAGGATGCCAGCGACAGGCGGAAACTGCGGTAGAAGCGGCAGAACCTTCTTTTCATAAAGAGCATAAAAATACTGTGCCAACGGCTATCTTGGATAAGCATGGCGTAGCACACGACACATCCACTCTCTTAATCATCAATATTAGAGATCAACAAATCATATTGAGCAATCCATCGCGATTGAACACTCAATTCTCGCCCGCTTCCACCTCCAAAATACCGCATACATTGATTGCCCTTGAAGAAGGTATCGCTAAGGCTGATACCCAGTTTAAGTGGGACGGGACAGAGCGTTGGGTTGCTGGCTGGAACCAGGACCAGACGCTGAAAACTGCTTTCCAACGATCTGCCGTGTGGGTCTATCAAGATATTGCGCGTCAAGCTGGCCCGGCCACCATGCGGCAATGGCTTGAGATTTTTGAGTATGGAAATAAGGATATTGGGGGCGAGGCTAATATTGATCAATATTGGCTGACAGGCCCGCTCGCCATCTCTGCGGAACAGCAAGTTCAGTTTCTGACAAATCTGCATGCACAAACTTTCCCCTTAAAGCGGGAAACCTATGAAGCTGCGCGAGATATTATGTTGGAAGAGGAAGGCGAGGGCTGGCAGCTTTTTGCGAAAACCGGCTGGTATTTCAACGAAAAAGAGATGGATATTGGTTGGTATGTGGGCTGGGTTGAGCGCGGGGACGATGTTTTTATTTTCGCCTTCAATATGGATATGCCCAATGGCAGGGAAGACGCCCCGAAGCGCAAAGCTTTGATGTATGATGTTTTGCGCGATATTGGCGCGTTGCCTGCCGCTGCGCCAACTGCATCAAGTCGTTGATTTCTTGAGAGCGCAGGGCGACAACATTTTCTAATAAATAGGAGATACAGATGACCGCCAAATTCAACGATACCCTTTTCGACCTTTCCGGCAAAACCGCTATTGTGACCGGGGCCTCTCGCGGCATCGGCGAAGCGATTGCCCGGCGCATGGCGCAGCATGGCGCGAATGTTGTGGTCTCCAGCCGCAAGGTCGAGAGCTGTCAGGAAGTCGTTGAAAGCATCAATAAGGATGAGGGCCGGGAAGCAGCTTTTGCTGTTGGTTGTAATATTTCCCACAAAGAGCATTTGCAAATGCTTGTTGATGAAACCAACAAGAAGTTTGGCGATGTTGATATTCTTGTTTGTAATGCGGCGGTGAACCCGGCCTTTGGCCATTCTAAGGATATCACCGAAGAACAGATCGACAAAATTTTCGATTGTAACCTTAAAGCCAATCACTGGCTTGCTCATATGGTCGCGCCGCAAATGGAAAAAAATGGGGGCGGCGCTGTGGTGATCATCTCTTCAATCTCTGGTTTTGTGGGGAATAAAGGCATTGGCATGTATGGTGTTTCCAAAGCCGCTGATATGCAGCTTGCGAGAAACCTGGCGGTGGAATATGGCCCAAACAATATTCGCATTAATACGATTGCGCCGGGTATCGTGAAAACCTATTTCGCCGAAGCGCTTTGGAAAGATCCGAAAACAGAAAAGTTTATTGCTGACCAATTGCCGATGAAACGCTTCGGCTTGCCGGACGATATTGCCGGCGCAGCCGTTTTTCTGGCTTCGCCCGCAGGCGCATGGATGACTGGGCAGAATATTACCATTGATGGCGGCACATTAATTGGTGTTGGCGGGATGTAAGGAAGCCCTTGAATCCGGTCTAAAAGCCCCCACATTTGAGTTGAAACAGGGCGTTGCCGCAACGGGACGCCTTTTGAAACGATGCTCAAATGAGGTCTTGAAATGCAATTTAATAATTATACAGACCGGGCGCGCGGGATGATTGAAGCCGCCCAAACAATCGCGATCCGCGAGGGTCATCAACAAATTACGCCGGAACATGTCTTAAAAGCCTTGCTGGATGACAGCGAAGGCTTGGCGGCAAATCTAATTAATGCAGCTGGCGGGGACGCCCCAAAGGCTTTGTCCCTAACGGATGAAGCCATCAGCAAGTTGCCGCAAATTTCAGGCGGCGGTGCTCAAGTTTTCATTGGTCAGCCGCTGATCAAAGTCACGTCCCGCGCAGAAGAAATCGCGAAGAAAGCAAAAGACTCCTATGTGACCGCAGAACGTTTATTGATCGCTTTGGCGATGGAAGGCGATACGGCGGAGATTTTGAAAACGGCAGGCGCGACGCCGAAAGTTTTGAATAAGGCAGTCAATGATTTACGCAAAGGCCGCACCGCAGATAACGCTTCTGCTGAACAAGCCTATGACGCGTTGAAACGATATGCTCGCGACCTGACAGAAGCAGCCCGTGAGGGCAAGCTTGATCCAGTTATTGGCCGTGACGAAGAAATTCGCCGTGCCATGCAAGTGCTGTCGCGCCGTACAAAGAATAATCCGGTTTTAATCGGTGATCCGGGCGTGGGCAAAACCGCCATCGCAGAAGGCTTGGCCCTTAGGATCGTAAATGAAGATGTGCCGGAAAGCTTGCGCGGAAAATCATTAATGGCGCTTGATCTTGGGTCATTGATAGCCGGTGCAAAATATCGCGGTGAATTTGAAGAACGCTTAAAAGCTGTTCTGGCGGAAGTCACGGGCGCAAATGGCGACATTGTTCTCTTTATCGATGAGATGCACCAGCTCGTGGGTGCAGGCAAAACCGATGGCGCGATGGATGCGTCGAACTTGTTAAAGCCCGCTCTGGCGCGGGGCGAGTTGCATTGTGTTGGCGCTACAACGTTAGATGAATATCGAAAATATGTGGAGAAAGACACCGCCTTGGCGCGGCGTTTCCAAGCTGTGTTCATTGATGAGCCGACAGTGCCTGATACAATTTCAATTTTGCGCGGATTAAAAGAAAAATATGAACTTCATCATGGGGTCCGTATTTCCGATAAAGCGATTGTGTCTGCAGCGACTTTATCTAATCGTTATATTACAGATCGGTTCTTGCCCGATAAGGCGATTGATTTGGTTGACGAGGCGGCATCGCGATTGCGCATGCAAATTGATTCAAAGCCAGAAGAGCTGGATGCGTTAGATCGCCAGATCATTCAAATGAAAATTGAACGCGAAGCACTGGTGAAAGAGAATGATCAGGCGTCTAAAGATCGTCTTGAAACGTTGGAAAAAGATTTGTCTGAGCTTGAGCAACGGGCAAATGAATTAACGGCGCGATGGTCGGCGGAAAAAGAAGCCTTGGCCGGGGCAACCCAAATTAAAGAAGCCCTTGACCGGGCGCGTCAGGAGCTAACGGATGCTGAGCGTCGTGGCGATTTGGGCAAAGCCTCTGAGTTGAAATATGGAGCCATCCCGGAATTAGAGAAAAAGCTCGAAACGGCAGAAGAAGTCGGCGAGCGAGATACATTGGTGCAAGAAGTTGTTGATGATGAAATGATCGCCAGTGTCGTTTCTAAATGGACTGGTGTGCCCGTCGACAAGATGTTGGAAGGCGAGCGCGATAAACTGCTTGCTATGGAAGATGCATTGCATCGCCGGGTGATCGGACAGGAGGAAGCCGTTGAAGCTGTTGCTTCTGCTGTTCGTCGATCCCGGGCGGGACTGCAAGACCCGAACCGGCCGATGGGCTCTTTCCTTTTCCTTGGTCCAACAGGCGTGGGAAAAACGGAATTGACCAAAGCTTTGGCTGAATTCTTGTTTGATGATGACAGCGCCATTGCGCGGATTGATATGTCCGAATTTATGGAGAAGCATTCTGTTGCGCGATTGATCGGGGCGCCTCCGGGATATGTCGGTTATGAAGAGGGCGGTGTCCTCACTGAGAAAGTCCGTAGACGGCCTTATCAAGTGATCCTGTTTGATGAGATCGAAAAAGCGCACCCGGATGTGTTCAACGTTCTCTTGCAAGTGCTGGATGATGGACGTTTAACAGACGGGCAGGGGCGGACAGTGGATTTCAAGAATACCTTGATCATCCTCACGTCGAATCTTGGCTCTGAATATTTGGCGGCGCAAGGGGATGGCGAAGACAGTGATGCTGTTCGAGAGCAGGTCATGGGCGCCGTGCGCGGGGCCTTCCGACCAGAGTTCTTGAACCGCTTGGACGAGATCATTCTGTTCCATCGTCTTCAGCGGGCGCAAATGGGCGCGATTGTGGATATTCAAATGCGGCGTTTGCAAAAATTGCTGGATGATAAAAAGATCAACATTGAGCTAGATGACGCGGCGCGAGAATGGCTCGGCGAGGCGGGGTATGACCCAGTCTTCGGGGCGCGGCCTCTAAAACGCGTGATCCAAAAACAGGTGCAAGACCCGTTGGCGGAGCTATTGCTCAAAGGAGAGGTCTTTGACGGCGAGGCGCTCAAGCTTTCTGTTGAAAATGGTCAT
>CALLVA010000059.1 GCA_938010655.1 uncultured Parvularculaceae bacterium | reverse complement strand
GATCTGACGCAATAGTAATTACGGCGAAACTAGAGGATATTTAAGACATGAAACTTCTTCGTTCCATTGGCATCGCTATGACAGCAGGTGTCGCCTCCATCGCCGCGTTTGTAACGACGGCGAATGCCCAAGACATCTCTCTGGATGATGTATTACGGGCAGCGCGTGAAGAGCGTGCAGCAGTAGCGCGCGAGAACACAGCGCGCGAACAACAATTTGTGGCTGAAAGAAATCGCCAATCTGCTCGTTTGGGTGAGATTCGCAGCAAGGTTTCTGCTGAAACAGCGCTCTCAGATAGACTTGAGGCTTCCTATAAGGCGAATTTGTCAGAACTCGACAATTTGCAAGGTCAGCTGAAAGAAGCACAAGGCGAATTCGCTGAGCTCTTTGGGGCGGCTGGTACAGCAGCTTCTGAATTGGCAGCAACCCTTGATAACTCAATCATTTCTGCTCAATTCCCGGGTCGCCCAGCGGCGCTTCGTGAGTTGGCTGAAAGTGAAACATTGCCTTCCGTGGAAGAGCTTGAAGGCCTTTGGTATACATTGCTTCAAGAAATGACGGAGCAATCAAAAGTTGTTACTTTTGCGGCTTCAACCATTAAGGGTGACGGCACTGCAGCAAATACGAATGTGACACGTGTTGGTCCATTTACTGCCTTCTCTGGTGGTGAGTTTATGACCATTGATCAAAACACGAGCAAGTTGAAGTTCCTACCTCGCTCTCCTGCGGCGCCTTATGTTGCCGCGGCAAAGAACGTAGAGAAATTTAATGGCTCTGGTTTTACTAAAGGTGTTGTAGATCCATCTCGCGGTCAGATTCTTGGTCTTGTAATTTCAAGTCCTGATGTTGTTGAAACTTGGCACCAGGGTGGCATTGTTGGTTACATCATTACGGCTCTTGCAGCTATCGGTGTTGTTATTGGCTTGATTAAGCTCCTGACGCTTTGGGGTGTTGGTGGTGCTGTTAAAGGTCAAATCCGTAAGAAATCTGCAAGCAAGTCGAATCCACTTGGCCGCATCATGATGGCCTATGAGTCAAATACATCTGCTGATGTTGAGACAATGGCGTTGAAACTTGATGATGCTGTATTGAAAGAAATTCCACGCCTAGAAAGTGGTCTGAACCTTGTGAAGGTTCTTGCTGCGGTTGCTCCTCTCTTGGGTCTTCTGGGTACGGTTATCGGTATGATCAAAACCTTCCAAGCGATTACATTGTTTGGTGCTGGTGATCCGCAAACGATGGCGGGTGGTATTTCTGAAGCCTTGGTGACAACGGTTCTGGGTCTTATTGCGGCTATTCCGCTGCTGCTCATCCACTCTTTTGCAAGCGGTGCATCACGCTCTGTTTCACAAGTCTTGGAAGAACAGTCTGCTGGTATGATCGCTGAGCACGCTGAATCCCGCTCATAATTGGGCTTAACTTAACCGAAAGGAGCTCGGCTCATGCTCGAGATCTTTAATCCGGCAAATGCGTTGGGGGCGTTGCAAACGTTCCTCGACACCGGGGGTCAAGTTTTGGTTGCCATTATGGTGCTGACCTTCGTGATGTGGGCATTGATTGTGGAAAGGCTAATCTATTTTGGATTTAGCCAATCCGCAGCCCTCAAAAGCGCTCAACGTAATTGGGGCGCCAGAACAGACCGCAATTCATGGTATGCTCTGGCGGTTCGCGAGAAGCTGGTTTCTGAAATCAAACAGGAATCCAATCGGAACATGGTTCTGATCAAAGGAATGGTTGCAGTTGCACCGCTTCTTGGTCTTCTCGGAACAGTGACAGGCATGGTTGAAGTTTTCAACGTCATGGCTGTGACAGGGTCCTCAAATGCACGCCTCATGGCTGGCGGTATTTCAAAGGCGACTATTCCAACCATGGCTGGTCTGGTGACATCGCTATTCGGTATTTTGATGATCAACGTGATTGAACGTTCTGCGAATAAAGCAATTGTTCAAGTCAGCGACGATCTGGTGATAGAGTAGAGATATGCGCAAAAAGGTAAGACACGCTGACGACGGTGCGGACGTTAATGTAACGCCGCTTCTAGACATCGTCTTTATCATGTTGATCTTCTTCATCGTGACGGCGACCTTTGTCTATGAAGATGGTTTTGGCCCGAACTTGCCAACGCCAAGCGACAAAGAGAATGACAGACCGCCGCCTAGTTTGTTGCTGACGGTTCAAGAAGATGGGTTAGTCCTTATTGATGATACGCGTCTGATTGATCCAAAATCAACCAAGCCGGTTGTCGGGGAATTTTTCGCTGGGAAACCTAAAGGCGTGGTCATCGTGAGTGCTGTCCCTGATTCCAAGGCTGGTGTAGCTATGACTGTGCTAGACCAAGCGCGCGCAGCTGATTCCGGTAAATGGGGTCAAATCACCTTCACGCTCGCTTCTGAGTAATGTTGAATTCGGTCCTTCGGGACTGACATAATTGAACAGGATTGTATCATGGCAGGACGCCTTACAAAACCACCAGCGGAAGAAGAGGACGTAAACGTTACGCCTCTGCTGGACATCGTCTTCATCATGTTGATTTTCTTCATCGTGACATCGACATTCATTAAAGAGCCAGGGGTTGATATTGTGCGGCCTGAAGCTTTGACGTCAGACAAATTGAAAAAAATCAATATTCTTGTGGCGATTAATGAAAATGATGAAATTTGGATCGATAAAGAATTGGTCGATACAGATGGTGTCAAAGAAGTTGTAAAACAATTGCTACTTGAAACACCACAAGGGCAAGCTGTGATTCGAGTCGATCGCAATGCTAAAAATAAATTGCTCGTTGAAGTGCTGCAACAAGTCAAAGATGCTGGTGTTAAAACCGTCAGCGTTGCGACCGACGACGTATAGGAGAAACTGACATGGGTTCACTTGTAAGGGTTCTTCTTGGTATACCACTCGCTATTATTGCGACAGTTGTCATCTTTTTAGGGATGTACAGCCTCATTGCTGATAATGGTAAAGTTGAACTTAAAGAAGCAAATGTTGTTAACATTAATCTTGCTCGTAAAATTCAAGATACGCCGGATCAAAACCGAGATACAGCGCTGGAGCGTCCGCAGTTGGACCAACCACCGCCCCCACCACCAGCGATCAGTAAGGCTGACTTTGAGCCAGCTGTTGATGGGGTGAGCGCTCAAGCCCCTAAATTCGATACGAAAATTGAATTAGGCTCAGGCTTCAACCCTGACCGGGACGCGCAACCACTCGTGCGGATTCCCCCTCGCTATCCTGATCGTTGTGTCGATCGCCACAAGAAAACAGAAATTGTTGCCATCGAATTCGATGTGACGCCACAAGGCCAAGTTATCAATGTAAGAATTGTATCATCTACAAATCCTTGTTTTGACCGCGCGTCTATTCGGGCTGCTGAGCGCTGGAAATATCAGCCAAAAGTTGTTGATGGAAAACCACAGCCTCGTCTCGGTGTGCGCACGAACTTTAAATATCAGCCGCCTGTTGAATAGAATAACTATATTCGGCCCTTAGACAGGCCGGATATGGACCCCGCTATTTAGCGGATAGTTACATTAATACGTGTCTGCCATTGGGCCGATACAGGGTTAAAACCAGGGTTATCAAGTATGATTATCAAGAGCCGGAAATCTTCCCTCAAAACGTTAAAAGCAGGCTTGCTTGCTTTCGCGATGGTAGCTGCACCTGTCACATCCATGGTCATAGCCACCCCTGCCATGGCACAAGACGATGAAAAGGCGAAAGCTTCTAAGTCAATGTCGACTGGCGTCGCCAAAGTCGTCAGTGCGGTTTACGAGGCAGTTCAAGCAGCGGGCGATAATGAAGCCGCCAGTAAAGCAGCCTCCAGAGACGGTATTGCGCGCTTGTCCAAGCTTTTGACCGACAAGCCCAATATGGACCCGTTTGATAAAGCGACCGTCCTTGAAATTCGTGCTCAAATGAAAGTACGTTTGGCAGATTATGGTGGTGCGCTGAAAGATTACGAAGAAGTTTTACGCCTTGATGCCTTGCCGCAAGCCCGTCTTGTTTATGTTCGTAAGGTGATGGCGCAGCTTTATTTCTCTGAAGAACAATATAGCCGCGCGGCGCGTTTCCTTGAGGAATATATCCGAACAACAGACGAGACTGTATCTGCGTCTATTTGGTATTATCTCGCTGCGTCTTATTATTCTCTTGAGCAATATCAAAAAGCTGTTGAGCCCGCTCGAAAAGCGATTGCCGGCAGTGATAAGCCAAACAAAGGCTATTATGAGCTTTTGAACACGATCTATAATGTGACGGGTCAAGAAGCCAAGCGCGGCGACTTGCTTGTTACCATGGTCAATATCTGGCCTGGCGACAAAAACCTTTGGGCACAATTGGCGAGTGCGTATGCCTCTGCGGGCAAAGACCGCGAAGCGGCGGTTGTTCTGGAATTGGCCTATAAAGCTGGTCTAGTTCAGGACGAAAATAAGATTATCGCGTTGGTTCAGTATTATTCTCTTCTCGAGAACCCTTACCGAGGTGCGATTTTGCTTGAGCGCGAAATGGCGGCTGGGAATGTCCAGAAAACCAAGAAGAATTATGAGCTTCTCGGTCAGATGTGGAACCTTTCTCGCGAACAGAAAAAATCAATCGCGGCTTATGAGCAAGTGGCGAAGCTATCCTCCGATGGTAAGGCTAGCTATAATCTAGGCCGGGTCTATTATGCTGATGAGCAATGGTCGAATGCGGAACGTGCTTTGGCAGAAGCATTGCGCAAAGGTGGTCTTAAGAGCGAAGAAATTGGCGATGCATGGCTGTTGATTGGCTCTGCTAGACTGTCCCGCGCTGGGGATGACCCAACCATCCGTAAGTCAGCCCGAGATGCTTTTGCAAAAGCTGCTCAATATCCTAAGTCTCGCCGCTCTGCGAATGGCTGGATCCAATATATTGACGAAATCATCCGTGTTGAAAGAGCGCAAGACGCTGTTGAAAGAGCGCAAAAAGAAGAAGCGTTCCAAGCTGAGATCAAGAGTTGTGAAACATTGGTCGCCATTGCGGACCGTGGTGGTGTGGTCGATAACCCCCAACGTGTGACGGATTGTCGTAAGCTTTTGGATGATCTTGAAGCGGGTATAAAACCAGATGATTCTGCTTCCCCGGAAGCGCCTGCTGAAGAAGCGGCCACAGAAGAAGAAGCGACTGAAGAATAAGATCGAAGAATTGACTTTCTTCTGCAAAATTTAAAACCCCGGCTTGGAGCCGGGGTTTTTGTTTGGTGCTGGTGTTGTCGTTGCCGTTTAGGCTGCTGAGCTTCGCAACATCCAGACTGTTTTTTCATGTAACTGAATACGCTGTGTCAAGAGATCAGCTGTCGGATCATCGCCTTCTTCGCTCGCAAGCGCCAATCCGATCCGCGCGCGCTCGATCAGGACTTCATGATCCGCCGTGAGTGTTTTCAACATATCATTGGCTTTGGGCACATCGCCTGTTTCTTCTGCTATGTCGCTCAAAGCGGCCAATGCTTTGCCGGACCCAGGCGCAAACTCCTGAAGAGCGCGCACCCGCTCCGCGATTTCATCTAAAGCTTGCCACATCTCAGTATATTGCTCTTCAAACATCGTATGAAGAGAATGAAACTGGGGGCCTGTCACATTCCAATGATATCCATGGGTTTTCATATAAACGGCATAGGTATCCGCTAAAGTGAGCTTTAGGGCAGCAGCGATTTTTTCCTTATTCATAAATTCTCTCCATTGTTTGTTGGTTATGAGTTTTATGTAGGGCTAATTTTCAATTTTCAAAATAGATAATATTTGCCACTGATATCGATAAAATAGATATGACTGCCTTCGCTCTATGGTCTGCCTCTTAAAATCCGTGACTTCATGACTATATGTTAATCATGGGAAATAGATGAGGAGAGCAATATGATCGGGGCACTTTTGAGATTTATAACGGCACCGTTTAAATGGACCGGAAACATACTTCGAAAAAGCAGCACTCAAACAGGTAAGACCGTGCAACAAAGCGGCGTGAGTGAAATCGCGCGCCAAGCATCAGATAATGATAATCTAGATCAAGTCGTGCGCGAGGCAGATGGCCAAATTGGCAATTCTTTTTTGTTCACAGAGCTTTCCCGCCCATTATTGGCAGAGCGCAGCGCCGCAGATTTGAGCCTTGATGAGGCCCGTGAAATTTCCCACCAAGCAGAACGTTTTTATACACATAATTTTTCCCTCTTTGCGCAGAGTAATCTTTTTTATGAGCAAGTGGAGCAAGGCTATTTGAACGAGGCCCTCGGTGTCTCTCACAATTCGATGGACTCTAAATTCGTGGTGACGATGGATCGGTTTCGCCGGGTCTTAAACGCCAATACGATGAAGCTTCACGTTATATATACACCCATGCTGCTTCTGGCGGGGTTATTATTAGGTGTACTGACGATTATGATAGGCGGCGCAGAAAAAGTGCCAATGTTTATCCAAAAATTCGCTGGAAATGGCCCTGTTGTCTCGTTCCTCGTGGATGGGTTCTGGCTCTTCGTTATTGCTTCTGGCCAACTGGTGCTCATCGGCTTATTATATAGTTGGCCTTACCGCGTGACCCAACGCAATAATTTGTTCGGGCTCGATAATTATATCACCAGCAAGTTCAGCCGGATCAACCAGCAATTTCAGGTGGCAAAACGCCAAGCCTTAAATGTCGAACGCAATATGCGCATGTCTCAGGCCGCGGAGCTCAAAGAGCAAGCTGGAATTTGGACCATCACCTATCAGTGGTTCGCCTTTCGCTTGTTGCTCTGTGAAATGACCGTGCGTAATAAAATTTATCAAGTGCGTCGAAACACAACGCTGTATGGCGTGGCCGGCGCAATAGTCTGTCTGCTCGTCGGGGCGGGAACCATCGGCCTCGTCGCAGCGCTTCATCTGACGCAACTTGGATTTTGGGATTTGGCCTCGCGCCTTGGCGCCATGACGCTTATTTTCGTATCGGTCAGTTTTCTGATGATCACTCGCAAAGCGACAAGCGAAGTTTTGCGGACCTTGCAAACGAGAGAGTGGAACAGATTCCACCTGATTGATTTGCATCATACGATTGCAGAACATGTGGGCGAAGATAAATTACAAATCGTCACCTTCCGAGACCGCAACCGTATGGAATAAAAGGGCGTTGGTTCTTTACTTTAGTCTAAATGATAGGCTTTGCGGGCCAGATTGACGGTGAGGTCTAGCGCAAGCTCGGCGGCTTCCTCTTCATCAAGGCGATGCTCAGACACTAATTGCGCGAGGAAGCGACAATCCATCCGCCGCGCAAGATCATGGCGCGCTGGAATGGAGAGAAGCGCGCGCGTGTCGTCGTTAAACCCAGCCGTATTATAAAACCCAGCGGACTCCGTGGTTTGCTCGCGAAACCGTTTCATGCCTTCAAGACTATCGTGAAACCACCATGGAGGGCCAAGCTTCAAACAAGGATAATGCCCCGCCAAAGGCGCAAGCTCCCGCGCATAACTCGACTCATCTAATGTAAACAAAATAATCGTCAAATCGGTTTCGTTTCCAACCACATCTAATAGAGGTTTTAAATGTTCCGTATAGGTCACGCGATAGGGAATATCCGCCCCTTTGTCCGGGCCAAAATCTTTAAACAAGGTCGCATTATGGTTGCGATAGGCACCGGGATGAATTTGCATGGTCATCCCATCTGCAAGACTCATCTTGGCCATTTCAGTCAGCATTTGAGCACGAAATAATTCACTTTCCGCTTTTGTGTTTTTGCCAGAGAGGCATATTTCAAACAATGCCGTGATGTCGCTTAAAGAAAGATTTGCTGTTGCAGCTGTGGGGTGCCCATGGTCCGTAGCTGTTGCGCCATGTTCCCGGAAATAAGCCCGCCTTGCGACCAGACCCGAGAGATAGCCGGCCCATGTTGACGTATCTTCGCCAGTAATCTCGCCAAGTTTTTTCACATTAGTGACAAAATTTGGATTGTCCGGGTCCAGAACATCATCAGGTCTAAATGTTGTGACAACACGTTTGCCCCAGCCATCGGCAATAATTTTCTTATGGTGGGGTAAAGGATCCAGCGCGCCTTCTGTTGTCGCTAGGAACGCGACATTGAATTTGTCAAGCAAAGCACGAGGACGAAACGCTTCAGTTTGGAGAGTGTCCGTGATGGTATCATAATAAAAATCAGCCGTTTCGGCGGTCAATTTTTTGTCGATCTCAAAAACAGTGGCAAACACATGGTCCATCCAAATTCGGCAGGGTGTGCCCCGGAAAAGATGATAATGTTCAGCAAAAAGCCGCCATGCGTCCCGCGGCTTAGCGGAGGCGCTGCCGTCTTTGGGGGCAACCCCTAAATCGTTCAGCTTGACCCCCTGACTATAGAGCATGCGCAAAATATAATGGTCCGGCACCAGCAGAAAATCTGTCGCATTTTTGAAGAAATCATTCTCCGCAAACCAAGCCGGGTCCGTATGTCCATGAGGGCTGATAATCGGCTCATCTTGAATCAAATGATATAATCGCCTCGCAATTTCTCTTTGGGCTGGATCTGACGCAAAAAAACGGTCTGCATGAGGGGACAAATTTGAAGAGGTCATCTTGGTTTCCTGGCTTGAACGGTCATGAAGAGTTGCCTTTTTCTGACACCGGTATCAAAACATAAAGTAATCTTGTTTTCAGTCATACCCCGTTCACGGCATGTTCGGGGCCTTTTTGCGGAAAATCATATGACCAGACTCTCCAATGATATGCTTTCAACGTTGCCGTCTAATGTCGCTGTTGCCAATTATGACCGTTTGGCGCGGCGCGGCGTGGTGCATTTGGGCAGCGGTGCGTTTCATCGGGGGCACCAAGCGGCTTATTTTGATGATCTTATGGCCAAAGGCCATGCTGGATGGATGATCACGGGGGCGTCTTTGCGCTCCGATAAAATGGCTAAGAATTTAAACCCGCAAGATGGTCTTTTCATTCATGTGACAAACCAGAGTGCGACCGAAGGCGCTGCTGATGATGTTCCCCCTAGGCACAACAAAGATTACAGGCTGATCCGCTCTCTTGCAGAGATTATTGTGGCATCAGCAGAACCGCAAAAACTGATCAACGCATTGGCGGATCAAGACACGCAATTGATCACCCTGACGGTCACAGAAAAAGGCTATGGCATCAACGCCGTTACAGGCAAACTCGGCCAAGACGATGTTGATATTGCCTATGATATAGAAAATCCATCTGTGCCCAGAACAACTATTGGTTTTCTCGTTGCGGGATTAGCGGCGCGGTTTGATTCTGGGGGGGGAGGGGTTACGATTCTATCCTGTGATAACTTGCCTCATAATGGCAAGCTCACGCAATCAGCCGTTTTGCAAATGGCGGCATTTCATTCCGCAGACCTTGTGGCATGGATAAAAGAAAATGTGGCGTTTCCTTCTTCCATGGTGGATCGGATTGTACCAGCCATTCAACCTGAACATTCTGAAACTTTGAAACAAGACCTTGGTATTATTGATCAGGGCTTGGTGCAGACGGAGCCATTTTCCCAATGGGTAATTGAGGATTGGTTTGCGGGGGAGCGCCCGGCATTAGAGGAAGTTGGGGTCCAATTCGTGCCGGATGTGGCGGCTTGGGAAAAAGCCAAATTGCGACTTTTAAATGGGGCCCATTCTGCCTTGGCCTATTTGGGTCGGCTGGCTGGATATAAATTTGTGCATCAGGCCATGGCCGCACCGGGCATGGCGGCGTTTATTAATCGGCTTTGGGATGAATCTGTTGCAACTCTTGGGGAGATTGAGGGGTTTAATGCGCCAATCTATCGCGCGGATTTGCTCAACAGGTTTCAAAACGCAGCACTTGAACATCAAACATATCAAATCGCTATGGATGGTAGCCAGAAATTACCACAACGCCTGCTCGCGCCCCTTGAAGAACGATATGCGCTTAACCTCTCATCGCCTTTTCTTGTCGCGGCCATTGCATCATGGATGAAATGGCAATTTGCGACAGATGATTTGGGCAAGGCCTTTATCGTGCAAGACCCGATGGCTGAGAAATTGAGTGAGATCGTTCAGCAAGAGAGCGAAGACGTGGAAAAATATATACGACGTATCGTGAGCATCAAAGAAATCTTTAGCGATAACTTATCTCAAAATAGTCGTTTTATAAAAGATGTCACGGCTGCATTTGAAATCTGCCGTAAGGAAGGGGCGTTGAAATTGATTGCCGAAACTCTCAAGTGATCTTCCCTTAAAAATATGATAAGACGATGTACCTATGAGAAGGAGATGGAAATGAAAAAAATCAATATGCCTGCCGCAGCAGGGATTGTTTTGTTGCTTGGTGTCTCGATGGGCCTGTCAGGCTGCACGAAGGAAGAGGGCGCGCCCCAGCAAGACCAAGATGTGGAAATTGCTGTTGCGGATGTGCCTGCCGTTGTCGTGGCGTTGATTAAAGCGCGGCAAGCAGATTTTACCATCGAAGAAGTGGTTCAGAAAAAGCGAGATGGCCGGACGTATCTTGATGTTGAAGGCACATTGGCGGATGGGTCTGAATTGGAATTTGATATTTTGATGACGGGCGATACACCGGAGATTGTTGAAGTGCAACGTGATGTGGGTTTTGAAACCCTCGAGGCTGATCTCCAATCTATGGCTTTGGAAGCCAATAAAGGTCAGACGCCTGTGCGGATTATTGAAAGCGTTCAAACAGATCAGACCATCGTCTATGAATTTTTCGCAGAAGGACGCCCAAAAGAACCTGCTTTTGAAATTCAGGTTGGCGCAGGCGCGCCAAAATTACTGGATGAAAAGTGGCGTCACTAAGCAATGCATAAGCTTTACTTTTAGAAAAAGGAGAGGGTGATGCATGATTATTTGCTCGCCACAATTGGCGGTTTACTCATTGGAGTGGCGGCAGTTCTGCTCATGTATAGCCATGGCAAGGTCATGGGCGTGAGCGGGATCGTCAGTCGGCTTTTGCCGCCGACGGATAAAGACTGGTCTTGGCGCTTGAGCTTTTTGATCGGCATGGGCGCGACGCCACTATTATTTCTGGCTTTTGCTTCAACGGCCCCTCAGATAGAGGTGACGAGTAATATCAGCTTGCTGATTATTGCGGGGCTTTTGGTTGGGGTGGGAACTGTTATCGGCAATGGGTGCACGTCGGGTCATGGGGTTTGTGGTCTGCCGCGTTTTTCCAAGCGGTCCATCATCGCAACAGTGATCTTTATGGGCGTGGCGGTTTTGACCGTGTTCTTAAAATCAAAAATGGTGGGGGCCTTGTGATGAAACATCTTTTTGCTTTTGTTGCGGGCGTCATTTTCAGCTTAGGCTTGATCGTTTCAGGTATGATTAATCCAGCAAAGGTTATCGGTTTTTTGGATTTATTTGGGGCGTGGGATGCCAGTTTGGCTTTTGTGATGGGCGGTGCAGTTTTGGTGACTTTTTTTGGGTTCCGGTTTGTGTTGCCCCGAGGGCGCCCTTTATTTGAAGCTCAGTTTTCGCTGCCGACGCGGCAAGATATCGATATGCCACTGGTTTTGGGGGCGGTGTTGTTTGGTCTTGGGTGGGGGCTTGTGGGGCTTTGCCCTGGTCCGGCGCTGACGGGGATTGTGCTCGCGCCCGCCTCAATTGGGCTTTTCGTCGGGGCGATGTTGATCGGCATGGCTTTGGCCCGGCGATTCGGGGGAAAGATCTAACCCACACTAAAGAGCGCTGTTTTCGTCAGGATAGCGCCGTCAGTCGCGTTTGACCTCTCGGAAAGGGCGTTTTTGACGAAAATTTGGGCTTTAAGAGCAGCGCCGGGGTCGAATCTTTTCGTATTCTGACATGTTTGTGATAAGATGACATCGCTGGACATTTAGGGCACGGCGGCAATCAGAGTTAGAGTGAAGCATGGCAGAAAAGCGACTTTATCACACGGTAGCTGATCAGATTGAGCAGCTGATCGACCAAGGTGTTTTTCCGCCAAAGTCCCGCTTGCCGGGCGAGCGGGAATTGGCCGAGCGTTTTGGGGTCAGCCGGGTCACCGTACGAGAAGCTGAAATTTCGCTGCAAGCAATTGGGCGCATTGAGGTCAAAACGGGGTCCGGGGTGTATGTTTGCGAAAGACCATCTGCGAGCATCGTTGGCACCTTGAATGTGAGCGCGTTTGAACTGACCGAAGCGCGCGCCCTCTATGAGGCGGAAAGCGCCGCTCTGGCAGCACCGATTATTTCAACAGATGATATTGATAAGCTCAATGGCTTGCTGGACATCATGTCAAAACCTGAGGTTTCTAGAAGAGAAGCTGATCAGGCTGACCAGGATTTTCACATGACCATTGCAAGGGCAACGGGCAATGCGGCGATTTCTTTTGTGGTCGAATCCCTCTGGAAAATGCGCACAGATGTGCCGGAAGTGCGCCATGTTTATAATGCGGTTTGTCAGGCAGGTAATGCGGAACGGGGGCGGGAGCACCGGGATATTTTGGATGCCCTGATCGCCCGAGACCCGGTTGCCGCGCGCTTGGCCATGCGCCAGCATTTTGTGCGCTTGCTTGAATCCATGCTCTCTGCCACGGAGCAACAGGCCGTAGAAGAGGTGCGCCGCAAGGCCACTGCCAGCCGCGAACGGTTTTTGATCAGTTCTCGGATCGGCTAGTCTCTGCGCCTTTGTCAGCTTACTAAATTGTCATACCAATATAACTGATATTGGTAGGATGTATTTGTTGACTATGCCTGTTCGAGTATCATAATTTAAGATGAATCGTGCTGAGTCTATAAAATTGCACGCCATATCAACGGGATGGAAATCATGAAAAAACTAGCCATTTTACTGAGCTTTATTGTTATAATTAGCCCTCTGAAGAGCTTTGCAGCAGATGTCTTGGTGCGCGATCAAGATCAATTTAACGCGGCTTTGAAAGACGTTCAGCCCGGTGATGCTGTCGTTCTGGCGGATGGTATTTGGCGTGATTTTGAAATGCTTGTTGAGGGAAAGGGGACGGCCGATGCGCCGATCACTGTGCGCGGTCAAACGCCGGGCAAGGTTATCCTGTCTGGCCAGTCCAACCTCCGCCTTGCTGGCGAGCATTTGGTGATTTCCGATTTGGTGTTCAAAAATGGCTACACGCCGACACGAGCCGTTGTGCAGTTTCGCAAGAATAAAGAAAACCTCGCTAATAATTCTCGCATCACGAATATTGTGATTGATAATTATAACAACCCGGAACGTTTTGAAGTTGATTTCTGGGTACTGATGTATGGCAAAAATAATCGCTTCGATCATAACCATATTTCCGGCAAGAAAAATGTTGGCGTGACGATGGCTGTGGTGTTGGACACAGAAGCGAGCCGTGAAAACCGTCACCAGATTGATCACAACTATTTTGGACCGCGCCCAGTGCTGGGGTCCAATGGCGGCGAGACGTTGCGGGTTGGCACGAGCCACTTCTCTCTAACAGATTCATTGACGGTGATTGAAAATAATTACTTCGACCGCGCTGATGGAGAGTTGGAAATTGTTTCGATCAAGTCTGCTGGCAATATTGTTCGTGGTAATACATTTTATGAATCCAGAGGCACAATGACCTTGCGCCATGGTAATGATAACAAGGTGATGGATAACGTTTTCTTCGGAAATGGCATTGACCATACGGGCGGTATTCGCGTGATCAATGCGAACCAAACGGTTTCAAACAATTATATGGAAGGCCTGACGGGCTATCGCTTTGCCGGGGCTTTCGTTGTGATGAATGGCGTGCCGGATTCACCTATCAATCGATATCACCAGGTTGATAATGCCGATATGCGGAATAATACTTTGGTGAATTCTGATTTCATTCAATTGGGCGCAGGCTCAGACCAAGAGCGTTCTGCTGTACCAGTGAATAGTACGTTTGAGGATAATTTAATTTATCACAAAAAAGGCGGCGACCTGTTCACAGTTTATGATGACATGTCGGGCATTAATTTTGCGGGCAATGTCATGCATATGGTCAAAGACCCAGCTCTTGATGAGGGGTTTGATTTTCAAAAAATTAAAATGCGTCGCGCGGAGAATGGATTGCTTTATCCGGTTGATGAAGCACTGGCCGAAAAGGGCGTAAGCCGTAATTTGAAAGTGACCAAGCGCGCTGATACTGGTGTTGATTGGTATGCAAAAACACCAAGACCTGTTGCGTTTGGCGCGGGTAAAACAACTAAAGTTGCACGGGGCGAAAACGCTCTGTCCATGGCCATTGCGGCGTCTGAGCCTGGCGATGTCCTTGTCTTGGACAGAGGGGATTTCACAGCAACGCGGACGTTGGAAATCAACCATCCTTTGACGATTAAAGGCAATTCGAAACGCCGTAAGCCTGTTTTGGATTTTGAACGCTCTGCTTTGTTCCAGATTAATGATGGTGGCAGCTTAAAGCTTGAAAATATTCACCTTACGGGCCGTGCGGCACCAGATAATTCTGGCAATAGCCTGATCCGTACAAGCCGCTATGCGATGTTGGATAATTATCGCCTTGAGATGGTCAATGTGAAAATTGATGATTTAGACGTCAATAGAGCCTTTGATGTTCTGCGCGTTGCCAAAAGCACGATGGCAGATTCAATTGTGCTAGACCGTGTCGACATCAAAGATGTTTCAGGGGCTGTTTTGAAGCTGAATAAAGAGACCGATAATTTTGGTATTTTCAATGCGGATTATGTGACGATTAAAAATAGTCGATTTGAAAATATCGGGGAAGAAGTCGTGAACCTTTATCGTGGTGGACGAGACGAAAGCACATTCGGGCCGCATTTCTTGATGCAAAATTCAACAATCGTTAATTCCAGCAAAGGCGGCCGTAATAAATCTGGCGCATCTGTCCTGCTGCATGGTGTGCAGGTTGCGGATGTCGAAAATAATACGTTTACGGATAGTTTGCCGCTCAAGGTGGAGCATACGGTGAGCGAACCCGTCACGAAAATTTTTGGCAATAAATTCGTCGATTCTGGGGCGCCAAGCGTAGAGGAATTGAATAGCGACAAAGAGAACACTGCGATGATGAAAAACAATAGCGTTGTGACTACCAAAGAAGAGGCAAAATAATGTCGACTCAGATTTTAAAAAACGTCCTATTTGGTTCAGCAGCTTTGCTTCTCACCGCAGCATGCGGCGCGCAGGAGGAGGCTCAATCCCAAGCAAGCTCTGCAACCGCCGCTAAGGCGGATGATCAAGCCAAGATGGATGATCAGGCCAAGGTAAATGATCAAGCTATGGTGTCTTCTTCAAAAACGACAAAATCGCCTTTGTTCCAAGCCACCTTTGATCGTGTGCAACAGCAAGTTGATGCAGAATTAGATGCTGAAATCATCGTGCCTTTTCCGGCGGATGCGGGCGGGGGATATACCCATGAACAGCATAAACGCAATTATAAAACGATTTATAATGCTGGAAATCTTTTCCGCCTGACGGGCGAGCAAAAATATGCAGACCACGTCTCAAAATTATTGCTTGCTTATGCTGAGATGTATCCCACTCTGCCGTTGCATCCGAAGAAAAAAGAACAAACACCCGGCAAGCTTTTTTGGCAAAGCCTGAATGAAGCCATGTGGCTTGTTTATGCTATTCAAGGCTATGACGCTGTTCAAGATTCGCTCCCTGAAGAAACGCAAACTATTATTGAACGCGATGTGTTTCGGGAAGTCGCCTCTTATTTGTCAGACGGGCAGCCCCAAACATTCAATAAGATTCATAATCATGGCACATGGGCGACAGCAGCTGTCGGCATGACAGGATATGCTTTGGATGATCAGGAAATGGTCGAAAAGGCTTTGCTGGGCTTGGACAAGTCTGGTGAATATGGCTTCTTGAAACAGCTGGATGAATTGTTTTCGCCAGATGGGTATTATTCTGAAGGCCCTTATTATCAGCGTTTTGCGTTATTGCCTTTTGTGGTCTTCGCGCAAGAAGTTGAGAAAAATGAGCCGGAACGGAAGATTTTTGAACATCGTGATGGCGTGTTGCTCAAAGCCATTGATACAATTGTACACCTTTCTTACAATGGTATCTTCTTCCCCATCAATGATGCGATCAAAGAAAAAGGCCTGACCACGCCGGAACTTAATTTCGGCTTGGCAGCGGCCTATGACTTCACGAAAGACCCGGCATATCTGTCCATGGCAGCGTATCAAAACACAGTTTTGCTCAATGATACGGGGTTGGAAATGGCTAAGGCGATTGACGCTGGTAAAGCAGAACCCTTTCCCTTCAAAACAATGCAACTTGGTGATGGCCGCGATGGCGACCGGGGCGCTTTAGCCATTATGCGCTCGGGCATGGGGATGACGGATCAAACGGTAGTCGTCAAAAACACCACGCAAGGCATGGGCCATGGCCATTTCGATAAAATGGCTTTGTTGGTCTATGATAATGGCGGCGAGATTTTGTCGGATTATGGCGCAGCGCGCTTTTTGAATGTTGTGGATAAATATGGCGGGCATTATCTGCCAGAGAATAATCTTTATGCGAAGCAAACGATTGCGCATAATGCTTTAGTCGTTGATGAGACATCTCATTTTGATGGAAAGCTCGCAAAAGCGGAAGAGCATCATCCAGACGTCTTGTTGTTTGATGAGGCGGCGAATATCGCAATCACAACAGCCAGAATGGACGAAGCTTATGAGGGGGTTGGTTTCTCCCGAACCGTGGCGCAAGTCACGCTGCCAAGTTTAGATCAGCCGATTATTCTTGATATTGTTCGCACTGAAGCTGAAGGACAGCACCAATATGATCTGCCCATACATTATCAAGGGCAAATCACGAAGGTTAGCTTTCCGTACACAGCGGAAGATCAAAACAGCCGTGCTTTGGGCGCAGATAATGGCTATCAATATTTGTGGAAAACCGCAGAAGCAAATCTTGCAGATGCCTTTAATCAGCTGACATGGTTGAATAAGGACAGGTTTTATACGTATTCATTTTTGGCCCCCTCAAACTCTAAAGGTATTTTCACTCGCTTAGGAGCGAATGATCCTGATTTCAATTTACGCAATGAAACAGGCTTTATTCTGCGCCAACAAGGCAAGTCTGACAGTGTGTTTGTGTCTGTCTTG
>CALLVA010000058.1 GCA_938010655.1 uncultured Parvularculaceae bacterium | reverse complement strand
CGCTTTAGGTCTCGGTCGTCTGGCCATCACATCCATCCCAAATGAAGCTTCGCTTCGTCGCTCATCATATCCATTGTCCATGGCGGTTCAAACGTCATATTGACCTTCACTTCGCCAACACCTTCAACTTCTTCAACCGCCTTTTGCACCCAAATCGGCATTTCTCCGGCAACGGGGCAGCCTGGCGCAGTCAGGGTCATATCAATCACTGTCCGACCATTATCTTCAAAGTCTACCTTATAGATGAGGCCTAATTCGTAAATATCAACCGGGATTTCAGGATCGTAGACCGTTTTCAACGCGGCGACGATCTCTGTGGTGACGCGCTCTAGCTCTTCTTGAGATAGATCAGAAGCAGCGCTTGCCTCTTTCGGGGCCGTCTCCTCGGGTGATTTGAGATCAATCATATCCCGTTCAGTGTCTTGTTGTTCTGACATAGCTCTTATTATCCAAACATATCATGCGCTTTGTGCAGCGCTTGTACAAAAATATCAATTTCTTCGTGGGTCGTATAGGCCGCAAAACTTGCCCGCGCCGTGGCGGAAACATCAAGCCGCTTCATCAAAGGCTGGCAGCAATGGTGCCCAGCGCGAACTGCAACGCCAGATCGATCCAAAATCGTCGACACATCATGGGGGTGCACGCCATTTATATTAAATGCCACCACAGGGCCTTTATCAGCCGCTTTGCCATATGTGGTGATCCAATTGAGGCCAGACAAGGCGTCCATGGCGTGGTCCGTGAGCGCGCGTTCATGGGCCTGTAGCCCAGCAATATCCTGGCTCATCATCCAGTCAAAAGCAGCGCCAAGGCCAATGGCTTCCGTTATAGGCGGGGTACCCGCTTCAAAACGATGGGGCGGCTCATTATAAGTGATGCGGTCCTGTTCAACGATATCAATCATCTCGCCGCCGCCGCGATAGGGCGGCATATCCGCCAGCACATCTTTTCGTCCGTATAAAACGCCGATACCGTTCGGCCCATAAACCTTATGGCCCGTGACCACATAAAAATCGACGCCAAGCTCTTTGACATCAACAGGTCCATGAACGGCCCCTTGGCAGCCATCGGCGAGGAACAATGCGCCCGCCTCATGGGCCAAGCTCGCCATTTCCTTTATCGGCGGTGTCGCGCCCAACACATTGGAAAGATGCGTCATGGTGACAAGTTTGGTCCGAGGGCTGAGCAAGGATTGATAGTCAGCAAGATCAATCTCGCCATCTTCATTCACATCCAACCATTTCAAAACAACGCCTTTGCGTTCTCGCAAAAAATGCCATGGCACAATATTAGAGTGATGTTCCATGACAGAGAGGATAATTTCATCCCCCTCAACCATGCCCTGCCCCAAAGAATTGGCCACAAGGTTCATGGCGTCTGTGCCACCCATCGTGAAAATAATTTCATCCGTAGACGCATTGAGATATGTCGCAGCGCTTTCCCGCGCTTTTTCAAAATCTGCCGTGGCTTTATTAGAAAGATAATGCAACCCACGATGCACATTGGCATAGCCCGTGGTCATGACCTCAACCATGCGGTCAATAACAGCTTTTGGGGTTTGGACGGAAGCCGCGTTATCCAGATAGACCAAGGGCTTTCCGTGAACCTCAGTTGACAGGATTGGGAATTGCTCGCGGATAGTTTGAACATCGAAGCTCATAGCTGCGCTCCCATCCAAGTCGATACATGAGCCTCAATCTGGGAGCGAAGAGCCTCATCTGCAATCTGCTCCAATACCTCACCAGCAAAAGCCTCGACCAAAATCGCCCGCGCCTGCGCCTCGGAAAGGCCCCGTTGGCGCATGTAAAAAATAGCGTTTTCATCCAGCGCCCCTGCCGTATTGCCATGGGCACATTCTACATCATCGGCATAAATTTCCAGCTCAGGTTTCGCCCGCACTTCCGCCGTATCAGACAACAGCAATGCATGATGCGCCATTTTTGCGTCTGTTTGTTGGGCATCTTTTTTGACGAAAAACTTCCCTTGAAAAACCCCTCGCGCCCGGCCTGTTATCGCTGATTTATAAAGTTCATGAGTCTCACATGCCGCCACATTATGATCCACCAAAGTCGTATGATCCAAATGATTGCGTCCGGCCAAAAGCGATACGCCATTCAGGGTCGCAGATGCGTTCGCGCCGCCATGTTGCACCCGCGTTTCAAACCGCGCGAGTTTCCCGCCAAAGCCAATAATGGTCTGGTGATACGTCGCATTCGTCATGAGCAAAGCCAGGGAAGAATGAACCTGAACAGACGTCGGCATTTCCGGGGCAAATATTGTTCTGTGGACAGTCGCATTTTCCGAGACGAACATTTCTGTCACGCCATTCGCGAAAAATTCGCCCTGTCCTTCATGAAGCTCAATCAGTTTCGCCTCTGCGCCATCGGTAATATGCATTTGCACCCGTGTACCATGGATGCCTTTGCCATCAGAAATATACCGAAAAATCACAGCTGTTTTGCACGGCGCATCAATACAAATCGCGACAGGCGCGGCCAAAGCACTCGCCGCATCGGCCATATGGCTTAAGAGATTGGTCTCCATAGGATCGCTATGATGCAAGCTGATCCCTTCTGGCAATTTTTCAGGCACAGATTGAAGCACGCCATTTAAGAAAGTCAGCGTTAAACCTTCAGCTTCGATCAAAGGCGTTTCAATATCAGATTTATAATCAGTAGACAGCTCTTTTGGTTCAGACAATGCCGCGCGCATATCGGACCAGCGCCACGCTTCATCGCGCCGATTGGGCAAACCAGCTTCCGCAAAACGTTCCCGCGCTGCGCCTTCTGGCAAAAGCGCGAGCAAGCTTGTTTCTGCTTCATTTAACTTTCGTGCGCCCATTATGCTGCATCCGTAAATTGATCATAACCGTCTTTTTCAAGCTCCAGCGCCAACTCCGGCCCACCAGATTTGACGATCTTTCCGCCAGCCAAAACATGGACTCGGTCTGGTTTAATGTAATCCAGCAAGCGCTGATAATGGGTGATCACAAGGAAGCCGCGCTCCGGCCCGCGCAGCTCATTCACCACATCGCCCACCATTTTCAACGCATCAATATCCAACCCGGAATCTGTTTCATCCAAAATGCCAAAGCGTGGCTCGAAAATGGACATTTGCAACATTTCCATGCGCTTTTTCTCACCGCCGGAAAAGCCAACATTAAACGGGCGTTTGAGCTTATCATCAGAAAGGCCCACAAGTTTTGTCTTAGC
>CALLVA010000057.1 GCA_938010655.1 uncultured Parvularculaceae bacterium | reverse complement strand
GCAAAGTGTTTCTTGATTTAAAATTATTAGACATTGGGGCGACCGTTGAAAAGGGGGTCCGTAGTGCGGCAACATTGAATGCGGATTTCATCACGATACATGCAGATCCTGATGCTCTCAAAGGCGCTGTGGCCGGGCGGGGGGACGATCCGCGCTTGAAAGTATTGGCCGTGACGGTTTTGACCAGTTGGGATCAAGCGACATTAAAGGGAAGCGGGATCAGCATGTCTGTGGAAGACCTGGTATTGCACAGAGCTGAAATGGCGTTGCGCTATGGCGCGGATGGTGTTGTCGCATCTGCAAAAGAAGCGAATGCTATACGAGCGCGGTTTGGTCGAGACCTAAAAATCGTCACGCCGGGGGTGCGGCCGGCTGGGGTTTCTGCGGATGATCAAAAACGCGTTGTGACGCCGGGCGCTGCAATTAAGGCGGGTGCAGATTATTTGGTTGTAGGGCGACCTGTCTTGCAGGCGCCTGACCCTCAACAGGCGGCGACCTCTATTTTGCAAGAGATTGAACAAAATCTTTGAGTTTTCATAAGCATGAAAAAACCCTCGCTTTATAAAAGCGAGGGTTTTTTATTCAACGTGATTTTATAGCTTAGTTGCTAAATGAGATCCCGATTGAGAACCAAGCACCGCTATCTTCGATATCTTCTACAACACCATTATCAACAGTGAAGAAGTTGCCATCGCTTGAATTTGTCGCGTAGCTGACGCCAACATAACCAGCAACTTGCTCACTCAACGCAACATTGTAAGACGCGCCAACAGAACCATATTCATAGTCAAAGCTGTCTGCGTCGACCAACCCGATTGCGCCACTAAGATCAATAGAAGTGGTTTCTGAAACAGCAATTGAATGGCCGAGAGACCCTTCAAGTGTCACAGCTTCAAGGTCGATGTCGTAATAAACATAAGCTGATGGTGATAGGGCGGTGTCAAAAGAGGCACCAGCAAATACTTCAGTCGTATCGCTTCCGCCACCGTCGTAATCATAGCGTGTCACGCCAACATCAGCAGCAATCGTATCGCTTAGAGCGAAACCATAGCCAACATACCAATCAGTTTCGTCGCCGTAGAAATCTTCTTCCGTTAGGGGAGCAGAATGCCATACGCCGCCATAAAGACCGCCATAGCTTACTTCAACGCCTGGCTGGATAGCGCCTTCAGCAAGCTGAACGCCGCGGAAAACATATTTGCTGACATAATCAACTGTGGTTGAAATGCCGACTTCTTCCGCTGAAACGGTTGAAGCGTGAAGCGCTGATGCAGCAGCTAGCGCGGCAACGCCTGTGAATAGTACTTTTTTCATTTCTATACTCCTTTGAATTACTTGCCAGAAAGGCCCGTCAAAGCGATCCCCCTAGCCCCTCATGACTTTGTGTCTTATCCGCCCTCTTAAAATACGGATGTTACGATTTTAACAATACAGACATTTTGCGGTGCAGCAATATAAAAATGCGATAAAAATGGAAAAAATGATAGAAACAACTAAAAAATATCCACTTTATCGCTGTTTAGGCAATTTAATTGTTGCGTTGCACACAAAATGACTTGCCATCAAGGGACATATTAATTTATTGTTCAGATCTTATCAGCCGCATTTGTGTCGGCAGATTGCAAATATAATGAAGACTTGAAGGGGTTTATCCATGTCAGCCAAAAAATTCATTGCTGGAGGGGGCGCGGCTTTATTGGCGTTTTTACCAGCTTTAGCCGGGGCGCAAGAAGCTGTTGTGCCATCGCTAGAGGCGTCGCCAGCTAGTGTGTATATTTTTAACTCACTACTCTTCTTAATCAGTGGCATGGTTGTCATGTTTATGGCGGCTGGTTTTTGTATGCTCGAGGTTGGTCTCGTGCGATCCAAAAACGCAGCGACCATTTGTGTGAAGAATATCGCTCTTTATTCTATTGCCGGTTTGATGGTTTATCTATGCGGCTATAATTTCATTTACACCGTCGAAGAAGGCGCTCTTCTCGCCGATATTGGGGGCGTCTGGGCTTGGAAGGCCGATGATAGTGATCCAATTGGTACAGGATATTCAGCGCATTCAGACTGGTTCTTCCAGATGGTCTTTGTGGCAACAGCCGCATCTATTGTGTCCGGCACGCTCGCTGAGCGGATCAAGCTTTGGCCGTTTCTGATCTTTGTGGTTTGTCTGACTGGCTTTATCTATCCAATCCAAGCTGGTTGGGAATGGGGTGCAGGCTTCCTTGATGCAAAATTTGCCTTTTCTGATTTTGCTGGATCCACCCTCGTCCACTCTACAGGGGGTTGGGCAGCGCTTGCAGGCGCTATCGTTTTGGGGCCACGTCTTGGTAAATATTCTGGTAAAGGCATTGTGCCAATGCCGGGCTCATCCTTGCCTTTAGCGGCCTTGGGTACATTCATTTTGTGGCTCGGCTGGTTTGGCTTTAATGGCGGCTCGCAATTGGCAGCAGGCTCAATTGCGGACATTCAAGCTGTTGCGAAAATTTTCGTGAATACGAATACTTCTGCTGCGGCAGGCGTCGTTGTGGCGATGTTGGTCAGTCAGTTTATGTTCAAAAAAGTCGATCTCAGTATTGCTTTGAACGGAGCCATTGGCGGCTTGGTCTCAATTACAGCTGAGCCTTTGGCGCCTGAAATTTGGCAGTCCATGGTTATCGGTGGTGTTGGCGGGGCAATTGTTGCTCTTGCTGTGCCTCTACTCGATAAATTGAAAATTGACGATGTTGTTGGGGCGATCCCGGCGCATTTGTTCTGCGGTATTTGGGGAACCTTGATCGTTGTTTGGACAAATCGGTCTGTCGAAGCTGGAGACGGTTTACCGACTTTCGTTGGGCAGCTTGTTGGCGTTCTGATGATCGGCGCATTTGTCTTCTCTGTGTCACTCCTAATTTGGTTGGTGTTGAAATACACAGTGGGTATTCGCGCAAGCGAAGCAGATGAGCTTGCAGGTCTCGACCGCTCTGAGCTTGGCATGGAAGCCTACCCAGAATTCGCGATCCGCTAATACGGTCCGCAAATCTTTGAAAAGTGGAAAGGGAGGCTGTTAGGCCTCCCTTTTTTTGTGGTCTATAAGGGATAAACCAGAACTGGTTAATATGCGTTAACACATTGTTTAACCTCTCATGGCAATTTGGTTGCCAGTGTTTTAACCAAGCTTGTCCCTTAGGGCATCCATGTGTGATTTATGAGCCGAATTTCCAGACCTTATGCCCCCGAAGAAGAGGAAAGTGCCTTTGCGCGCGCAGGCCGTGGCTTGAAATCTTTGGCGGTAAAAGCTGGGGCGGTTTCCTTGGTATTATTGGCCGGGATGATCTTGCTCTCCATTGTCAGTTTTTCGATCAGTGATCC
>CALLVA010000056.1 GCA_938010655.1 uncultured Parvularculaceae bacterium | reverse complement strand
CAGAAACTCCCGGCGCTTTGCCATCATTGAATAATCCGACAAACTCCGATGGACAAATAATCTTCACACCTGCAATTTTTGAAGATTATGCCAATGTAAATTTCGGACAGATTGAATCCCCAACATTGGCGTCTGACCGTAATATCACCGTGAGCGGTGGTACGTCGACAAGGGCTGTTCATGCTTATACCGCGACAATTTCAGGCGATGTTTCTTTCTCCTTAGCGAATATAGTTGAAACGGTGCCGGGTAATTTTAACCAGGCATTATATGAAGACCCGAATTGTTCTGGTACGATTGATCCCGGAGAAGAGCTGCTATTGACACCGATTTCAGTTTCTGCTGGGGAGCAAGCATGTGTACAGATTAATATCCAAACAAGCACAAATATAACACAAGGTGCCGTTCTCACATATGATCTGGTGGCGACAACTGCATATGCAGGGACAACGGCAACGACAATATTGACCAATACGGATCGTATAACCGTGAGCGGGTCGCAATCCCTGATCTTGATAAAACAAGTCTGCAATGCGTCTATCTCAACATGTGATGCCGCGACGGGGGCTAATTTTTCGGCTGAAAATGATGGAAGGCCGGGGGATCGTTTGGTGTATCGTTTGGTGTTCGCGTCCAAGGGGCCGGATGGCGTGACGGATATATATATTAATGATGCAACCCCGTCTTTTACCTCCCTTGTGGGTAATTCACCGACCATTGTTCAATCGTTAAATGGGCCTATTTGTGCGCTGACATCGCCCGCTGGCGGCGGCGCGAATGGATATCAGGGGGTTATATCATGGCAATGTACTGGCGGGGAAATGGCATCGGGCGATCAAGGAATTGTCAGTTTTGATGTGACCATTGATCAATAATACTATTATTTTTTAAGGCCAATTTCCACGAGCCGCTGCTGTAAAAAATCATCAGCATTAATATCCGGCATTTCAGAACCGTTCCTGCACATATCGATACAGGAAAGCGTTTGGTCAGATCGCGGGTGCAAAAAGAATGGCATGGAATAACGCGAAACATTAGGGCCGCTGGGATTGACGACCCGGTGCGTTGTGGCTGGGATCATATTATTCGTAATGCGAGCAAGCATATCACCAGCATCCACAATCAAAGCATTCGGAGACCCCTCAACGGGCAGCCAGTTGCCATCGCGATCCAGCAATTCCAACCCGGAGGCAGACGCCGCCACAAGAAGGGTAATCAAATTAATATCTTCATGAGCCGCAGCGCGCACGCAATTTGGGTCTGCTTCTGGGGCAAGAGGCGGATAGTGCAATAATCGTAAAATAGAATTGCCGCCATCGGCAAGATTTTTGAAATAATCTGTGGGCAGACCAAGGCTTGGTGTTAAGGCCTCAAGCATAACCTGACCCGCATCATCAAGCGCTTTATATAAGTCTTGAAATACTGGTTTAAAATGAGAAGGCTCCTCTGGCCAGATATTGTCAGGATATATGTCATCCGGCGTGTCGCGCCCGACATGCCAAAATTCTTTGAGGTCGGGGTAGGGGTTATCTTTGGCGTGTTCTTGCCCAAAAGCCGTATAGCCCCGCTGGCCGCCATCGCCGACAATATGCTGACGTTTTGTCTCTGTGTCCTGCTCAAAATAGCTCTTTGACGTATCATAAGCTTTTTGCAGTGAGGCGTCCGAAATCCCATGATCGGTGAGAATAATGAAGCCAAAATATTTAAAGCCTTCAAACAAGGCTTCCTCAAAAGCGGCGCGGGTCGCGGCATCGCCATGGGTATAATCTGACAACTTTAATTCAGGCACTTTAGTATATTTTTTCATGGGGCGACCTTATTTAATTTGCGCCAGCCGCGCAGCAAAAAAATGTAGCCTTACCTGCAAGAAAAAAGGGACGTCGCCCCAAAAGACGTCGCCCCTTTGGGGAAATCAACAGCTGAGGGCTTAACTCTATACGCTGCCTTATCCCACAACTGTCTAATTGCAATATTTGTGCATAGATGTCGAATTTTTCATGGCTTTTCCTGCCAATTTTGGAGAACTGTTTGCCATGTTTCACCATCGGGTTTAAGGCAAGTATTGAAAAAAACCTTGGTAATAAGGCAGAGAAAGAGGGAAAATCGTAGCGATGACAGATCACAGTAAAAACGAATTTATAAGCAATGAGGCCCTGAAAGCGCGACGTGATCATGCTTTGCCAATGGGTTTGCCGTCTAAATCTGGTATTTATGCAGATAAGGCCGAAGGTGCGGAGCTTTGGGACGTTGATGGCAAGCGCTATATTGATTTTATCGGCGGTATTGGCGTGCTCAATGTCGGACATCGGCACCCAAAAGTGCAGGCGGCAATTAAGGATCAATTGGATAAAGTGGTCCATACTTGTTTTGGAGTGGCCCAATATGAACCATATGTCCGGCTGGCAGAACGGCTGAACGAATTGGTGCCTCATACTGAGCCGATGAAAACCATGTTCATGAATACTGGCTCCGAGGCGACGGAACATGTGTGTAAGTTCGCCCGGCGAATCACAGGGCGGCCCGGGTTGATCTCTTTTGAAGGCTCGTTTCATGGGCGGACCTTGTTGGCGACAGCACTAACCGGCAAAGCAATGCCCTATAAAGAAGGCTTCGGTCCCCTGCCGGGAGATGTGTATCACGCGCCTTACCCGAATGAGTATAAAGGCATGTCGGCAGAGGGGGCATTAAATTGCCTGCAGCATATTTTTGATACGTCGATTGCGCCCCATAATGTCGCGGCGATTTTGATTGAGCCAGTGCAAGGTGAAGGGGGCTTTGTGCAAGCGCCAAAAGCGTTTTTAGAAGGGTTGCGCAAAATTTGTGACGAGCATGGGATCATGTTGATCGCGGATGAAGTGCAAACTGGTTTTGCCCGAACCGGCAAAATGTTTGCGATTGAGCATTCTGGCATCATGCCTGATTTCCTTGTCTGTGCTAAATCGATTGCAGGCGGTTTGCCGCTATCTGCTGTCATTGGTAAATCTTCCTTGTTTGATAAAATCGCCCCCGGTGGCATGGGCTCGACTTATGGCGGCAATCCAGTTGCGTGTGCAGCGGGCAATGCAGTTTTGGATGCTATTGAAGAAGAAGGCTTGATTGAGCGCGCGGAAGAAATTGGGGCGCGGCTGGAAAAACGCTGGACCCAAATGCAAAATGGTGTGGCAAAAGGCTTGTTTGGAGATGTTCGCCGGGTTGGCGCTATGGCCGCGGTTGAATTGATCAAAGATGGAGACCACAGCAAACCAAATGGTGAAGCTTGCGCGTCTATTCTGGGGGCGGCGCGTGATAATGGATTGATCATGTTGAGTGCGGGCAAGAAAGCCCAAGTGATTAGAACCCATGTACCATTGGTGGCGAGTGATGCGCTGATTGATGAAGGGTTGGATATTATGGAAGTCACTGTTGAGTCCTATTTGAAAGGGTGATTGATGGCGAATGTAATTGAAATCGATCATCCGCCTGCAGTGCTTGTTGAGGGCGGCGGGGTATTTCCAGTTCGCAGAATATTCTGTGTGGGGAAGAATTATGCGAAACATGTTGTGGAAATGGGGGGAGATCCAAAATCAGGATTACCCGTTTTTTTCACCAAGCCTGCGGATGCGATCCATTTAGGCGGGACAATAAAGTTCCCATTGGCGACGACGAATTTGCATTACGAAGCTGAGCTTGTGGTGGCGTTGAAATCTGGTGGGGAAAATATTGCCCCTGAAGAAGCCGGACGACATATTTTTGGCTATGCGGCGGGGTGTGATTTGACCCGGCGGGATTTACAGCACAAATGTAAAGACGCCAAAGCGCCTTGGGATATTGCAAAAGCATTGGACGATGGCGCAGTGATCGGCCCAATTACGCGGGATGAAACCGTGCGGGGGGCAGGCACTATTCGATTAAGTGTAAATGGCGAAACGAAACAGGATTCTGATCTTTCCAATTTGATTTGGACAATTCCAGAAATTATTGCCAGCTTATCTACCTTTTTTGAGTTAAAAGCTGGAGACCTGATTTATACTGGAACGCCAGAGGGTGTTGGGAGTATAAATATAGGGGATCAAGTTCGGATTGAAATTGACGCAACGACACCTGTAGAGTTTAATTTAGTGTCTCGCCCTTAATTTGGAGGTTGTTACATGGCTGAACCAAAGTTTATCCGTATTGAGAATGAATCCAAGAAAGAGACTTATCATCGTCTTCATACAGAAATTATGTCTGTTCTGGATGGCGAAAAACATAATATTGCTCGCATGGCAACGATCTCCTGTATGCTACATCATGCATTCGAAAACCGGATTTGGACCGGCTTCTATTTAGTTGATATTGCCAAACCCGAAGAGTTGGTCGTTGGTCCTTATCAAGGCTCACTGGGGTGCATGCGTATTCCTTTTGGGCGCGGGGTTTGCGGCGCAGCGGCGCAAAGTGGCAAAATGCAATTGGTCAAAAATGTCCATGATTTTGAGGGTCATATTGCCTGTGATGCAAACTCAGTCAGCGAGATTGTTGTCCCTGTGCGTAATCCTGCTGGCAAGCTGATTGCCGTTCTTGATATTGATTCTGATGTGGAAGCCCATTTTGACGAAGTTGATGTGCATGAACTTGAACGTCTGGTGACGGATGTTTTTGGATAAAGTTTGAATGTCGAAAGAGCATGGGTCATCGTCCGGTCGCTGACCCGCCCTACGTCAGGGGTTATTTTAGATCGTCTTGCCGGGCTTGACCCGGCACCCAGCTCTGAAAAAGCGCGGCGGGTGCGGAAGGTCGTATTGATAATCTGTCTTGAAACATGATCGTCCGTTCCAAGCTAAACAGACTAGAGATGGACCCCGGCCTTTGCAGGGGAGACGTTGTTTAAAGAGAGCAAAACGATACGAACTATCAGATGACCAAACCGTTCAATCTCAAGCCGCTTTCACCATATCCATGAACCGTTCAAAAATATAAAAACTATCTTGCGGGCCGGGGCTGGCTTCTGGGTGGTGCTGGACAGAGAAGGCGGGGGCGTTTTTCAGGCGGATGCCAGAATTTGTCCCGTCAAAAAGGGACGTATGCGTCGCTTCGACTGTTGAAGGCAGCGTCTTTTCATCCACCGTGAAACCATGGTTCATTGAAACGATTTCTACCTTTCCCGTCAGATGGTCTTTCACTGGGTGGTTTGCCCCATGATGCCCTTGGGTCATTTTGATGGTCTGCGCACCAGCCGCCAGTGCCAACATTTGGTGGCCAAGGCAAATGCCAAAAAGGGGCACTTTTGTATCTATCAATTGCTTAATCACCGGCACAGCGTACTCGCCTGTCGCTGCGGGGTCGCCCGGCCCATTGGAAAGGACGACGCCATTTGGCTTTTCCGCCATGATTTCATCAAAGCTGGCTTGCGCCGGCAAGACGGTCACTCTTGCGCCTAAGGTGCTTAAGCGGCGCAAAATATTTGCCTTCACCCCAAAATCCATCACGACAATATGAGGGTCTTGGCCTGTGGGTGTTTTATTTTCGAAGCCTTCATCCCAAATCCAGCCGCCTTCTTCATGCTTGAACGGATTTAAGGTTGTGACATTTTTTGCGAGATCTTGCCCAACAAGACCGTTCCAGCCGCGTGCTTTTTCTACAAGCGCCGGGATATCAAACCCGCCAGCCGGATTATGGGCGATCACGCCATGGGGCATGCCTTCTTCGCGGATCAGATTGGTCAGCGCTCTGGTATCAATGCCCGATAGGCCGATAATCCCTCGACGTTTCATCCAGGGGCCAAGCTCTTGGCGGGCCCGGTAATTGGATGAATTGGTCACTTCTGCACGGAAAATTGCGCCGCGGGCAGCTGTCGCGCCAGAAGGCGAGGCATATTCAATATCCTCATCATTCGCCCCGACATTGCCGATATGCGGAAATGTAAACGTCACAATCTGGCCTGCATAAGACGGATCGGTCATGATTTCCTGATATCCGGTGATGGATGTATTGAAACAGACTTCCGCAACAGCGTCGCCAACAGCGCCGACGCCTTGGCCTTCAAAAACGGTCCCATCAGCCAGAACAAGCACAGCTGTGGTAATGCGGTTGCGGGAAGAGGCTTGACTTAATCTCATGAGTGAATATGTGTCCCTTCTTTCGGGGTTATGCGCTATAGTGGCAAATCCACCCCGCGCAAACGATGCGGAAACTAGGCGAAAGCGACGGCACGGTCAAGAACTGAGCGAAAGCAATTAAATCAATTAAAACAATAAGTTAATTTGTGGGTGAGCGTTTTTTATCCACAAGGCACCGAAAAGCCCGGTGAAGGAGCAAGAACATGCTGACAGAAAGAATCAATGAAGAGCTTAAAACAGCGATGAAAGCTGGAGATCAGAAGCTTAAAGTCGCTACATTGCGGCTGGTCAATGCGGCGATTAAAGACCGCGATATTGCGGCCCGATCCGAAGATCGCTGCGGCGGCATGACAGATGCTGACGTGCTGGCGATCTTGACCAAAATGGTCAAGCAGCGCGAAGAAAGTGCCAAAGTCTATGAAGATGCAGGCCGGATTGAGCTGGCAGAGCAAGAGCGCGCCGAAATTGAGGTCGTGCTTGATTTTATGCCCAAGCAAATGGACGAAGCCGAAATGACCGCTGCGATCGACGAAGTGGTGGCAGACCTTGGTGCTGAAACCCTGAAAGATATGGGCAAATGCATGGGCGTTCTGAAGGAAAAATACGCCGGATCCATGGATTTTGGGAAAGCCGGGGCAATGTTGAAAAAACGGCTTGGTTAAGAAGTCTTAAGTTTCTGGCCTTAAAACCGCTTAACGGTTCTGTCTTTAATGGACAGGGGACATAAACGACGGAAAGCATGGATTGTGGTCGAAAATAGCGCAATAGCACCCAATACGAAAATGGCGAAATTGCGCAGCAATCTGACTTCAGCGTCCTTTGTCATGGTTGTTTCCATGGTGATGGGCAATGTCCTGCGCCTCGGCAGTGTCATTTTTCTGTCGCGCCTTTTATTTCCTGAAGATTACGCTCTTGTCGGCATGTTGATGATGGTCCTAACGGCCATGGAGATGTGTTCTGACATGGGGATTATGGCGTTTATGGTGCGCCATGAACAATCAGAAACGCGGCGCTATCTGGATGGCGTTTGGACCATCACCATGCTGCGCGGCCTGTTGCTTGCGACCAGTTTGTTTATCGCCGCGCCGTTCATCGCGCCTTTCATGGGGATGCCAGAAGCGGTTTTGCCGCTTCAGCTTTATGCGGGGATATTTGCGCTGAAAGGGATGACATCGCTTCGTGTGATCATGGCTGTGCGAGATGGCAATGAAGGGAAGAATGCCATCTTTGCCTTGGTCGTACAGGCCATCCAGCTTGTGGTGACCATTGGTTTTGCGTTTTGGCTGCGGTCTTATTGGGCGATTGTGATTGGAACGCTGGTTGGCGAGGTCGTGCGGATGGCGATCAGCTATCTTTTCTATGCAAAGCCATGGCAAAAATTTTATCTTGATAAGGAATTGTTTTTCGAACTTTTCGCGTTTTCAAAATTTGTCATTCTGTCCAGTATTTTGTCTTTGATCTTAAGTCAATTTGATCGATTTTATGTCCTCAAAAACCTCGATAAAGAAACTGCCGGTGTCTATTTCATGGCCGTTAATCTTGCCATGCCTGCGGGGACAATTGTCTATGCCTATTTCTGGAAAGTATTTTACCCGGAATATTTGAAACTCTCGAGAAAGAGTCAGGCATCTGCCGATGAGGCTTACTATTCCATTCAACTGCGCTTGCGCGCTTTGTTTCATTTTGGGGCAGGGTTTGGCTTAACCGCTGGCACATTGATCTTTACGATATTGTTCCCGGAAAAATGGTGGGGAGGCGGGGTCTTTTTCTCTCTCCTTATTGTCCGCGCGCTCTTCATGTCCATGGAGTGCCCGACCGAGGCTTATCTCGTGGCCAGTGGTCGCATCAAGATGACATTATACGCCAATATTATGCGTCTTGTATGGCTTGTCGTCGCTGCATTCTTCGCCATCCAGATGGACAATATTTATCTCATCATCCTCGCTGCTGCGACCATTGATATCCTGCCAATCATAGCCTTCAACCTCATGCTTTGGCGTAAGGGTGTTTTGAAGATGAAATGGGAAATTGGCTTTATTGCCATAACTTTAGCTGGCGCAGGCCTTGGTTGGTTGCTATCGGCCTATGGTTTGCAATATGTACAATAATGACATGTTGGGCTGGCAAAAGAGACCATCTTTATGAAAATCGCTGTTTTTTCTCCTCACTGGCCCATAGGAACAGGCCCAGCAAATGGCATTGTAACAGTGTTGCACCATATTGTGCCGGCGTTGCGGCGCCTTGGTCATGAGGTTTATGTGATCAGCCCAACTGTACCGGC
>CALLVA010000055.1 GCA_938010655.1 uncultured Parvularculaceae bacterium | reverse complement strand
ATATCAGCGAGGATCGCGTCGCGCGGCACTGGCGCGGCTCTCAGGCTCACAAGATAAGTCTCCAAAGCCTGACTTTGTGTTATTTTGGCATTGTCGCCCTGCCCAAAGAGCAAGCCAACCATTTTCTCTTTAGCTGAAACTTTCGAAGCGGCAGGCCACGGCGTATTTTGGAGCTTCGCTGTCGCAGCAATCAACGCATGGCGCTGTGTGACGCTTTGCTGGGAAACTTCAGCAGATTTTTCGCTTCCGGGAAGTTTAGGCAAGCTGACTTTCACAGTGGCACAGCCCTGCACAGTCATAGCGCCAATCAGGACGGACAGGCCCAAAAAAATGCGCATTGAACGTCTTTTTTTGACGCTCACACCATCGACCAAAGCTGAAACGCAAGATAGAACTTGTGGACTGTACACTTTACACCCTGTTCTGGCTTTCGCCCTCACAGAAGCTCACTCAAAGACAAAAGAGCTCGCCCCAACCAACTAAAAACCTGTGTCTTCACAGTCTCCACCCTATATTGCAACATTATCACACTGAACGAGAGATTAACAGGGTTCATGCCACAAAATTTTACGCTTTTTCCGCCAATTGACCCTTACGAAACAGGGCGGTTGGCCGTGAGTGATCTTCATGAAATTTATTATGAAGTCTCCGGAAATCCTGCGGGCAAACCTGTGGTCGTGTGTCATGGCGGCCCCGGTGGCGGCACGACACCATCAATGCGACGCTTCTTTGATCCCAAAGCCTATCGGATCATCATGTTTGATCAACGTGGCTGTGGCCGCTCCACCCCTCATGCTGAATTGAAAGAAAACACGACATGGGATCTCGTTGCAGATATGGAGAAGTTGCGAACCCATCTGAAAATTGAAAAATGGCAGGCCTTTGGCGGGTCATGGGGCTCCACTCTGGCCCTCACTTATGCTCAGACCCATCCAGACTGTGTTAGTGAGTTGGTCTTGCGCGGCATTTTCACTTTGCGGCAGGCAGAGGTAGACTGGTTTTATCAAGAAGGCGCCAATTGGATATATCCGGATTCATGGGAAGGCTTCATCAATGCAATCCCAGAAGAGGAACGCGATGACTTGATGTCGGCCTATTATAAACGCCTCACAGGCACGGATAAAGCAGAGCAGCTTGCCGCTGCGCGCGCATGGAGTATTTGGGAAGGGTCAACTGTCTCCCTCTATCCCTCTGAAGATAGAATGATGGCCTTTTCGAGCCCCCATTTCGCCCTCGCCTTTGCGCGGATCGAATGTCATTATTTCGTGAATAAAGGCTTCTTCGAACGCGATGATCAAATCCTTGGCAATATGGACAAGCTGAAGAATATCCCCGGCACCATTGTGCAGGGCCGATATGACGTCGTGACACCCATGAAATCCGCATGGGAATTGCACAAAGCCTGGCCCGCCTCCACTCTCACCATCGTCAGAGATGCCGGCCACGCAGCAAGCGAGCCTGGCATCGTAAATGGGTTGGTCGCAGCCACGGAGAAATATAAGGCGGTATAAGAAAGGAGAGCCGAAGCTCTCCTTTTCACAAAGTAAAATAGCAACTCAAAAATAAACTCAATTCGCAACTTGCTCTATAGAGCTATCAACTTGCTCCGCCTCTGCTGCGGCTTTATTTTTTGCTACTGCCGGTGCTATTACCGCACCGAAAATCAATACAAGTGTTACCGCTATGGGGCAGACCCAGCGGATCAAGAAATACCAAGCATTATAAGATGACTCAGATTTGAACCCTAGCTCTTCACGCGTTGCCGACTTAGACATAACCCAACCTGCAAATAAAGCAGCCATCAGACCACCAAAAGGCAATAGAATTGTGCCAGTCAATGAGTCCAAGAAATCGAGTAAAGTTTTACCTTCAAACAGAGGCATGATTTCAGCAGGCTTCCAAGTGGAAAAGAAGTTACCGCCAGCGCTGTCCGCAGGAACTTGAGACAAGGCATTTCCAACACCAATAATGAAGCATATCGTACCCAAGATAATTGTTCCAATTACACGACGGCGAGCTTTATTCGGCGTATCTTTATCTCCATCAGCCCATGCAACCGCAACCTCAAGCAGTGATATAGAAGAGGTTAGCGCCGCAAAAAGAGCCATAGCAAAGAACATAAACCCAAATATCCCGCCAAACGGAATCTGGTGGAAAGCTAGTGGCAAGGTAGAAAACATCAAGCCTGGCCCAGCACCCGGCTCTAACCCGAACTGGAAGACAATTGGAAAAATCGCCATACCAGCGATCAATGCGACGCCAGTATCAGCAGAAACGACGATGCCCGAAACGCCAGGAATGTTCGTCGATTTTCGCATATAAAGGCCATAAGTCACCATGAGCGCAGAGCCAAGGCCAATAGAAAAGAAGGCTTGCCCCAATGCATCTAATACAAGAGTACCACTCGTCAAAGCATTGACGAATTTATCAACATCAGGTGCGAAAAGATACTTAGCCGCATCGACACCCGCGCCTTGCGTTACTGAAAACCCAACGAGAACCAATAACAAGACAAAGAAAGCTGGCATTAAAGTAGTCGCGGCTTTTTCAATCCCGCCTTTTACACCTCTTGCACAGATCAACATGGTTAAACCAATGAATAGAGCGTGAAAAATAATCATAGTTTTAGGCTGCTCTAACAAACCACCAAGACGTCCCGTAACCTCTTCATTTGTCATGGTTGCAAAAAGCGGCGCGGAAAAGCCGGCCACGCCATTCGCACCGACATTGCTGATAACATCCTTAAAGGCTTCAATTGCAAAATATAGTACCCATCCTGCAATTACAGAATAGAAGGTAACGATAAGAAAAGAGGTTAGCATTCCAACCCAAGCAAAAATAGCCCAAGCCCCTGTTTTGCCTTCTGTTTTAGCCAATCGAGTAATAGCAGAAATGGCAGACCCACCACCTCTACGACCCATCAATAACTCTGCTGATAAAATAGGCAAACCGATCAACAAAACACAAATCAGATAAACTAAAACGAACGCAAATCCGCCATTTTCGCCCGCGACGTAAGGAAAACGCCACAGATTTCCTAACCCTACTGCGGAGCCAATTGCAGCCAAAACAAATGCTGTTTTAGAAGACCAATGCGGTTCGCCATCGCCAGCTTGTATCCCTGCCATTATGCTTAACCCCTTTTACTTTTTATTATTTTCAAATTGTTATCAAAATTTTTACAATTATTAGCAGATTATAGACAAATGCATAGGGGGATTTCTGCTCTGAATAATTACCTTAAAAAGGAAATTCAGAGGGGATATTAATGAGAAAAAAGGGTCGTGCACATGTTGAGTAGCGCTGACAAAATTGAGATGGAAACACCACTTGTAGAAGCGGATCAGATGGCCGCACTTACAGCAGCAGCGGGCGTTGAGACTGCTATGGCGATCATTGCCGCCTTCAAAAACTCCAATGAGGAGCTATTTGAGGCCCTCACAAACCAGATTCGAGAAAATGATTATCTCGAAGCTGCGAAATCCGCCCATGCTTTAAAAGGCTCTGCGGCCAATCTTGGCGCAATCGCCTTGTCCGAAACCGCTCGAGAAATGGAAATTGCTTGTAAAGAAAAATGCACTGCCGACCTGGAGCAGAAACTTCAAGCGCTGCAAGCTTTGATGGATGCTACGACAACAGCTTTGGAAGAAGTCGTCAACGGTATTTAAATCAACCAAATTTTTACACAAAAGCCCGTCCTTGAGACGGGCTTTTTGGTTTCATAACTATTTCTGCGCTGTGTAGCGCCTTTTAGTTCAACCCGGTCGTCGTTCGAAGCGTGTCTTGATCTCGGCATATCCAAGTGGCTTGCACGAGGCCAAAAGCAATCATGACGGCAAACATCACCGTTCCCCCATTAGACACCAGCGGCAATGGCACCCCAACGACGGGCGCAAGCCCCATGACCATGCCGGTGTTAATCAACACATACATGACAAAGGTCATGGAAATGCCCATGGTCAGCAGGCGGCCAAAATGGGAGCGCGCGCGCATGGCGATATTCATACCAACGATAAATACCATGAGATATAAGGCCAGCAAACCTACAGCGCCAATGAGACCGAAGTCCTCCCCGAAGATCGTGAAAATGAAATCCGTGTGCATTTCCGGCAGGAATTTCAGTTGGCTCTGAGTGCCCTCCATATAGCCCTTGCCGACTACGCCGCCAGAACCAAGGGCAATTTTGGATTGCTGTAAGTGATAACCACTCCCCAGCGGGTCTGCCGCGGGGTCCATAAAGGCCGTTAGTCGCTTAATCTGATATTCCTTCAAAAACCCGGATTGAATGGCGGTTATCGCCCCAATAGCGCCTGCAATCGCCCCCAGAATTGTGACTTTCCAACTCAACCCGGCCAGCAAAATAATGCAAAATCCTGTCGCCAAAAGAAGCAAAGCTGTGCCCAAATCTGGTTGCTGAAAGACCAGCGCCACAGGCAACATCACCATAAAAATGGGAATGGTAAAATAGATTGGATTAGAAACCCGCTTAAACTCTAGCCCGTGATAATACCGTGCCAGTGCCATCACGAGCGCAATTTTCATAATCTCAGAAGGCTGTACGGTAATCGGTCCAAAATCAATCCAGCGGCGCGCACCCATATTCACTTCGCCAATGAAGGGCACCAGAAATAAAAGCCCCAGCGCAAAGAAATAAGCTGGATAGGACAGCTGTAGCCAAACCCGTAGAGGCGTGATCCCCACAACCGTCATGGCCACAAGCGCCAAAGCAAAACGGATCGCATGACGACCCGCCCAAGGTGTCCAGCTGCCTTCTGCCACAGAATAGAGCGTTGCGACGCCAACCAAAGCAATCAGCGCCAAGAGGCAAACCAACGTCCAATGCAAAGAGCTAATGGATTTTCTAATGCCAAAACGGCGTTCAGGGAGTGTTAAAGCAACCATGGATCACCCCTCCCCTGATGTTTTGTCAGCCGCCGATTTTGGCATTTGAGAAACTGGCCCCATGCCCGGAGACCACGCTGCCATGGCAGCAGGGTTTTTCTCAATCACTTTCGCCATGATGTCTCTTGCCTTAGGCCCAGCAGCGCGAGAGCCAGAAGAGCCATGCTCAACAACAACAGCGCAAGCATATCGCGGATTGTCATAAGGTGCATAGGAAACGAACAAGGCATGGTCGCGTCTGTTCCAAGGCAGCTTTTCATTCGGGATGCGCTTGCCTTTTTCATCATATTGCAAAGCTGTGACTTGGCTGGTCCCCGTTTTGCCAGATACTTTCGTGCCAAGCTCACTCGGCAAAGCAGATCGCGTCGCTGTGCCCCCAGGAGCATTACACACTTCAAACATGCCTTGGCGAATGATATCCAAATGCTCTTTCGGCACGCCCAAATCCGCCGGCGCTTCAACAGGTTGGATCAAATCCCCCTCAGATCTAACCATCCGCGGCATAACAGCTTTACCCGTCGCAAAACGAGCTGTCATAACAGCAAGCTGCAATGGTGTTGTTTTGACGGACCCTTGGCCAATCGCCACGGAAAGCGTTTCACCGGGGAACCATGTTTGCTGCGCTGGCGTCGAACGATAATAGCGTTTTTTCCACGCACGATCCGGGATCGTCCCTTCTTGTTGAGTGCCAAGACCCAAATCATAGGTTTGACCAAGCCCGAATTTCCGGGCCATCGCCGCCAGATCATCAATTTCCATTTGCTGAGCCAGCGCCCAATAATAAACATCGCAAGAATGTTTGACGGAATCGACCATATCCAAATTGCCGTGGCCTTTGGTCTTCCAGCAATTATAAAACCTGTCGCCACCCCAGATTTTCCCGGTACACCGAATCCGGCGTTCCGCATTTGCGCCTTTTTCCAACGCCGTCAGCGCCGTCAACATTTTGAAGGTTGATCCCGGTGGATATGTTGCATTAATAGGCTTGTTTAAAAGCGGTTTATACGGACTGTTTTTCAAGTCGTTCCAACCATCTGTGGAAACGCCAACATTGAGATCATTCGGATCAAACGCAGGCGTTGAGGCAAAAATCAAAATATCCCCAGTAAGAACATCCATCACCACAGCTGCGCCGGAGACAGGCTTGTCTTTCTCGTCTTCTGGAATCCGATCCCACGGCTCTGCTAAAATGCGCATAGCCTCGACCTGTAACTCAGCATCAATGGTCAATCCGAGGGAACTTCCCTGAACTGGTTCATCTTCCTTATTGGGATATTCTTCAATCACCCGGCCATGGGCATTGACTTGCACTGTCTTTGAACCTGCCTGACCGCGCAATTTTTCATCATAGGTGCGCTCTAAGCCCTGAATGCCGAGGCGAAAGCCCGGCTGACGGAACAAAAGCTTGGTTTTTTCATCTGACTGCTGATCAAAATCACGATCGGAAGGCGCCCCCACATAGCCGGAAATAAACGCAGCCGCTTCACCGAAAGGATAGTCCCGTGTCTCGCCCACTTCTGCCCGCAATCCTGGAAGACTTGGCGCTTTAAAATTCAGCTTGGCAAAATCATCCCATGGCAAGTTGCCCGCAATTTCAATTGGGGTAAAAGCACTATTGCGTTTTGCTTGTCGCAAAATGCGTCGTTCTTGCGCTTCCGTTAGTGGAATAAATTGCTCAACTTGCGCAATGGATTTGACCACGCTTTCGGCTTCTTCCGGGATCAGCAAAACGCGAAAATTTTGCTTATTGGTCGCGAGCTTTACACCAAACCGGTCATAGATCTCCCCGCGCAATGGAATAATCACCCGTTGATTGAAGCGATTATCTTCTGCCAAATTTCGGTAGTCTTCATATTCACGCACTTGAAGTTGATATAAGCGTCCAGAAACGCCAACAAACATGAGCGAGACAACACCACCAAACAATGTGGCGCGGCGGGAGAACACCATATGGCGTTGGGTATCAAAAGGCTCAAGACGCATACTACCGCTCCACAATAACACGTTTATGGACGCTGGAAAACGCCAGAGACAACATTGGATACAGCAACATGGTTGTGCCCATCTGCGCAAAAAGAGGCAGAACGGGCAATGCTGCACGCGAGATGAGGCTCATTTCAATCCACAACAGAAGGCCTGCCGCAACGGTCGCAATACAAAAACCCATCCAAACCACATGCTGATCGCGGCCATAAAAATATTGTCGCTGGGTTTGTGCCACAAATTGCGCCACCAAATAAACGGAGGCCCAAACGCCAAACGGCCCGCCCATCAGTAAATCCTGCGTCACACCAATCACAAAGGTCGCTGGAGCCGGCAAATATTTTGGACCGTAAATTGACCAGAAAAAGATTACGGCTAAAGGGAAAATCGGCGTTGGTACAATGCCTTGAAACAAGCGTAGAGGCGTTACCAATAAGATTGCACCAAAAAGCCCCAATGCCAGAGGCGTTAGCGACAATAGGATTGTTTTCAAATCACTATCAGCCATTAGTGTCGCCACCTTCAGCTGCTTCTGGCGCCTGCTCCTCTTCTGAGGTCACATCTTTAGGGAAATCAAAATTGACGACGCGAACAAGGTCCGTTGACTGATAATTGGCGTATAAATCTACCGTAATCATTTTTTCAGTGACACGAGACACTTCCCCAATGGGCAAGCCTCTTGGCAAAACACCGCCAGCGCCAGAGGTCACAACCCGCATGCCTGGCTGAAGCACGACACCATCGCGGCGCTCTAAAAAGCGCAATTGCGGGCGATTATTAAAACGCCCCGCTAAAATCGCCTCAACATCAGCGCCTTCCACGACAACAGGTGTTGAAGAGTTGAAATCTGTCAGCAGCAACAGCCTCGACGCGCCCTGCCCCGCCTCAATGATATGGCCTAACATGCCTTCTGCATTTACAACTGCATTACCAGCTTTAACGCCTTGCGCGCGCCCTGCGTTTAAAATCATGGCTCGCGTATACGGACCATTGGTCTCGCCGATAACACGCGCATCGGTAAATTGCGCGCCGGGCAATGGCTGCATTTCGTAGACACGTTCATAATAACTGACTTGACGACGCAAGCTCAAAGCCTCGTTCATCCAGATCCGCAATTCATCATTCTCTTCACGGAGCTGTTTGTTTTGCTCCATGACATTTACATAATCCTGAACATCGCCAATACGACCATCAACCCATTTGACGGGCTTACTCAGGACATTGAGAACGGGGGCTGCAAAATCCAACAGGGTGGACCGGGCTTTATCAAACACAGACGCATTGGCCCCATAAAGGCTGAAAATCACCATCACGAAGGAAAAAGACATGAGAAAGACCAGACTTGTGCGTCTGGTCTCTTTTCGTCCAACTCCCTCCTGGCGAGACTGGCCTAGGACGTCCATCAGATTAACTCCACTTTAGTCAGCACTGGGCTGACTAATCATTGATTACATTGCGGATGAGAGAATGCCGCGATTCTTATTTGTGCTCTCTAACGCTGCACCAGTACCAAGCGCAACACATGACAAAGGATCATCCGCTACAGAAACTGGCAGGCCCGTTTCATCGCGCAGAACTTTGTCCAAATTTTGAAGCAAGGCGCCGCCGCCTGTAAGCATAATACCTGTATCAACAATATCCGCTGCCAATTCTGGCGGGGTAGCTTCCAAAGCTACTTTCACCGCTTCAACAATCTGTGAGACAGGCTCTTTCAGCGCTTCACAAATATGTTTCTGGCCAATACGGACTTCTTTAGGGACACCATGCATCAAATCGCGACCTTTGATGTGGATCACTGTTTCTGGAGCATCCTCATCGACTTGCGCTGTTCCAACTTGCTTTTTAATCCGTTCGGCAGATGCCTCCCCGATCAGCAAATTATGTTCCCGGCGAATGTAAGAGATAATGGCATCATCCATCTTGTCGCCGCCAACGCGCACGGAGCGTGAATAAACAATCCCTGAAAGCGCCAACACGGCGACTTCAGTTGTTCCACCGCCAATATCAACCACCATTGAACCTGTCGCTTCATTGACCGGTAAGTTTGCCCCGAGGGCTGCGGCCATTGGCTCTTCAATCAAATCCACTTTGCGCGCACCTGCGGACAAAGCTGATTCCTGAATCGCACGACGCTCAACTGCTGTCGCACCAGAAGGGACACAAACGATAATACGAGGGCTGGCAAAAGATCGACGATTATGCACTTTGCGAATGAAATGCTTGATCATGGCTTCTGCTACATCAAAATCAGCAATAACACCGTCCCGCATTGGGCGGATCGCTTCAATGTCGCCAGGTGTCCGACCCAACATTTCTTTAGCTTCGTTGCCAACAGCCCGGACAATTTTACGACCCTGTCTGTTTTCAATCGCCACAACGGATGGTTCATTGAGGACGATGCCTCTCCCCTTCACATAGACGAGTGTGTTGGCTGTGCCCAAGTCAATCGCCATATCGGCAGATAACATTCCAAAAAGCGTCGAAAGCATTTGTCGTCCTTAAAACTAATCAGCAGACCAAACAAACGGGGTCGCTGTAAACCGTGATATCCCTATTCCTACCTGATTATAACTTATTTAAGGTTAACATGAGGCGACATAGAAAGGGAAATTTCCCAGCTTGTTTTCTGACCATGAGTCGGCACGCACGATACAGATGGCATGTTCTTCTTTCATCACCCACTTACGCTTTGGCTCAACCGTTGGACCGCAACTTTTGAAACGCCCAACGCATGATGAATAAAAACGTAAACCATCCCAAGATCAGCCCCCCAATGGCAAACAGATGTTGCGGGTCTCGGCTGGTGAAAAACTTCATGATATCATCCACCTGCTCTGTAAAGAAGGCGATAAATAGGATTTTGGGGATAATACCAATCCCGGTGCCCAACCAGAACTTCAAGATTGAAATATGTGCAGCCCCCGCTATCGCATTGACCACAATAAACGGCGCAGACGGCGTCCAGCGCACCATCATTGTCGCCAGAATGCCATGGCGTTGAACCAGGTCAATCATCGCAGCAGCGCGCCCCGCACTGATTTTGCGGACAGCTTTGCCCCCAAAGACATGGCCAAGTGTAAATGTGAGCGTGGCTGAGATCATGGTGGCGACCCATGCATAGCTGGCACCCATTTGCGCCCCAAACACGCTTACCGTGCCTGCAATCAATAATGTTTGCGGAAAGCCCGTAAGCGCGAGCACACAAAAAACACCGATCACCCCCACAATTGCGAAGGGCGCCTCAGCGATGTTTTCCATGATGCTATCAAATTTGTCTTGATCCAGCCCCAGCCATTCCCGGCCATAAAGCAACATCACAACAACAAAACCAAGCAAAACGATGGAAACGAAGAACGATGTCATCGCCTTCGCATCCATATTGTTCAAAAATTTGCCTAAATACCGAAAGAGATTCAACATTAAGGGTTCGCCTTACACCTTTGCTCACAAGCGCTCACCATGCGCCCATGTCTCCCACCTTTACCTCAAATACAAAGGCAAACCCCCTATTCGTGATAAATTAACAAATCAGAAACCGAAAAGCAATGATGCTTTGAGCAATGTGTCAGTGTCTTCGCGGCCTGCTGGCGGGTCTGTTTCATAATCAATCTGATAAGAGATACCAGATGACATGCGCTCTGTAAGCTGAGTGGTCAAGCCAAAGCGGGTGCTTAAAGTTGAAGAACTTTCAGAATAGGTAAGCCCCAGATCATGTTCAAAGACAACACCATCGCGAATGACCCAGTCAAAATCACTGCCTGCATAAGCAGAAAATTCTGTTTCCTCTACAGACGGAACAGGGACTGCATCCAACGGAACGCCGTCTTCACCAGGAACGACAGCCGTGGTTTTTGAGAACCGGACACCCGGACCGCCATCAATTTTCCACTTGCGGGTTTCATTATCAACAATCCAATAGCCAAGACCGCCACCAGCAAAGACGCGATAGTCAAAACCAGAGAATTGATCATTATCATAAGTTGCCCGGCCAAAATAATATGTGCGATCAGAAACTTTTTGATCTAACTGATAGCCGACCCCATAATTATTTTGGGTCTCAATACCTTCGCTCTCAGTATAATTGGCATGACCAAAAACATTATGCGTTGTACGGTCAATGATCTTCTTCGCATCAACGCGAAAACCCAGCGTGGTATTTTCTGAGTTACCTGTCGCATTCGCAAAGCCAAGCTCAATATTGCCGTCCCACCCATCGGTCGTGGCATCTTGTGCTGTTGCAGTAGCTAAAAAGCTGCCGGCACATAAGAGTGTCGTGACTGTAGCAGTCTTCAAAACAAAACGATTTTCAAATTTTTTCATAACATCCTCACAATGAAGTAGCCCATAAAATCAGGGAGTTGCTTCATTTATTATATTATGAGAACATGGTTAACCAAAGCTTTATGTCGCTTTTGGACCCTCTTTTTCTGATAGTAATGGATCAACGAACCTGTCAAATTCAGCCAAAAGCTGATCTCGGTAAATATCCGCCTCCATTAGGATTTCATGCAGCGCTCCATCGATCTTCACGGCACTAATGCGCTCATATTGGGCGGCTAATATGGCCCCATGCGTCCCGTCAACGGTGGAATCTTGCCCTGCGGTCACAATTTTTACAGGAACACCTACCCCTGATAAGGCACCTTGTCTCGCCAAACGCGTCGTGATTTGGCTGGCCGCATTGACCCACCCATAAGTCGGCGCATGAACAGCCGCATTAGGGGCCGCCTCTAAAAGGGCCTGAAACATCCGGTGGCGGCGCTGATCTGAGGTAAGATTATTGCCTTTAAATTTCATAGAATGCTCCCGCACCCCGGCAATGGACTTTTTGGACATACCAAAATGACTCGCCAACTTTGCCAGCCAGCCAACCCAGAGCCGCTTTGTCGGACGCTCAAAAAGCCTTGTCATTGGCGCAACCATGAATGCAGCTTTAAACCCTCGATAACTTTCCGCCAGCAAAGACATGAGAGGCATGCCGCCCATAGAGTGGGACATGGCGATATATGGCTTTGGACAACGCGGCATTACAAACTCTTGCATGAACAGCTTTAAATCCGCCGTATACGTGCCAAAGGTTTTAATATGTCCTTTTTCCTGTTCTGGGAGCATTCGGGAAGAAAGCCCCTGCCCGCGCCAATCCATGGATGCCACAGCAAAACCTCGAGCGTGCAAATCTTTTACGACTTCAAAATATTTTTCGATAAATTCACACCGACCGGACAATAGTACAACAGTACCTCGCGGCTTTTCCACTGAGCTTGGACAAGGGAAGTAAGCCATGCGCAGTTTTGCGCCATCCACCGTATTATAATAGAAAACCGACGCCCCATCAGGCACCGGTGCCTCATCTATTTTAATAAACTCAGTTTCGACCAGCCGCGCGTTCATAATCTGTTTTTCGTAAAGAAGATGCTAGCCAGCACCTATTCGCAATCGATTTTATACTAAATCACTATTTTAGTGATG
>CALLVA010000054.1 GCA_938010655.1 uncultured Parvularculaceae bacterium | reverse complement strand
TCCATGATTGGATCGGTGAGGGGTGGGCTGTTTTGTTCAGTCATCCAGCGGATTTTACGCCTGTTTGTACAACTGAGCTTGGCGAAGTTGCCCGGTTGAAAGAAGAATGGGCCAAGCGGGATACGAAAGTCATCGCGCTTTCAGTTGACCCTTTGGAAGATCATCAAAAATGGATTGGGGATATTGAAGAAACTCAAGGTTCTGACATTTGGTATCCGATCTTGGCAGATGGCGACAAGAAAGTGGCAAATCTCTATGGGATGATCCACCCGGATGCGGCTGAGAATATTACTGTACGCTCGGTTTATGTGATTGACCCGAATAAAAAGCTGCGCCTAACACTGACCTATCCGCCTTCTACAGGCCGAGATTTCCGCGAAATTTTACGGACGATTGACAGTCTGCAACTGACAGACGGCTATAAAGTCGCGACGCCTGTCAATTGGAGAGATGGGGATGATTGTATCATCGTACCCTCCCTAAAAGACAAAGCCGAAATCGATCGACTTTTCCCGAAAGGGTATACTGAGGTTAAGCCATATTTGCGCGTGACACCGCAGCCCAACAAATAAGCGCGCCAAAACTGTGCACAAATAGGGCAGATATCGCCTTAAAAATATCAAAATGGTGAGGCATAGATAGTCTATGAAAAAGACTGCTTATGCCATCGCCATTTTTGTTTTGCTGTGTACGGCAGCCTTCTATGTTTCCAACATATATGCGCCTTTGGGCGCTTGGGAGGAAAGAGAAGAAAGATTTGAGAATGACCCGGCGTTGCAAAAAGGGTGGGGGTAAAAAAATGCCCCGCTTAAAAAAGCAGGGCATTTGAAACCATCATTTATTCAGCGCTTGCTTAATAGCGATAATCTTCATTCTTGAATGGGCCTTCGGTTGTGACGCCGATATATTTTGCTTGCTCGTCAGATAATTTGGAAAGCGTTGCGCCAACTTTATCGAGGTGCAAGGCAGCCACCTTTTCGTCCAAATGCTTTGGCAGCACGTAGACTTTATTTTCATATTTGTCTGTGTACTTATAAAGTTCGATTTGAGCCAATGTCTGGTTAGTGAAAGAAGCAGACATCACGAAGGAAGGGTGACCTGTTGCGTTTCCAAGATTCACCAAACGACCTTGGGAAAGCAAGATGATGCTGCGGCCTGTTGGGAATTCAACCAAGTCCACTTGATCTTTGACATTCGTCCATTTCATATTCTTCAAGCCATCAACCTGAATTTCATTATCGAAATGGCCGATGTTACAAACAATCGCATTATCTTTCATCTCGCGCATGTGGTCGACAGTCAGGATGTCTTTATTGCCTGTTGCCGTCACGAAAATATCAGCGCGCGGGGCGGCTTGTTCCATGGTGACAACTTCAAAACCGTCCATTGCGGCTTGCAAAGCGCAAATTGGATCGATTTCTGTGACGATCACGCGGGCGCCTGCGCCTTGTAGGGAAGCGGCAGAGCCTTTGCCCACATCGCCATAGCCAGCAACACAAGCAACTTTGCCTGCCATCATCGTATCCGTGCCGCGACGGATCGCATCCACGAGAGATTCTTTACATCCATATTTATTATCAAATTTAGATTTGGTGACGGAGTCGTTCACATTGATCGCCGGGAAGGGCAGTGTCCCTGCTTTTTCGCGTTCATAAAGACGCAACACACCAGTTGTGGTTTCTTCCGTCACGCCTTTGATGGAGGCTTTTACACGAGAATAGAATGTTGGGTCTTTTGCCAAGCGCTTCTTAATGGTCGCGACCAAATATTCTTCTTCTTCCGACCCCGGATTATCCAGAACGGACGGGTCTTTCTCAGCTTCAGCGCCCAACAAGACGAGCATGGTCGCATCGCCGCCATCATCGAGGATCATATTCGCAAGAGAGCCATCAGACCATTCCCAGATTTTGTCCGCATAGTCCCAATATTCTTCCAGTGTTTCGCCTTTTATCGCGAAAACAGGGGTGCCATTTGCTGCAATCGCGGCGGCGGCGTGGTCTTGGGTGGAATAGATGTTACACGACACCCAGCGGACTTCCGCCCCAAGCGCTTCCAATGTCTGGATCAACACTGCCGTTTGAATGGTCATATGAAGCGAGCCAGCAATGCGAGCGCCTTTGAGGGGTTGGCTTTTGCCATATTCTTCGCGTGTCGACATCAAACCAGGCATCTCTTTTTCAGCCAGCTTGATCTCTTTATTGCCAAAATCGGCGAGGGAAATGTCTTTGACGATATAGTCGGCCATATGCGGCGCTCCTTGAGATAGAACGAGAATAGAAATTGATATGTCAGCGTCCTAACGCTGCCAATCCTAAAAGTCCATGGGCATATAAAGATTTCTTTATGTGCTTATTATGCGCCTAGAGGTTGTATTTCTCTGCCAGGGGAAGGAATTTGTCTTGGGCTTCATCATAAGCCGTAACTGCCCCCGTCCCAATATCATAGACCCAACCATGAAGCGCCACCTCGCCAGCTGCGATCCGTTTGGCGACGCTTGGATGGCCTTTGAGGTTTTTGAGTTGCAGTTCAACATTGAGTTCTGTGAGGCGCTCAATCCGCTCTTCTGCAGAAGCATCAGGCATCGTTTTGTCGAGTTCATCTTTAGCAGGTTTGGAAAAACCGAGCCATTCACTGACATGGGGGAGAGAAGTCACCGCATCAGGATCAAGCACGCCCCCCATTGCGCCGCAGCCACTATGACCGCAAACAACGAGATGCGGCACTTTCAGGACTTCCATTGCGTATTCTAACGTCGCCGTCACGCCCCCAGCGTCTTGTCTATGAGGGGGGACAATATTGCCTGCATTGCGACAGACAAAAAGGTCACCCGGCATGGATTGCGTTAGCATGGCTGTTTCGATGCGGCTGTCTGAGCATGTAATAAACATTGCCTCTGGCGACTGGCCGCCTGCTAGTTCTTCAAATAAAGCTTTGTTGTCAGGAAAGGCATGATCCTGAAATTTTTGCACGCCTTTGATAAAATTCGCCATTTACGAAGTCCTCTCTTTGTCACTGAAAGAGAGATAGGCTGTGCCCCAATTCTAAACAAGACAATAACCAAAAAACCCGGTCGCAAGGACCGGGTTTTAAGGCTTAACTCTGACAAAACGATAAATGCGTTGTTGATCCCGAAAGATCAAAAAAGCATTAGATACCGAAATTGCCAAAGCGGTTTTTAAACTTGGAGACTTGGCCTTTGTCTTGAACACGAGCAGGGCCACCTGTCCAAGCAGGGTGAGAAGAAGGATCGATGTCGAGGTTAATCGTATCGCCTTCTTTGCCCCAAGTGGACCGAGTCTGAAATTCTGTGCCATCTGTCATTTTGACAGTGATCATGTGATAGTCTGGGTGAATGTCTTTTTTCATGACATGGCTCTTATATCTAAGGAATAAATGATTTCGAACAGTGCTGATACGATGGCAATTGCTAAAAAGCAAGTCTGAATCGTGTAATTTGCGCGCCGTTTTGACGCGATCAAAGCGCTCAAGATTGACATCTTGTCACCTTGGTTAATTTTTGCCCTTTCGCCCTTGCCAAGCCAGCTTAACCGGGCTTTCCTATAATTCTGGCCTTTTGATAAAATGACTCAAAAACAGGAGAGCGGGTGGCCCAGAATTTCACGCATAATAGCCTTATTTTAAAGCTGGTCTTCAGCCTTGTTGTTCTCTTGATCGGTGTTGGCCTCTGGTTCACTTTTAGTTTTAAATCATTTGCGGATGTGGCTCGGCTTGAAATGGACAGAGCCTGCTCCCCGGTGATCGGGTTGCCCGGTACAGAAGATATGGTGGTGAACGGGGCGTCTGGCCGCGTTTTTATCTCTTCAATGGATCGGCGAAAAGCTTTGGAAGAGACCGCGCCTGCAGAAGCTATTCGTGGACGAATCGCGCTTTTTGATCCTGAAAATCCACTCGATTCAGCGTCTTGGCGAGACCGCACAGGAGGATTGCCCGAAAGTTTTTCGCCCCTCGGCATGAGCCTCTATGAAGGCAAAAATACCAAGCGCCTTTTTGTTGTGAATGAAACCCCTGCGGCCATTTTGATGTATGATGTCTCCGCCAAAGGAGATTTGACTTTTCTCAGGTCGTTTACAGACCCGCGCCTGAACAGCCCGAATAGTGTTGTCGCGATGGGCCCAAACAGTTTTTATGTGACCAATGACACGAGAGCAGGGCGCGGGACGTGGCTTGGGCAATTGCATTTTTTCCTAAAGCTCAAATCTGGGTCCGTTTTTCATTTTGATGGGCAGTCATGGTCTGAAACAGCGACAGGACTTGGTTTTGCCAATGGCATTGCCAAAAGCGCCGATGAAAAGATGATATTTGTAGCGGAAACATCAGCAGCGCGGATCGCTGTTTTCAAGCGCAACCCGGAAACCGGCCTCTTGCAACCCATCGATGAAATTGCCCTCAATACGTTCCCGGATAATCTCAGTATGCATGCAGATGGCACATTGCTTTTTGCGGCCCATCCAAGGCCTTTATCTCTGCCAAGTCATTTGCGCGAGCCAGAGACACTGTCGCCTTCGGAGATCGGGGAATTGCAGATCGAGATGGAAGGAACGGGTGATCGCGTAGGAGACCCTGTTTCCACATGGATAAATGACGGGTCGATGCTTTCAGGGTCGACAGTTGCGGTGGAAGTTGGCAGAAAGCTGCTCATTGGGGCCCTATATGAGGATAAGTTCCTCCTTTGTGAGTGAATTTCAATCAAGGGCTGTCGCAGTAGTCTAATTCTGGAGATGTGCGTTGCGCTATCATTCCACCCGCGGGGAAGCCCCCGTTCTGTCTTTTTCTGACGTTCTTCTCGCTGGCCTCGCAAGCGATGGTGGCCTGTATGTGCCAGAAACATGGCCGCAAATTTCGAAAGATCGGATCAAAGCATTTGCTGGCATGGCGTATGCCGATGTGGCCGTTGAAGTCCTGACGCCTTTTGTGGAAGGGGACATTCCTGCGGATGTTTTCAAAGCCATGTGTCATGACGCATATGCTGGTTTTGCCCATGAGGCCGTAACCCCGTTGACGCAATATGCCCCTGATAATTGGGTGATGGAGCTTTATCACGGGCCGACTTTAGCATTTAAAGACGTGGCGTTGCAGTTGTTAGGGCGTTTGTTTGAATATGTGCTGGGGGAGCGCGGCGAAAAGCTGACCATTGTCGGGGCGACGTCTGGCGATACGGGCGGCGCGGCGATTGAAGCGTTGAAGGGCCGGGACGCGGTGGATGTCTTTATCCTGCATCCTAAAGGCCGGATATCTGATGTGCAGCGTCGGATGATGACCTGTGTTGATGATCAGAATATTCATAATATCGCGCTGGAAGGCTCTTTTGATGATTGTCAGGCCATGGTCAAAGCAATGTTTGCTGATCATGATTTCCGCGATGGTGTGCGGCTTGGGGCGATCAACTCAATCAACTGGGCGCGTATTATGGCCCAAGTGGTATATTATTTCACGACAGCATCTTCGTTGGGCGCGCCAGAGCGCGACGTTTCTTATTGTGTGCCAACAGGGAATTTTGGCGATATTTTTGCGGGCTATGTCGCCGCTCAAATGGGCCTCCCGATTCAGATGCTCTGTGTCGCAACCAACCAAAATGATATTCTTGATCGGACCTTACGCGCCGGGGCTTATAAGCCGCTTGGTGTTGCCCCGACGATTTCGCCTTCCATGGATATTCAGGTTTCTTCAAATTTTGAACGTCTGATTTATGATATTAGCGGCGACGCCGAAATGGTGCGCGGCTTGATGGGAAGCTTAAAGCAGGCGGGTGAATTTACCTTGCCAGAACCCGTTCGCGCGAAGATTGCGAAGCGCTTTTTGTCGGCCAGAGCGGATGAGGCAGAAACATCAGAGATGATCAAGCGAACCCATGTTGAAACAGGCCATGTGGTTGATCCGCATACGGCGGTTGGCTTGGTCGCGGCAGAAAAATTAAGGGCTGAAGGAAAGCTGAGCGGGCCGGTTGTGACGTTGGCCACGGCGCATGCAGCAAAATTCCCTGATGCGGTGGAAGCGGCATGCGGTGTTCACCCAACATTACCTGCGCATCTATCTGATTTGTTTGAGCGCCAAGAGCGCATGATCGATATGCCTGATGACCGCTTAAAGGTTCAGACATATGTTCGGGAAAAAGCGCGCATATGATGTGTGAATGCGGGCAAATCCATTAGATAAATCTGTGTACGTTTTACTCTAATACCACAAATACATGGTCGGAGGAAAAGCCATTAAAGCTTGTCGCTAAGCTTTGGCCGTAAGCGCCAAGATGTTCAATCTCAATCCAATCACCTTCGCCCGTATTGGCGGGGAGGTGGAACGGGCCGTTCATAACATCAATACTGTCACATGTCGGTCCAAAAAACCGAAAGCCCACCGTGTTCGCGCTAGGGCTTGGAGGTTGATCGCGATGAAGCTTCACCGGGAATTTCCACGCGCAAGCGCCAGCATCAAAAAGCGAGCCATAAGTGCCATCGTTCAGATAAAGGTCTGTGCCTTTGCGCAATTCCACACGCGCGATGGTCGACCCGCCAGTGGCGCAGAGGGCGCGGCCAGGCTCCCCATAAACCGCAAGGTCTTCAAAGCCATAAGTCGCAAGGGCTTCTGAGATTTCTGAGAAATAATCCGCCATGGGAGGGATTTCCATCTCAGGATATGCCACGGGAAAACCGCCGCCCACATCAATACTATCCAGCGCGACCCCCGCCAAATCGCGGATTTTCGCGGCATAGGCCAAGCCATGGCTATAGCTTTCCACGTCAAGGCATTGCGAGCCGACATGAAAGCACATGCCAAGATGGGCAGAGACCAAAGCAGCTTCGCGCAGCAAGGTAATCGCGTCTTCAAACCCCGCGCCAAATTTCCCCACCAGCGGCATCTTCGCGGTGCTTTTGGGCAAGGCCATGCGCACATGTAAGTGCAAATCTGCCGCGCCTTCGGTGACATCCACAATTTTGTCCAGCTCTTCCAGGCAATCAACGGCAAAATGCCGAACACCCATTGCATAAGCATGGCGGATCAATTGCCGAGATTTCACTGGATGCATCAAAAACAATTCAGCATCAGGATAAAGCTCAGATACCAGATCCACTTCCCGTTTCGAAGCAACATCAAACTGGCGCACGCCATGAGTCCAGAGGGTTTTCAAAACAGCGGGGTGGGGGTTCGCTTTCACCGCATAAAGGATATCGCCGGGAAAGCCTTGTACAAAGGCCTCGGCGGCGGCTGCGATCCGGCGAGGATAGAGCACATAAATATGATCATCCCCATGATATTGGGCAAGCGCGTCGCGGACGCTCCCAAAGGTGGGGAGGTCAAACAGATTAAAGTCAAAGGATCGGATTGCCCCTGACGGCACAGTGGAAAAAGACTCAGACATGGAAATTTCTCAACAAACGAGATCATAAAATGATGGCTTTGTGGCGGGAAAGCCTCAAAAGCCCGGCTAGGATTTCGGCGGGCGACTAGGCCCGCTTGCCACTGGAATGTTCAGCAATATTTGCCTGATAATCTTGTTGTTTGGACGACAAAAAGGTCTCACCGAGTTGAGGCACATCGGCAGGGTATTTTCCAAAATCGAGGGACACGAGGAAATCCATGCCATAACTCCCTATCTGTTGGTTCAGCCATATCAGCGAACCCAATAAACAAGGACGTTACCGGCGGCCAAAGGAAGTCACTGCTTGACAGATTTCCCAGTCAGGTGAGGCACTTCCCCTCAAAACCGAATGGGCCCGCCGTGGCACGCTTTATCGTCATCTCTGCAAATAAGGTCGAATGCGTATTTTTGCAAGCGTTTTCTAACGCCCTCCACAGGGCGAATATGCGCATCGGCCTTAAGGGAAGAGGCTTGTTCACCCCGGATTAAACCCGCCTTTTGCCAGGAAAAATTGTTCTGCTTCTGTGCTCTGGCGGCCTAGAACCTCGTTCCTATGGGGAAAGCGCCCAAATTTTTGGATTATGTCCCGGTGCTCCTCAGCAAATTTGATATTCTTCTTCCCCGGCAAACGGGTCTTGAACAGCTCCACGCTTTGCTCCTGCGCAAGCAATTTTTCTGCATGCATGAATGGCATATAGAAAAAGGATCTACGCGCTTCGGCTATGTCCATATCAAAGCCGCGGACCAGCGCTGCGGTAGCCTTATCAAGAGCTTTTTCATCTTGGGAAAAGGCCATTGGGCTTTTGCGATGGAGGTTTCGGGTAAATTGATCCAGCACAATGATCAGCGCCAATGCCCCATCCGCCGTTTCAGCCCAAAAGTCTAAAGCCCCGTCGCTGGCGGCGCGCCAGACATCGCCAAAGCGTTCGGCAATCTCAGCGTCAAAAGCGTTATCTTTTTTGAAATGCAATTTTGGGGCGGTTTCTTCGAACCAGAAAGTCAAAATAGTCCCAAAGCTGGGAAGGGGCGTTTCGGGATGATTCATCCATTCCTTCTAGCGGGGAACGGCCAATGTTGAAAACTCTTTCTTGCACCTGCGCCGCCCGCGTGGCTGATTGCGGGCTAGTATTGTTAGGAGACGAGCCATGGCCGACGGATCACAAGATATGGAATCAGTAGTTGAGTCAGCTGGTGGCGGCGGCGTCGCGGCTGAGCGCCTGCGTCAATTCATTGAACGGGTTGAGCGTTTGGAAGAAGACAAACAGGCCATTATGACGGATATGAAAGAGGTCTATGCCGAGGCCAAAGGCGAGGGCTATGACACAAAAATCCTCCGCCAAGTCATCCGCATCCGCAAAATGGATCGCCACGAGCGCCAGGAACAAGAAGCGATTTTGGACCTGTATTTAAGCGCGCTTGGGGATTTGTAGACTTAACCCGCCAATCCTTCGATTGTCCAAATTGTAGCCAGTCGTCCGTTTTCATTCCGACGCTTTCGACCGCTGTCCAAAATTCTTCCTTTTTTGCGAAGTTCGCTAATTCGTGGGTATACTTTGCAATTACAACTTAATTCCAAGCTTTTTCTGATTTGTTCAGCAGTTATGCCTTTGAAGCTTGAAGCTGATATTTTTGAGAAAACTTCTTCTCTGCGAGTTTCAGCAATTGAAACCATTGACCGGGCAGCTGCTTTACTGGTTTCTGTGTTTTGATATCCTGGGGTATCGGGATATGATATATTATTCATGTATTTCTCTTTATAATTATAAATTCTTTTAAATAGATAGAGAGAAATAATTTTCTTTATGTTTATTTTTTATTTGGTTTTTTAATTAATCAAGGTATTGAAAAATTCACTATCGCCGCAATTCACTCATCGCATTATCCAGCCCTTGCAGGGTCAGCGGGAACATCTGTCCTCTGAATAACTCTCGAAGCATATGGATCGATTGTGTATATTGCCAACTATTTTCACTGGCCGGGTTGAGCCAAACCGCGCGTTCATAGACATCCAGCAAACGTTGCAGCCATATGGCGCCGGGTTCCTTGTTAAAATATTCAACA
>CALLVA010000053.1 GCA_938010655.1 uncultured Parvularculaceae bacterium | reverse complement strand
CTTGCCCTATCTAAGCGGGGGACATTGGACGATGGTAACTGGCACCGCTAATCCCCAAAGTGCCACGGCTTTAAGGGCAGCTCGGCCTCGATGGGTTAGTTCGGATTAAGGACTGAAAAGATACGAAATTCGCTTGTCTGGTTTACAATCTTCATGATAGGCCCCATCTTTAGCTATTGAAGCGCATTCGGCGTTATTTATGGAGATCGTCCCTGTCTACGCACCCACCATCTGGGGCCAATACCCCGGAAGATATATCCCCCACCTCTGCAAATGTGGTTGATTTTGATCCAAAAGAAATGCTCGCTTTGATCGAGCAGCAGCTAGATGAAGACAAAGCTGAAAAAGTCGTCACGATTGATCTGAAGGGCAAATCTGAGCTCGCGGATGCAATGGTTGTTGCCTCTGGCCGGTCCCAGCGCCATGTCGGCGCAATGGCTGACAAGATCGCCAGAGCGCTAAAAGAGGCCGGCATGGGCACCGCCTCGATTGAAGGTGTGCCTGCCTGTGATTGGGTTTTGGTAGACGCAAAGGATGTGATTGTTCATTTATTCCGGCCTGAAGTTCGTGAGTTTTATAATCTGGAACGTATTTGGGCGCCGGACGCGCTTGCCAAAGCAGACGCTAATTAATCCATGCATCTCACTGTCGCCGCGATTGGGAAATTAAAAAGCGGTCCAGCTTTCGAGATGGTGGAGGACTACGCCAAACGCTGTAATGGCCTTGGCAGACAGGTTGGACTGAGCGGTCCAAAAATCATAGAAGTTGAAGCCTCTAAAGCGCTCTCCGGGGCGGTATTACAGGCCAAAGAAGCAGAATTGCTTGCGCCAAAACTGCCTGAGGCAGGCCTGATTTATATTTTGGACGAAAAAGGCAAAGCCCTTACAAGCCAGTCCTTCGCCAATGGGCTCGCACAAGCTCGAGATGATGGTGTGTCGGATGCCACTTTTATCATTGGCGGGGCTGATGGCCATGGACCGGCCATTCGGTCTCTGGCTAAAACGCGCGGGGCTAGGTTGATTTCTTTTGGTCCAGCCACTTGGCCCCATATGATGGTGCGCGCGATGTTGATTGAACAACTATATCGGGCCATAACACTGCTTGCAGGTCATCCTTATCATCGTGTTTAAGGCAATCCATGTTATTTAGGACTTCATTTTTAAGCCTTGTGGGGAGTGTTGCCTTTGCAGCGCTCTCTGTTCAGACGGCTTTTGCTCAAAGCGAGGCGGAACAAGAGCGATTGAAGCAAATTGAGCAACAATTGCAGGAAAACGAACGAAAATCAGAGGCCATCCGGGCGGCAGCAGAGCAACGCTCTGAGGATTTGCAAGGTCTGACCTCTAATTTGATCGATGCGGCAAATTCGCTTCGGGTGGCTGAAGAACGGGCCAGTTCTTTGGAAGCCAGCTTGGCAGAGCTTGAGAAAAATTTAGCGGTCGCAGAAGTCGATTTGGAGGCGAAACAAGCATCGTTGAGTAACATCCTTGCTGCTTTACTTTCCATGGAATTGTCACAGCCACCGGCCTTGGCCGTGGCACCCGAGGATGCGAGCGAGGCCGCTCGCGCTGCTATTGCGCTTTCATCCGTTGTGCCTGAATTGCGTGAGCGTGCCAAAACGCTACAGCTAGAAATTGCGGAGGTGCAAACTTTACGCACCCAAAAAAATGAAGAACGCGCTGAATTGGCGAATGTGGAGCGCGCGCTCTCCACGCGAAAGAGCCTATACGCTGAATTGCGGGATCAAAAAGAAGAGGAAGTCGCGAAAGATAGTGAATTGGTCGCCCGTTTGGCCCGTGAAAATGCGCGGCTCGTGGCGCAAGCAACATCAATCCGAGATCTCATGCAAGGGATTACAGCATCAACGGTCACAGAAACGCTGCAGCCACGCCTCGCGCCGCGCGCCTCTTCGCTACCGACATCTGAAACATCTGCAGATTTGCAAAAGCGCCGCGAATTGCTTGCAAGCCTGCCGGCTCAATTTACGTCAGCAAAGGGAAAAATCCCTTCGCCTGTTGTAGGCCAAGTATCCTCAAAATATGGGTCCAGAACCGCTTCAGGTCAAAAGCTGGATGGGGTGCGCTTTAAGGTAAAGGCAGGCAATTCGGTTACTGCGCCTTTTGCGGGGACAGTTCAAATGGCGGGCAATATGGAGGATTACGGTAATATTCTAATCCTGGATGTGGGAGAGGGCTATTATTTCGTCCTGCTGGGTATGGCCGACAATCAGATCGCGAAAGGGTCCGTTGTGCAGGCGGGAGAGCCTCTGGGCACGATGCCGCCAAAAGGCGACAGCGGCGAAGAAACCTTTGAATTATTCCTGCAAGTGCGTGAAACCATCGCGAAAAATGTGACCGAACCGGTCAATCCAGCGCTCTGGCTTGCTAATTTATAGGTTAAATTAACTTTTTCGCCGCCATTTCAGCTTAATTCTGTGTTTTATTACCTAAACATAAGGGATTTGTGATCCGATCAAGCTTGCAACTATGGCGAGACGTGTCAAAGTTAGTCCTGATTAATGACAGCCGGAGAAGTACCTATGTCACCCACTGAACATGCCGCCGCACCAAACTCTAAAAAACGCAAGCCTAAGCGGGTGGCTAGAAGACGCGCTTCTCCTTTTGTGGTGGCGGTTTCTGCCCTCACAGGCAGTGCGATTACAGCGGTTATGTTGACAGCAGGGGATGCGAAGACGCAGTTCAGTTTTGATACATTCCGTAATCTCGACCTTTTTGGCGAAGTCTTTGAACAAGTTCACGAAAATTATGTAAGTGTGCCTAAAGATAAGAAGATGATCGAAGGCGCGATAGACGGCATGCTATCCAGTCTGGATCCACACTCTTCCTATCTTTCTGAAGATGATTTCAAAACCATGCAGGAACAGACCCGGGGATCTTTTGCAGGTCTTGGAATTCAGGTCAGCATGGATAATGAAGGTCCTGGCAATGGATTGGTGCGGATTGTCTCGCCAATAGACGAGACGCCTGCGGCAAGGGCAGGGCTTCAACCGGGTGATTTGATATACGAAATAGATGGTGATCCGGTTTATGGCCTCACCTTGAATGATGCCATCACCAAGATGAAAGGCCCACGCGGTACTTCTGTCACTATTGGCGTTATCCGCGAAGGCGATGATGAGCCTTTTGATGTAACGCTTGTTCGAGACATTGTGACAGTTTCTCCTGTCATTCATCGTGTCGAGCGTGAGGACTATGGATATGTCCGCCTGACAAGCTTTACGGAGCAATCCAACATTAAAATGCGCGATGCTATTGAGGAAATGGACAAGGAAATTCCTGGTGGCATGAAGGGTCTTATCCTCGATGTGCGGAATAATCCGGGGGGCCTGTTAGATCAAGCTGTATCAATTTCTGATGCTTTCTTGAATGGCGGGGAAATCGTTTCGACTAAAGGACGACGCCCGAAAGATTCCATGCGTGAGCTTGGAACGCCGGGGGATATGTTGAATGAGCGACCAATTATTGTGCTTGTGAATGGGGGGTCTGCCTCAGCGTCAGAGATTGTTGCTGGCGCGCTTCAGGATCGTAATCGTGCGCTGGTTCTCGGTACAAAATCTTTCGGCAAAGGTTCTGTGCAAACAGTGCTGCCGCTGCAAAATGGCTTAAATGGCGCACTACGTCTGACCACGGCTCGATATTATACACCGTCCGGTCGGTCCATTCAGGCTGTTGGCGTCACGCCAGATATAACCGTGCGTATCCTGCGTCCTTGTTCTGATGAAGATAAGGTGATCCCGGAAGGGGAAGAAAAATCTAAATGTGATATTGATCGCGAAGAGGATTTGAAACGCCGGGAAGAAGCTGATTTGCCGGGTGCTTTGAAAGCTGAGTCCAAAGAGCGCGTGGATTATAATGGTGACCCCATTGAAATTCCAAAATCCTTGATGACAGAAGCGCTGGAGTGTGAAGAGGGCAAAGACTGTCAGCTTGAAGAGGCGTTGGACATTATGGTCGATAACACCAAATACAAAAAATTCATGGTCGATGCGAGCGCTATTAAACGCTAAAGCTTTCCCATCGAGACACAATTTTGGAAACCCGGTTGAGCTTTATTGGTTTAACCGGGTTTTTTCTGTCTCGCGCCAAGCTTCTTGAATATCAAGGCTCGTCTGCCCCTTGCCATCATGACGCCAGCCGGGCCGAGCAAAGAGATAGGCAGCACGGGCCTTCAAGCTAATCCCAGATTGGCTTACATCGCGCCAAACCTGCCTATATTCATGGATAGCGATTTTAAATGGATTTTGCGTTTCAAGATTGGTGACCAAGCCATAATCCACAGGATCTTCGTCTTGCTCTGGTACAAAAGTCCCAAACAGACGATCCCAGATGATCAGAACGCCGCCATAATTCGCATCAAGATAACGCGGGTTCCGTCCATGATGCACCCGGTGATGGGAGGGTGTGTTAAACAACCATTCAATGGGCCGCGGCAGTTTATCAACCGCTTCAGTATGAATGAAAAACTGATAAAACAAATTGAGCGAGGCCACAAAAGCGATAATGCCCGGATGGAAGCCGAGTAGGGCCAACGGTAATTTGATGATGAAAAGCCCGGTTAAGAAACTGAACCAAGGCTGGCGAAGCGCGGTCGACAAATTATAATGGGTGCTTGAATGATGCACAATATGATTGGCCCACCCCCAGCGAATAGTATGGCTAAATCTATGGACCCAATAATAGGCTAAATCATTGATAAATAATGCTAAAACAATTATTGGTATGGCCGCACCAAGATCAAGCGGGCTCGCTTTGAACGCTTGAAAAAGCACCCAATAAATGCCCGCCCATGCGGTGGTGGCAAAGAGAAATCCAGAGATGGCATTGCCTGCCCCAAGCGCAATACTGGCGCCTGCATCTGTTTTGTCATACCGCCCTTTGGCCCATCCTTTATGAATAAGAAAAGCCTCTAATGCGATAAAAGCAATATAGAGGGGCCCCGCCAGAACTGCGACATCTGGAAAAGAGATTTCAGTCATATCTCCTTATCCCCCGAACAAGTGATCAGGCCAAGAGCGCATATCAGCCCGTTCATCAGCTGATCAAAGGAACGAGAAAATAGACTGCCGTTGTGATTAAGATGATGCTTGCCAGATTGAGCCAAAAGCCGAGCATTGCCATGCGCCGCAAGGGCACATGTCCACTGGCATAGACAACAGCATTTGGGCCAGTGGCAATGGGCAGCATAAAGGCGCAACTGGCGGCCATCGCGACTGGTGCCGCTAGCACCATTGGGTCCGTGCCCCCGGCAAGCGCGATGGCGCCAATCACAGGCAAAAGCGTGGAAGCTGTAGCAACATTACTTGTCAGTTCGGTCGCGAAAATAACAAATGTTGTCAAAAACAGCATAATCAAAATCAAATGAAGACTATTGATGAAATTCAATTCCTGCCCCAACCAAGCAGCGAGCCCTGTGCCAGAAATGGCCGCTGCAAGGGAAAGCCCGCCACCAAATAAAAGCAATACGCCCCATGGAATATCTCTGGCAGTTTCCCAATCGAGTAAGGCTGTATCAGGTTGGGATTTACTGCCTGATGGTACCAAGAAAAGTAATATAGCGCCCGCAATAGCGGTGACATGGTCAGTCAGCCCGGCAAAAGGCGAGGTTTCAAAACCAAACGTCAATGTTTGCAAAGGTTTTCGAAACATCCAGAAAAAAGCCACCAGAGAAAAGACGGCTAGGGTGCGAAATTCTGGACCGGTCATTCGGCCAAGAGCGATTCTGGCGTCTCTCAAATAGACGTTGTCTTGGTGAGGGGTGTCTAGCTCGGCGGTTTTCAAGCTACGGCTTAAAACAAAGAAAGCAGCTGGTAAGATCAGGAAAACAATGGGTAATCCGAGTGCCATCCATTGCGCAAAGCTGATCGTGATGCCTGCTTCGGCTTCTAGATATCCAATAATAATGAGATTGGTCGGCGAGCCAACGGGTGTACCAAGCCCTCCAATAGATGCACCATATGCCACCGCTAAAAGCAGGCTTATCATGAATTTTAAGGGGGGTTTTTCACCCTGAAAAAGGGCAAATCCAGTGGAAATCGCAATAGGAGACAGCATAATGGTGGTTGCGGTGTTTGAAATCCACATAGACAAAATGGCTGATGCCACCATAAAGCCCAAGATCAAGCTAAGGGGTTTTGTTCCAAAACGGGACACGACATTGAGAGCAATGCGTTTATGCAAGCCCCATTTTTCAACCGATTTGGCGATGATAAAACCGCCCATCAATAAGAGAATGATTTTATTGGCGTAGGGTATGGCTGCTTGATCAATGGGCATTACCCCCGTCAAAGGCAGATATACTAGGGGGACTAACCCTGTAACGGCCACAGGTATAGCTTCCGTAACCCACCAAATTGCCATCAGAGCTGTTAACCCAACAACCAGCCAAGCTTGCCGAGAGAGGCCATCAGGAGCGGGGCATATCGTAATGAATATGCAGGCGAGTAGCCCGGCAAAAATGGGCAAAAGCCGCGATGCCGCAAAACGCTTAGCGATCGGTTTCGACATGACGTTCCCTTTGGCCTCTCAATACTATTAAGTGAGAAGCCAGCGTTTGCGTATCCGCAAGGGAAGTCAAGTTTCAGCTAGAGGCTTGCAACGCAGCGAATGGCGCAGGGTGAATGCAAACCTTTGCAAAGAAATTTATACCAGCTTTTCGGCTTTGATATTGCTTTTTGTAGACCGGCTTGACGCTTGAATGGCGGCGATGGGCGTGTATCCCTTTTTTTGCGGTTTCGGCGCAGCGTAAGCCATTGTTTGTTTTTCAGATAATAAGCGCGCCATACGAGTTGTCGTAATAATGGCTGTGATCATTAAAATAGAAGCCAGAAAAATTAGCCCTACTGCAAAAGGCATCGCATTTTCAGCGACATCCGTCATCAGTTTTGTCATTGCTTCTTGTTCGGTCATTTGTACGCATCCCTAAATTTCTAGACGATACTATTATCGATTAGTATGGCAAAAACAAGCAACAAGCGTGCAATAATGAAACTTTTTTAGAGGAAAGCACTATTTGTTGTTGCAACGCACATAAAAATACGTACCGTTACTTCATCGATAAATGTCGCCAAGGGGATGGCGACGTCCAAAGAGAGGTATGACTCAATGCGTAAATTATTATGGAGCTTGGGGGCTATGGTGGCGCTCAGCATAAAGGGGGTAGCAGCCCAAGAGGTTGTGGAGACTGCTGTTACGGCACAGGCTTCGATGTCGCCTGAAACGACTTTTATTTTCAATACACTTCTATTTCTGATCATGGGCATGGTCGTCATGTTCATGGCCGCTGGCTTTTGTATGTTGGAAGCTGGTTTGGTGCGGTCGAAAAATGCCGCAACGATTTGTTTAAAAAACATCACCATTTTTGCGATTGCATCGGTCATGGTATGGCTCGTCGGCTATAATTTGATTTATGGAAATGTAGATACACCTGGGGGCTGGATGGGCACATTGAGTCCATGGAAAGCTGATGATACGGATCCACTTGGGCTTGGATATGCAGCTGGGTCTGATTGGTTCTTCCAAATGGTCTTTGTCGCAACAGCGGCGTCCATTGTTTCCGGTACCGTTGCTGAGCGCGTGCGCCTTTGGCCTTTCTTCCTGTTTACGGCCATTTTGACCGGGTTCATCTATCCAATCCAAGCTTCATGGGAATGGGGCGCAGGCTGGTTAGACTCCGAATATGGATTCTCTGATTTTGCGGGATCAACTCTTGTGCACGCAACGGGGGGCTGGGCAGCCTTGGCCGGTGCGATTGCTCTTGGGCCGCGACGCGGGAAATATAGCTCAAACGGTGTCATCAATAAACTTCATGGCTCCAGCATGCCCCTTGCTACTCTGGGTGTGTTTATCCTTTGGCTCGGTTGGTTCGGGTTTAATGGTGGATCTCAGCTGGCATTAGGCAGCATTGATGATTCAATTTCAGTCTCAAACATCTTCATCAACACAAATATGGCAGCAGCCTTTGGTGTGATCACGGTCGTTGTTCTGTGTACTTTCTTTGCCAAAAAGATTGATCTTGGCATGGCGCTGAACGGGGCGATTGGTGGTCTCGTGGCCATTACGGCAGAGCCTTTAGCGCCTGCCATTTGGCAAGCGGCAGTGATTGGTGCTTGCGGCGGCGGTGTGATCTTTATTTTGACGCCACTCCTAGAAGCCGCCCGCATTGACGATGTTGTCGGTGCTATCCCTGCGCATCTTGGTTGCGGTATCTTGGGTACGATGGTTGTGCCATGGACAAATGCCGATGCGACTTTTGTCGGGCAGGGCGTTGGCGTAATCGCTAATGCTGGTTTTGTGTTCGGGATTTCTTTGGTCCTTTGGTTCTTCCTACGGTTCACAATTGGGATTAGAGCGAGCGCTACTGAAGAGGACGAAGGTCTCGATGCCTCTGAAGTTGGGGCACCGGCTTACCCAGACTTTATGGGTTCAGTTAAACTCGCTGAATAAGAGGTTCCCAAAGTGCGCTAGCTTAGCCCTTGCTGGCGCATTTGAAACCCCTGCAATGTCTTGGCCTTCGGGCTGGAGCGCATTGCAGGGTTTTTTTGTTTCTTGTTTGAAGAGAGATTGAAAGCGCCTCAGATTTACGATACGTCCGTCGTGGAAAAACAACGCCCACAGGTGGAGCCTCACATGAGCAAATTAGCAGTTATTTTCGGTGGATCCGGTTTTGTTGGGCGAAATGTTGTGCGGGAGCTCGCGTCGCGGGGCTGGCGCGTTCGGGTGGCTGTCCGCCGTCCTCATATTGCGCATTTCTTGAAGCCAATGGGCGCCGTTGGTCAAATCGAATTAATGCAGACAAATATTCGTTATCGTCCGTCGATCCAACAAGCGTTGGCTGGGGCCGATGCAGTGGTCAATCTTGTTGGTATTTTGGCCAAAGAAGGCCGCCAAAACTTTAATTCAATTCAGTCTCAAGGCGCGCGCAATATTGCAGATTTAACAGCGGAAGCGGGCATTCGAAATGTTGTTCATATGTCGGCTATTGGCGCTGATATAAACAGCGAGAGCGATTATGCCCGAACCAAAGCCGAAGGCGAGGCCGCGTTTCAAGAGGCTGTGCCAAGTGCCGTGATCTTGCGACCGTCTATCGTATTTGGGCCAAGAGATGATTTTTTCAATCGCTTTGCAGGCATGGCAAGGCTCGCCCCCGCGTTGCCTTTAATCGGCGGCGGCAAAACAAAGTTTCAACCGGTTTATGTGGATGATGTGGCCGATGCGGTTTGCGCCGCTCTCGAAACACCGTCTCATCAAGGCAAGGTGTTTGAGCTTGGCGGCCCTGATACGCATACATTCAAAGAGCTAATGGAAATCACTCTAAAGGTAATTGGCCGCCAACGTTTTCTTGCTCCTTTGCCTTTTCCTATCGCAGGTTTTATGGGAGGAGCCGGAGATTTAGCCAGCAAACTTCCCTTTGTGAAAGCGCCAATCACCGCAGACCAAGTGAGGCTCTTGAAGAAAGACAATATTGTCTCAGAGAATGCAGAAGGGTTAGAAGCCCTTGGCATCACCCCAACACCACTCGCCTCAATATTACCAACCTATCTTGAGCGCTTCCGAAAATATGGTCAATTCTCCCCCGAAACAGGCGTCTAAAAATAACAGTTTACAGTTTTATGTCGGTGTAAAGAGCATCATAAATTGACGTCTCATGATGCTACTCTCGCAACATATAAAAGCGCCACATCATTCGAAATGATTGACACGATTGATGCGTATATTAACTTTCGAGAGCATCTTTCTTATTCAGTTTGAGAATTTTTAGGACAATACAGCTTCGATCGAAATCAAAAATCCCTATTAAAATATATCTTCCAAGGTTGGGAGCGGGCCGATCATGTTGCGTAGGGGGACGTCTTGTCCGCCATTGCCTAAGAGTAAAAATAATATGATGGCGAGCATGAACGAGAAGATGATCGATTTTAAAGCGCCAGCGACCTCATAAACATTTAGTGTCGGGATTCTCTTGGCAACATATCCAATCACAAGGTCAACCCAGATAAAAAAGATGATGATTGGAAGTAAGATCCAAATGACCAGTCCATATAAATCAAGAGACTGATACATATTCTCAATAACGGATTCTATACCGTTCAACAAAGACGCGGTTTGGTAGAATCGGAAGGACTGGAACAAGAGTTCAACCATCCATAAGTGAAAGTCGAAATGGAAAAAGACGAGTACCGACATAGCGGTTAGAATATTTTGAGTCTGGCTAGAATAAGAACGGTCAACAACATTTGTGGATCCTTCGATCACAAAATTTCGCTGGTTATCGATTAGCTGCCCTAACGATTCTATGACCATAATGGGTAAGCTTATGAGCACAGCCAATAAAGCACCAATGGCGATTTCTGTCAGAGCAAATAAAATTAAATCGCCCATAGTAGCCGACTGCCATTGATTTAAGAAAGAAGCAGAAAACAAATATGGGAGATAAAAAACCAGAAAACCGATTGTGATATTGATGAGGAGAAAATTTTCATTCGCAATAGATTTCAAAATTACAAAAATACGCAAAAAGACATAAATGCGTGTTCCTGCAATTAAGACAATAAGAAGATAATCTAAAACGCCCATACTAATCAGTTATCCTAGAGCTTCGAAATATTATCGAAGATATCAATCACATAACTTGATAAAATACGGCCAAGCCATGGAAATAAAATCATCGTCATAATGATTGACGTCATAATTTTAACAGCAGTTGGCACGGATTGTTCTTGGACTTGAAGCAATGTCATGAGAAAATTGATTAAAAAACCAACCAAGACAATTGCAAAAAGAAGTGCAAGCGACATTACAATAATGATTTGCATCGCATTTAAGGCAATATGTGCGACCATGATAATCTCCCTTCCTGTTTAGCTATACCCACCAATGATACCGGCAATAAGCCGCGTCCAGCCGTCGATTGAAATAAACAACAGGAATTTAAGTGGAATGGTGATAACGTTAGGGTTTACGGTCTGCATACCAATTGTAATAAGGACACTTGAAACCACCACGTCGATGATAATGAAGGGTAGATATAACAAGAACCCAATTAAGAAAGCAGATTTCAATTCCGATAAAACAAAGGACGGTATAATGATGAAAATACTATCTTCATTAAATCGAATTTGTGCGTCAGCAGGCCAGACCAACTCTCGTATATCAAGGAAGAAATTGATCTCAGTCAGACCCGTATTATCGACCATGAAATCTAGAATGGGCTGAGAGATATTCTGTGTCGATTGAAGAATTTCAATCAATCCCCCGCCTTGGAAACCAGTTTCTTGCACAATTTCCATCATGGCACTGATTGTTGGAGCCATAATAAAAAGAGATACGATCAAGGCTATCGCATTTACAACAGATGTTGGTGGTACTTGTTGTGTCGTAAATGCATTTCGCAAAATATATAACACAATCGAAACTTTGAGAAACGGCGTTACAACAGCAACAACTGTTGGCAACAAGCCGACCAAGACCGCTACGATAACGAGCGACGATGGATTTAATGCCCCCTCTAACATACCCTACTCCTTACCAGGATTATTACCCGTCTTCTTCCTGGTTTAACTCTTTACGCTTAGATTTAATTTCCGGGTTACCGGAATTATCTTTTAACTCTCTATTTAAATCACTGTGGTTCATTCGAATATTACCAAGGAACTCATTTCCTGTGGATATGCGGTCAAAGACTGCAAAGATGGCGAAAATAATGTATAAAAGACCAGTCCACAAACCTATATAATTTAGATATGCACCGAAGGTACCTGATGATCCCCATAAAATATGGCTCATCATTGAAGGTAATAAAAAGAAAAATATGCCGAAGGTTGCAGATATAACGATCAGAAACAAAAACATCGTTCGTGCAGTATCTTTCATGGTGAAAGCATTAAACTTGCTAAAATACTGTTGAACCGGGTTGAATCTAAATTTCATTGGATAAAATGTCGGTAGACGCCTACGGTTCAGAATATATCCGGTTATTGATCCCAATAGCGCAAATAGACATACAAGCCCTGCTATCTCTAGCATAATATACATCATCGCTTTTAAAGCAGCATCAGTATCCGTCGTTTCTGTTAAGCCAATAGAAAAAAGAGAAATTTTGGGATAGAGGTAAAATCCCATTACCACTGATCCAATCGTGAAGGACAGTAACGAGGCGAATTGATATACTTCCTGGCTTTGGCTATCCTCACCCTGATCTTTCGCTTTTTTGATGCGACTGGGCGTGGGAGCAAGGGGATTTTCCTTGTTCACAGTATTTTATCGCCCTCTTAATCTTGAGATGTGATCCAGTAATTTGTTAGCTTGTTGGGCGGCCTCATACATCTTGTTGAGATTTTCATATTCTGACTGTTTGACACCAGCATTCAACTCTGAAGACAGTTTCTTTTCAGTATCTTGAACAATTTCACTGAAATTCACGAGGTCTTTGTGACCAGAAATAAAGTCATTTGGTAGGTTTTGGATATCTTCAATCTTCTTCATGTTTCACTCCGTGATAAAATTTCATTTGCGGATAATTTGATGGGAAGTTTTTTTCCATCGATATACTCAAAAATTGCTTCTTTACGCGTTACTGAAATCAACCGGACATTGCCCATAATTGGCATGCCTAATTCGAGACTTTGATTGTTGATGATGAGCTTAGGACGACTACCCATAACAACGACATCGGAAAAACCTTGAGAGACATTTTTGATGATGTTCAGTTCGCAACAGTTTTGGTGCGATGTCGTCTTATTATGCCGATTTATCTCAGCTAAAATGATGTCGTAAAATTCAGCAGGAACTTCTCCAGAAAGGATGATTTTTTTCTGGCTATCAATAGAGCAATTTATTGAAAAATAGCTGGAGGAAAAGAGATCACATAAATCAGTTATCTCCTGCGTTAAATCTTCTGGCGGGCGATTTATATTTTTAACGGTATCATTTTCAAGCGTTAAGCGAGGAATTGCAGTTGCATCAAATCGTAGCTTAGCTTCAGCAGCAGCAAGCGATTTGTCGTTTAACGTTGAATCAAAAAAGTAAGATTTTTCAAAGATGTCGATATTATTTGCTTGTTGCGCATCTTGTTGTTTTTCAGATTGAAAAACAACATAAGCGCCGGCCCCGATACTTATGGAGATGAGTAAAAGAAGGATGCTAACAGCAATTTTCTTGACGATGTTGCCCCTTTTCAAAAGGCGTGTTTTGGAAGAGAGGAATATATCCTTTATTTTATTCATCTTTTGACTCCTCGCTTTGGTCTTCAATTTTGGCGGCAGCTTCGGCATCGTCAAAAATTGGGAGAAGTTTAAGTGTCTTTAGCTTTTTTAAGCGAAGCGACATACCAAAATCAGCTCGTCCTAAAATAGGTTGCAAAATATTATTGGGTCGAAGCAAATTTCGTAATGGTAGGCGTATCTGCGAGGGGACAATAATGACGATGGGAAACTCCTTAAATTTCCAATCATGCTGTAATTGTTTGATCGTCGCAAAAATATGGTCACATGTGGCGGGCGGCATTTCAAAAACAGGCCCATAGGGGGTTACTTTAATCAATTGTTCCAAGACAGCTGCATCGCGGCCATTTACATCGCAATAATATATGAAGCCATCGTTAGAGAGATAAAGACTGGCGATCTCCGTGATCATGCCGCGTCGCACACGCGCACTGATCTCACTTGTGTCTTGCGTTCGCATTGAATATTCATAAATCAAGCGATATAATTTGCTATATGCTTTCAGAGGAATGCCATCTTGGATGCAGTCTTGTAAGATTGTGAATAATTTTATGTTGGAAAGATTGTTTATTAATTCGAGTGCTGTTTTTTCATCAATTTCAGAAAATTGATCATATAAATGTTCGGAATATTCGAGTGTAAAATAATTATTCAAACGTTGCGTGAGTTTTTCTTTAAGGCGCAAGGCAATATATTCTGCCGGTAAGAAGCAAGTTGCGCCCAAAGCTTTTACTTTGTTAGAGGCGCTTTCAGACAAAGCAAATATGCTTGTCTCTTCGCCATAATGATGAAAACACTCTGCCTCTATCTCCGCAACATCAATCGCCCAAGCAATGTTTCGGCTCATAATGCTCTGACCGCGACACGTACCGCCAAGAATAGCCTCTCCATCTTCGAGAAATAAATACTGATCGTCTTCTAGGTCGTCCGTAAATTGTATATCAATATTAGGAACAGGCACATTCCATGTTTCGCGTAACTCATGAATTATTTTTTCTGTTTCAGCGAGCAGGGAGGCGTTTGCCTCTTTTAGTGTATTATTTTTGGCAATAGCCAATGTGAGCGATCGACCAGGAATAGCATTATGAACTTCAGAAGCTGGGCTGAGCAGCGACAATTTTTCAGTTTCAATATTGCCACTCTCTTCTCTGGAAATGAACCACCAGCCCGCAATCATCAATAAGGCAAAACTAACAACTAACAGTGTGGGGAAGCCCGGGAAAAGGGCAACGCCACTAATAACAAAAGCACTTGCTAGTAAGGCAAGGGGATATTGCTTGATTTGATAAGCAATCAAGCCCGCAAGGCTTGGTAAATCCGCGCCCTTTTGATCAGCTTGCGAAATACGCGTGACAAGAACCCCTGAGGCAATCGCCGTAAAGATGCTTGGGATTTGGGCTACTAAGCCATCACCGATTGTTAGGATTGAATAAGTCTCAAGAGCGGTTCCTATTGGCATGCCATTTTGACCAGCACCTACAATTAAGCCCCCGATAAAATTCACAACAATAATCAGTACGCCCGCAATCGCATCCCCTTTAAGGAACTTCATGGAGCCGTCCATTGCACCGTTAAATTCAGATTCTTGTTGGACTTCGCTACGCTTATTACTGGCCGCTTTAAAATCCAATGCGCCGGAACGTAAATCCGCATCAATACTCATTTGCTTTCCGGGCATCGCATCAAGTGTGAATCTCGCGCCAACTTCTGCAACGCGTTCCGCACCTTTATTGATGACCACAAATTGAACGATTGTGATAATCAAGAAAATAACAAATCCGACTAAAACATTGCCTGAAATGGCAACTTCGCCAAATGCTTGGATAATATCGCCGCTTTCCCCATGCACGAGAATGTTGCGTGTTGTGGCAACACTCAAGGCAATGCGATAAACAGCTAGAGTCAGCAAAATAACAGGAAAAGAAGAAAAGCTTGTCGCTTTGTCTACATAGAGGGTCATCATCAATATGACGATTGATAAGCTTATACTCGTGAAAATGAAAACGTCTGTTAAGAATACGGGAACAGGCACAACCATCAAGGTGATGATGGTTAGAAATAAAATGATAAATGCAGCATCCGCGATGCTGAATTTCCCCTTTTTTCTCCTTATGCCGGGACTAACCATCGGTTGCTTGCCCCTTGCAATCGATTAAATCTCCAATCGTTTGCATAAAGAAAGAAACGCTAACGTTTTCTTCTGGCATCCCCTCACTTGCATTAGCGACAAAGGCTTGGATGCCTTTTTTAACAGCATCAACATCAAGAGTTTCGTCATGACTGATAATAACGGAAGCCGAGGGCTTGGATACAACTTGATTCCGCCGATCTTTCTCTGCGGGGATGACAATATGAACGCGCGCTTCGCGAACTCCATTAATCAATTCGAGTGAATTCGCCATTTCAGTTTCAAGCCCATACCGCATTCGGATGCGCTCAAATGTTGGCGACTTGAACATGCCTTCATCGGGGAATATCGTCATAAGAGTATTTCTATTCTCTCGGGGTAGATTATTGATCTTGAGAACTTGAAATGCTTTTAGGTAGTCATCTTTAGACACAAAAACGGATATGGATCCGTCATCCGCTTTGCTTTTCCAGCTATCAATGCCATGACGACGCAAACAAAATAACACTTCGTTTGCTTCATACTGGTCTGTGCCAGATATAATGTCTTCGCCTGGGTCAGAGCAGGCGCTTAGAAAAAATACTGCTAATACTACAACTACGCTACTAAAGTATCTCATTATTGCTGCTGCTCCAGAGATTTTGTAATGCCCCGTCGAATGGCGCCTGTCGTCTCTGTAAGGACAGAATGACGCAGTTGAAACATGGACAAGCCATATTGCGTTACAATCACTTTATCCATCATGAGTGACATCGTTTCAGACAGCGATAGATTGCCATTCATATTGGCTTGGTTCACGTCAATGATGGCGCGGTAGTCATAATTAAAGCTTTTAAGAGCCGTATCCAGGTTTTCAAGCATTGGCGGCGCTTGTTGTGTTTGAGTGCGCAGAATGTTCTCGCTACCTGCGACCGGCGGAATACTTCCAATACCATCTGACATTCTTTGATCCTCAACTATTATTTTCGTAATTGCTCAATTTTTGTACAAATTTTGTTTAGTTCCTGCGCGCGAAAAGCATATTCTGGATCGTCCGCACCCGTTACAGTTGCCAAAACGTCATGCGCCTCAGCAAAACGATCTAGGTTCATCAGAACGCCCGCGTGAATAATTTTGAACAATTCTTTGCTTTTTTCTGAATCCGACATTTTGGAGTCGGCATATGACAGAGCTTCTTGCGGCTGTCCCATGGCTAAATTGAGTTGAATGACGCAGAGCCTAAAGTCGAAATCTTGTTCAAAAGCGTGTTGTGTTTTTTCAACCAAAGAAATGGCAACACTATAAAGCCCTAAATCGGTCGCGACAGAAATGGCATAATTGATACCACAATTAAAAGGGCTACCAGGATCAATATTTGCTTTTTCTGACTGACTATTCATCGGATTTGAGAAAGGTGAAGGCGCTTCAAACTGCATAGACATTGTCTTTTCCTCCGTGGGAATCTTATGGTTTTATTACCTATAGGTGTGCAACACCATTTTTGAATTCTTGGCCGAGTAACTTGTAATGCCTCTAAGATAGATATCTTCGATTGAGGTCTAATGGGCACGAATTTCTTGATGTGAAGTCTGGTGTTGTAGCTTTATGATTCGACTTTGTATTGTTCTACAATATTCGCGAGTACATCTGTCTGACCATCGGCTAGGTTTATGAATTTTTGAGCAGCTGTTGGCTCGGAATCCATTTTGCTTTTTAGCCAATCAATAGCATGCGATGCTGTAACTTTATCCGTATTATCAGGAGAAGCATCCATGGTGGACCAATCTCCTGCTTCGTTTCTTTTAATTTCCGGTTCGTTACATAATGTGCTTAGTGATTTATACATAAGCCATTTGCGCCTTTTTGCAGAGCGCTCCTCCGTTTTATAAATTC
>CALLVA010000052.1 GCA_938010655.1 uncultured Parvularculaceae bacterium | reverse complement strand
GAGTCTGTTGGCTTTCCACCAAACAAGACTTGCCCTGACGTCGGCTTTTCCAGCAGTCCAGCAATATGCAGTAAAGAAGATTTGCCGGAACCAGACGGGCCAAGCAGCGCCACCAATTCTCCCGGCCGGATTTTGAAATCTGCCTGATCGAGAATTTTCAAATCATCGTAATGCCGAGCAACCCCGCGCATTTCCAACACAATATCAGTCGCCATATTAGCTGTATCACTCATATCTCAGCGCCTCCACAGGGTCAGTTCGGGCAGCTTTCCGAGACGGATAAATTGTTGCAACAAATGACATTGCCACAGAAAAGAGGGTGACGAACAACACTTCAGATGGGTTCACTTGAGCCGGCATGCCATCCAACATGTATATTTCGGCGGGGAACAGATCAAAATCTGGTCGCCCTGTTATGCCGCCGATAATACCGGACAGCCCATTTTCGATGGCATCAATATTGAGACAGAACAATAAACCGAGGATGACACCTACTGCTGTGCCCAAAACGCCGATCACAGTGCCAGACATAAAGAAGATACGCATAATGGCATTTTGGCTCGCGCCTATTGTCCGCAAGATCGCAATCTCAGAACGCTTATCTTTGACCAACATAAATAGACCAGAAATGATATTTAAAGTCGTGAGCGCCACGAGGAAGGACAGTATAATCATCAACATAAAACGCTCTGTTTGTAGCGCCCCAAAATAAGCCGCGTGACGATCCTGCCATGTTTCAATCCGGGCTGCATCTGGGCCAAGAACCAATGTCGCTGCCCGCATCACGTCCAACCGAAAGTCCTCAACATCGTTAGGGTCTTCAATTTTCACTTCGACAACATCTGCGCCGTCCTGCTTGAAAAACAACTTGGCTTGAGCCATGGGCATATAAAGACCAAGATTGTCGAATTCAAAATTACCGACATTGTAAATCGCGCCCACCAAATATGTTTTGCGCGTTGGGGAGGTGCCAAACGGCGTCGAAGCACCATTGCCTGTCATGAGGGTTACGCGGTCTCCAACGCCAACGCGCAAAGTGCTGGCGACACCAGAACCAAGAACGATTTCATTCCCCCCGTTTCGCCCCTCTCCGAAAGTTTCCAAACTGCCTCGAAGGCTAGGACCATTGATCACCTCAATAGATTGCAAATCTTCACGGGAAATACCTCTGGCAAGGGCGCCTGTCTCGTTGCTCGTTGTCGAAAGATAAACAGGGGCGTTTATCTGGGGAGCTGCGGAAACCACGCCTTCAATATTCAATAATTCCACAACCAAAGGATCTGGATCAGAAATGACTTGCCCACGCGCTTGCACAAAAACATGCCCATTTACACTCAGCAATTGATCCAACAATTGGCCTCGAAACCCATTCATGATCGACATCACGATGATCAAAGTCATCACGGCAAGAGCAATGCCGACAAAGGCAATCACAGAAATCACAGAGACCCCTGCCCCTTTGCGAGTCGCGCCCATGTATCGACGCGCCACCATTCGCTCAAACACCCCAAAAGGCGCAGCTTTGCTTTTTGTTATGCCAAGAGATTCAGCTTGAGCAGTCTTGTCTGCCGGATCTGATAAAGAGGTATCTGTTGTCACAAGTGTATCCCGCTACAGCGATCATAATAATATATTGGCGCACAATGAGGACATTCCTAACGCGGCGCAAGCAGTAACTCTCAACGTTGTCAGAAGCTTAACAATCAGACAGGAAGCGACTATCAAATCTTACACACAAAATGATGTGTAAACGTTTTCCTTATTTCCGCGTATAAGGACAATGTGGTTAACTGATATAACTTAACATCAAAAATACATTTAGTTTTCAATATGTTTTATGTAAATTCATTCTATATTTTCGTCTGTATAGAGAAACAAAAATAACGTGACGACAAAAAAGGAATTCATAAATTGGCATTAATCTTCTATATTTTACACTATGAAGGTTGTATGAAAGTTCCGTTTTCGCGCTAGATTCTGCTTGTTTTTCTTTCCCGAAGGGTCCAGCTTAGGTGCGGGCCATATGGCGCAAAGGCCCCAAGCGTGTGCCATAAGGCCCTGTGCCGATCCTGATGCAAGCATCAGGATCGGCACCCTCACTTCAAAAAATTAAGCCTTCGCAAGTGTAACTTGGCAGACATCTGTGGACTGTGCACGAAATCCTGCTTCGCAATATGCGAGATAAAACTGCCATAGTTTTTTGAACCGATCATCAAACCCTAGCGGTGTGATTTCATCCCACTTTTCCAAAAACTCCGCATGCCACTGATTAAGTGTGCGGGCATAATCAAGTCCAAAAGAAACTGTGTTCTCAATCTTCATTCCCGCCTGCTCAACACTCTCATTCAGCGCAGTAGGACTAGGGAGCATACCGCCAGGAAATACATAACGCTGAATGAAATCAGCAGCCTTCACATAGAAAGGATAAAACCGATCAGCGATTGTGATAATTTGCAAACCCGCGCGGCCATCCGCTTTCAAGTTTTCATGAACCTTGTTGAAATAGACGGGCCAATATTCCTTACCCACCGCCTCAAACATTTCGATCGACGCAATTTTATCAAATGTGCCAGACACATCACGATAATCTTGCAAGCGGATTTCAACCTTATCGTTCAATCCCTCGCGAAACATTCGTTCGCAGGCATAATCATATTGTTCAGGCGAAATTGTCACGCCGGTCACTTTTGCGCCAACTTCTTTGGCTGCATATTCTGCAAAACCGCCCCAACCGGAGCCGATTTCTAAAACTTCTTCATCCGGGCGAAGTGAAATCTGCTCTGCGAGAGAGCGGTATTTTGCCGTTTGCGCCGCTTCCAGTTTCGTTTCCGGCGTATCAAAAAGCGCTGAGGAATATGTCATACTCGGATCAAGCCATTTTTCGTAAAATGAATTGCCCAAATCATAATGGGCCATAATATTTTTCTTAGACCCTTTTTTGGAGTTCTTATTCATGGCGTGGACAACATTATTCATGGTACGGAGCACTGGGTTACCCATGAACTGCTCTTGAATAGCATCAGCGTTTTTCGCAAACACATAGAGACATTGCGCTAGATCTGGTGTGTCCCACTGCTCCGCGGCGTAAGATTCATAAAATCCAATTGTTCCACCAAAGACCGTTTTTCGCGCCATGGCAAAATCACGAACATAAACATGCGCCTCTTCACCGGAACCATCTTGCGAATCAAAACGTAAAACTCTGCCATCCGGCAAATGGTAATTGATCACGCCATAATCCATACGATTGGAAACAGTTGCCATTAATTTAAAGAAAGGGGGGGTTCCTTTCGTGGCGGTGGAAAGATTTTCTTTGGTAACAATTAGGGGGGCAGTCATAAATTTATGGTTCTTTCCGTAATGGCGATTATTTTGTTTCTTGATATGCATCTAATGCCCGCAACCGAGCTGTTTTATGGTCTACAATAGGATTGGGATAAGTTACGCCAAGTTTGACCCCACCTGCCTTCAATACATCTTTGGGGGCTTCCCAAGGCGTATGCAAATATTTCGTTGGCAAGTTTGCCAACTCTGTAACATAGTTACGCACATAATCGCCGTTTGGATCAAATTTTTCTCCTTGGGTCATCGGATTGAAGATACGAAAATAAGGCGCGGCATCAGCGCCGCATCCCGCAATCCACTGCCAACTGGCGGTATTTGAGGCGATATCTGCATCTAAGAGCGTGTCCCAAAACCACTCCATGCCGTAGCGCCAATCGATCAAGAGATGCTTCACCAGGAAAGATCCCACAATCATCCGCACGCGATTATGCATCCATCCTGTCTGCCAAAGCTGGCGCATACCAGCATCAACGATGGGGTAACCTGTCTGTCCTTTTTGCCATGCGGTCAGATCAGGCTTAGCACTTCGCATATCTGCCCAAGGGAAAGCTTTAAATTTCGGGTTGATCTCTTCGTCGATCATATCTGGCTTATTGTACAAAAGGACATATGAAAATTCGCGCCAGGCAATTTCCGACAGAAAGACATCAGCTTGATCGTCAGGAATTTCATTGGCCGCCACACGCTCTTTGACGGCGTGCCAAATTTGAATCGGTGAAATTTCACCATGATGCAAGTGGGGAGAAAGGCCAGATGTGCCCGGCTTGTCTGGGCGGTTTCTATCATCTTTATAGGCCTCCGCCGCTTCATCCAAAAACCGCTTCAATCGATCTTTGGCGCCCGCTTCTCCAGGCGACCACTCTGGGTCAAAACCTTTTGACCAATCCGGGTTGCTAGGGCGCAAATCTAACTCTTCTAATGCAAGAGAGGCGACGCTGTGCTGAGACTCTTTTGGAAGGCCGTTGATTTTTCGTATGCCTGCTACCGCTGCTCTTATATCACCATTCGCTTTTAGGTTTTTCCAAAAAGGCGTGAAAACTTTATAATACCCGCCCGTCTTCGTAGTGAACTGCCAAGGCTCAAACAGTAAACGACCATTGAAGCTTTTGACTTCAATATCGCGACTTTTCAAAATCTCTTTCAGCGTTTTATCGGCCTCAATTTGCGACGGTCCATAACGCCGGGTCCAAAATACTTGCTTCGCCCCGATCTCCTGCACAATTTTTGGAACAACATCTTCCGCTTTGCCGCGCTTAAGGGTGAGCGATGCGCCCACCTCCTCAATATCCGCCATCAATGATTTTAGAGAATGATGCAACCACCATTTCCTTGCACCACCTGCTGACCAAGCTCCCTCGGTCTCTTCGTCTAAAACAAAAAGACACATAATAGGCTGCGCCGTCTCGATAGCGGCTCGCAATGCAGGATTGTCTTTAAGCCGCAAATCTTCTCGGAATAAAAATAGAACTGGGCTCGTCATTGGCATTCTCCTAGAAAACCATAAATAGGCTTACAGCCGAGGAAGGCCACTTTTTCCTCGGCTTTGATGTGAATGCCAACTGCGACTTGCAGTAATCTGCTTGCTATCTATTGCTCGACGTCAACCATTTCAGAAGCCATCAATAAAAAGCCTCCAACGCCATAAAGTTGGGAACTATCTTTTTCTGTATTTTGAGGGTCTTTGCCAATTTGCTGAATCCAGCCCACCATGCCATTTGGCTGCACTGCATCTTTCAACGCGACCCAAGCTTTATCTCGTCCCGCCACATATTCTGGCCCCTCAATAAGTCCATTATTTAGCCCCCAAGCCAGACCATAGCCAAAGAAGGCCGTGCCGCTTGTCTCTGGATTCGTGAATAAGGCGGCATCATCAAGAGATGTTGGCCAATAACCATCGTCGCGTTGACGCCCGATCAAGGATTCAGACATAGCGACGAACAGCTTTTCATATTTAGATTTGTCAGGATGGCCCGCTGGGAACGTATCAATAAAACGAGCTAAGCCAGCGTAAACCCAGCCATTGCCCCTACTCCACATGACCTTGCCACCATTTTCTGTTTTTGCGTCAAAATACCGACTATCGCGGAAAAATAACCCTGTTTCTTCATCATAAAGATAATCTATTGTCGCATCAATTTCTTCAATCGCATACTGACGATATTTTTCATCCCCGGTAATATTACTAATATCAGCCCACGCTGGTGGCGCCATAAAAATGGCATCAGCCCAACACCAACGAGTCTGACACGTCCCCTCAGCGCCTTCTTGACCAGGCTTTGGCTCAACAAATTCAAGACTGACAGTTGACCTTTCTGCAATCATCAAATCCATTTTTTCAAGAGTTGGCCGCAACAAATCCGGGTTTGCCCCACGGCTAATTGCCCCGGCATAGATTGTCCCAAAAATTTGATCGTCACCATGCCAATAACGCTCGCCCAGCTCAAAGCCATTTTCATAAGACTCGTTCAATAGGAGATCGAGATAGGCTTGATTGCCTGTTTTCAACGCAAAGCGCTCCAAGCCTACATAGAATGCGCCCTTCACCCATCCACGATTATAAGAACTCTCTGGAATTTTGTTCGGCAGATATGAAAGATCATCAATGGTCCCAAGTTGCCACTCAGCCGCAGCATTCCCATAACTTTTAGCATCAGTCATCGCTACTTTTTGCATCGCTTCTGAAGCTTTTGACGATGGTGGAAAGGGAGTTGGAAGCGTCTCAATAGCAGTGCAACCATTAGCGACTATAGCCAAAGCAAGCGCTCCAAAACTGGTTTTCAAAATCTTTTTCATCATCAAATCCCTCTCTAAAGTCAGATCGTTACGGCTTTACCGTAGCCAAAATTGGCGTAATTTTACAATCGTTCAAGATTTCACAAGAAAAGTAAATGGGGCCACGCTCTGGTACGGCGCACCCTACCAGAATCAGATTTGTCATTTTGACGACTGGGATCATGATCTGGCCTGTGGGATATGGCTCTTTGTTTAGTCTTTCAGAACAACTAGTTATAAGATTTCCCAATGGATTGGTAAGGCGTGGCTGTCGCATAGAAAGCAAATGTTGTCGGTTTAGACTAATATGCTCGCTTTAACTCATTCGTGCGCTACCAAAGAAAACCAGCTTAGCGGGTTTAAAAACCGCGGCATTGAGGTTTTGGTTTCTAAAGTCTGATCAAACAGTTTGCAGACGCGTAAAAATCTGTTGTCCTCTAAAAATGAAGGTTTTGGTGCGGCCGAGAAGACTCGAACTTCCACCCGTGTTACCGGACAGCGACCTCAACGCTGCGCGTCTACCAATTCCGCCACGGCCGCACGCCTGACTGGTAAGGCTGCCGAAGCGGCCTGAGAAAAGCGGAGGTAGCAAACTCTGCCTTGCCTGTGAAGTAAAATTTTGAGCCGTTTGCTGAATTCTCCGTTTCGATATTAATCATGGCTTTTTTGCACCGATTGTCCTAGACGAGGGCGCGGAGAGACACCCTGTCCTCGCCAGCACTTGATTATTAAGGCTGGCCCCTCTTGAAAGTCCCCCATGTCAAAGTCCGAAACTTCTGAGACACCTGATTCTGATAACGTCTTTGAAGGCGTCGTCCCTGCCCTCGCTTCTGCATTAAAAAAGCGCGGCTTCGAAACGTTGACGCCTGTGCAGCAAGCTTGTCTCGCGCCAGAACTGGAAGGGCAAGATTTGCTGGTTTCCGCCCAGACCGGGTCAGGCAAAACAGTTGCTTTCGGTATTGCCCTAGCATCGACGCTTCTGGAAGGTAAAAACAAGTTTGACCGCGGCACGACCCCTTTTGCCCTTGCGGTGGCGCCAACGCGCGAATTGGCTCTGCAGGTTAAGCGCGAATTGGAATGGCTTTATAAAGATACGGGCGCTTATGTCGTTTCATGTGTTGGCGGCATGGATATGCGTGATGAACGGCGAGATTTGGTGCGTGGCGCGCATATTGTTGTCGGGACTCCGGGCCGATTAAATGATCATATTAAGCGCGGCTCATTAGACATGAGCCAAATACGCGCAGTGGTCATGGATGAAGCTGATGAAATGCTTGATCTTGGGTTTCGCGAAGAATTGGAATTTATTCTAAACGCAGCACCAGAAGACCGCCGCACTTTAATGTTCTCAGCTACAGTTTCTCGCCCAATTGCAACATTGGCCAAGAACTATCAGAAAAATGCCGTTCGCGTGAACACTGTTCAAGCGGGCGCGAAACAGCATGTGGACATTGAATATCGCGCATTAACCTGCGCGCCGCAGCAAAAAGAAAACGCGATAATAAATGTGCTTCGCTTTTATGATGCAAAAAATGCCATCGTTTTTTGCGCCACGCGGGCAACGGTTAATCATTTAACCAGCCGTCTCAATAATCGCGGGTTCTCTGTTGTCGCTCTGTCGGGTGAACTCAGTCAAAAAGAACGTAGTCACGCCTTACAAGCAATGCGGGATGGACGCGCGAAAGTCTGTGTCGCAACTGATGTGGCCGCACGAGGCATTGATCTGCCAGAACTTGATTTGGTTGTTCATGCCGACTTGCCGAAAAATAATGAAAGCTTGCTGCACCGATCTGGCCGAACAGGCCGCGCCGGACGCAAAGGCGTCTCCGCGTTGATCGTGCCTTTTAAAGCCAAGCCTCGAATTACAAGGCTTCTGAAAGATGCCAAAGTTACAGCAGATTGGGCGAAGCCGCCCTCTGCGGAAGATGTAACCGCCAAAGATAATGAACGGTTGTTGGCTGATCCCGCTCTGACTGAAGTCGTGACTGAAAATGAAAAAGGGTTTGCGACGCAATTGTTGAATATTTACGCGCCGGAGCAGATTGCCGCTGCCTTTATCAGGCTTTATCGCAAAGATCATTCTGCGCCAGAAGAAATTGACGATTCCCCGGATCCTTTTGAAGGGGGCCACGGCGACAGAAGAGATCGAGGCGAGCGCAGGGAACGTAAACCGCGCAAGCCCAATGATCGAAGTGATTTCGATGATGGTGTTTGGATATCTCTTAATGTCGGGCGAAACCGCAATGCAGATCCCAAATGGCTGATCCCCCTTATCTGCAAAGCAGGCAAGTTAACGAAAAAAGACTTAGGGGCTATTCGTATTCATCAAGACGAAACGCAAGTCGAAATCGCGCCGGATAGCTTTGCCGATTTCATTCAGCAAATTGGCCCTGACGCAAAACTTGACAAACAAATCCGTGTCGCAACTATTGACGGGAAACCGCCCGTCATAGATGCCCCTGCTCGCCGGGGAAAACCTATGGGTAAGACAGGTGGTCGAAAAGATACGAAAAAACCTTTTGTGAAAAAAGGGGGTAAAACATTTACGGATAAAACCGCATTTGAGAGCAAACCAAAACCGAAGAAAAAGCTCAAAGGCTATGATAAAAGCGTCGCTCAACGCCGCTTACAAGAAAAAGATTCGCCGCAGACGGAATGGTCTCCAGAAGAATTAAAGAGCGATGATGGTTACGCCCCCCGCAAAAAACCAGGCGCAGCCAAGAAACCGAAAAAAGGCAAACTGACTGATAAAAATAAAGGTAAGCCGAAAAAACCACTTGGTAAAAATAAAGCAACAGCGCCCGCAGAGGTTGATTCCGGTTTAAAGCTCAAACGTAAGAAGCGGGCAAAATAAAATAGTCTGTACAAATATCTAATAAGTACCTTAAAGACGATTGCGTGACTTTGCTTTTTTGCTGGGAAGAGTTTGAGCCTCCGGCATGTTAGCATGCAATTGCTTCAAAGGCCTGCTATGAGCCGCCATATGCTTTAGCTTTAGCCAAAATGGCTTCGGCTTGTTTCAAATGCGGAATATCCAACATCTTACCATCCAGACCAACGGTCCCTGCCCCTGGGCTTGCCTCAAAAGCTTCTATCACACGTTTTGCAAAAGAAATTTCGTCTTTTGACGGCGTAAAACACTCATTGATAATGGCTACTTGTGCCGGATGGATAGCAAGTTGCCCGCTGAAACCTTCACGACTTGCCGCTCTAGCCATTTTTCGCAAACCTTCTTCATCTCGAAAGTTCCCGTATAAAGTTTCTATTGGCTCAACCTCAGCCGCTCTAGCGCCTAATAAGGTCAGAGATCGAACCATTTTATAGGTAAAAGTCCAATCGCCGTTCTCGTCCTTATTGGAACTTCCCCCGAGGGCGGTGCTTAAATCCTCAGCGCCCCAGCTTAAACCATATAGGCGCGGCAAATCCGCTTCTGAATATAGTCCAAGATTAAAAGGGGCAATGGCCGTTTCCGTCGCGACGGGCAAGATGGGCATATGCCCAGACTCAATGCCCAATTCAATTTCAATTTCGGTTAATAATTCTGACAATTCTTCAATATCTGCGGGGCCTTCGGTCTTAGGTAAAACAATCCCATCAGGACAGGCGGGCATGATTGCGGCCAGATCATCTTCATAAAGCGCCGTATCCAATGCATTAATACGCACCCAAATTTGTGTCAGGCGCTGTCCTTTTGGCGTGGAACGAAGCATATCCGCCACCATGCGCCTAGCTTCAGCTTTTTGGCTTTCGCCAACAGCATCTTCCAAATCGAGAATAATTGCGTCCGCCCCGACGCCGAGGGACTTTTCCATTTTGCGGGCACTGTCGCCGGGGACAAATAAGAAAGAGCGTATGGGCAACATCAAACGTCTCCAGTTGGTTTGCGCTTCTGCAAGCCTGAGCGCTTACAAGTCGCCACGAGCTGACCATTCTGGTTGAACGCACGATGTTCAAAAGTGACAATACCTTGGTCAGGTCGAGATTGAGAGTCTCGCAGCGCCACAACTTCTGTTTCTACTCTTATAGTATCCCCATGAAATAGGGGCGCGGGAAAACGCACTTCATCCCAACCTAGATTGGCGACCGCCGTGCCAAGCGTTGTGTCATGAACTGAAATACCGACCATTAATGCCAGTGTGAAACAACTATTAACGATACGTGTCCCAAATTCTGTTTCAGTCCGGCAATACTCTTCATCCAAGTGAAGCTGTGCTGGATTGTGTGTCATGGTTGTAAAAAGAACATTGTCTGTCTCAGTGATTGTCCGCCGAACAGCGTGCTGAAACACTTGTCCAACCGTTAATTCCTCAAACCATTGGCCCGCCATTTCCCACGTCCTTTTCATAAATTTTGATTTTATTTTCGGGACTATGCCCGGTTTGGCCCCTCCCTTGCAACAGGGTTGGTCATTAACGTATTTATGAGGATGCCCCCGATGAAAAAACTGATTACTTTACTCGCTTCTAGCCTAATTGCCGCTACTATGGTGGCGTCTGCTTCTGCCGCTTCATTAACCGTGAAAGACAACCCTAATACGGGTCGCGGCGTCTTTTTTGAAAATCTTTATTCAACAATTGAAATTAATACAGGCACAGACCGTAGGGTTAACGCCGGTGTGTTTGCCCTACAATATGGCTCCAATGCTGGGACCAGCTTCACCGACTTTTTGACATTCTGTCTTCAAGTAAATGAAAGCCTTACCTTGCCGCTTGATCATGATCGCGTGACTGGCGAAGTCTACTTCTCAGAAGAAGATCGCAAGGCGCTCGGCACAGCTTACGGCAGCATGATGACTGAAGAATATGCGCTTGCAGACGGCATTAGCGCAGCAGCGATGCAATCTATCATGTGGGAAGTTGCTGAAGATGGCGCGACCTCTTTTGATCTGTCATCAGGTGCTTTCATTTTGCTTACTCAAGATGTCCGTACCAAAGCAGAAGAGTTCTGGGTGTTAATCCAGTCAGGCACCCTCCCATTCATCGGCTTTGATGTCTTCATCGCTAGCGGGACACAAGACCTGATCACAACAGAAACACCTCTGCCAGGTGCAGCGCTCTTTATGGGTACAGGCATTGCCGCCTATATGTCCCGCAAACGCAAAAAGGCGACTGCTTAAGAATTTTAGACGACTGAACTAAACACTTTCCTTGGCCGGCCCTTCTTAATGAGGTGCCGGTCTTTTTTTGTCTTATTTTAGTAGGAAATTTAGAACGGTTCTTGATGCTTGTTTAGACTGCTTAAGACGGCTAATATCGCCTGAATTACGGTCAAAGTGGCGTAAATAAAAGGATTTTCTATGAGACGTAACTTTGGGCCCCTCCTCTCTGTCTTTGCTTTTTGTCTTTTCCCAACAACTGCGACGGCGCAATCTTTAGAAGAAGCATTGCAGCTAACGTATGATACGAACAGAGCCCTAAAAGCAGAACGAGCCCGCCTGAGAGCCGAAGATCAGATACGCTCAAGCGCCAGAGCGGCGGGTCGCCCCAAAATATATCTTGATGGCAGTGCAACCCAAAATCCGTCAAATTTTGACACGACGAGCCGGCGAAATTCACAAAGCGGTGGTAGTCATGCTGGCCATGTTCATAAGACGCTGAAACCACAGCCGATTACGTCAAATATTGATACGTTGGACCTGCTCACTCAACAAGATGATAGTTTGATCACAAAATATGTCGGTGTCAGTGTCGTTCAGCCCGTTTTTAATGGGTTTAGAACCAGAAATGGAATCCGAGAGGCAGATGCCCACGTGGCGGCAGGACAAGCCCGTTTAGCAGCCGCAGAACAAAATCTCTTTTTCAAAACTATTCATAGTTATCTCAAGGTGCAGGCCGAACGCGCAGAACAACGTGCTCTAGAAAAAACAATCTCTGCCTTGCAGCGTCGTGCAGATTTATTATCTGACTCTGGAAGCGAGGCCGATCAGGCACAAGCGAGCGCAAGATTGCTGCGAGCAAAAGCTCAACTGTTTTCATTACAATCCCAATTGGGTGAAAGCGCCTTATCTTTTCAAGCGTTGGTCGGGCAAGCGCCGGGAGACCTATCTGAACAAATGCAAATGCCAGCGATGCCTGTGACACTTGATGACGCATTGGCTTTGGCGCAAAGCAATAACCCAATGATCCTCGCTGCTGAGAGGGAAGTTGATGCATCAGCTCATGGCAAAAAAATAGCTAAGGGAAAACACGCCCCTGAAGTCGCCGTTGTCGCAAATTATGGACAAACATATGACAGTCTTTTTCAAGGTAATGATGTCGAAAATAGAAGCCTGTCTGTACAGCTCTCACTTCCCTTATTTGATGGCGGTCAGTCTCATGCTGCGATCCGCCGGGCCGGACATATCAACCGAGCTTTAAAATTAGATCTCGCAGAGCAGCAAGAAGACATTGAGCTTGCCACTCGTGCTGCATGGCAACGTTTTAAAGCCGCTTCCCAATCTAAAATGCTGACCGAACAAGCTATCGTTCAGTCTGAAACAGCTTTGAGAGGCATGACGGCGCAATATGATCAGGGCGCGCTGACCCTTGTGGATGTATTAAACGCGGAAGCGGAAGCTTTATCTGCTGAGATCGCTCTTATTCAAATAACGATGGACCAACGTCTTGCCGCTTATGAATTACGCGCCTTAACAGGATCGCTTAATGCTGCAGCTCTTGGGCTGAATGTTGATTTATATGACGCTAAATCTCTAAGTGATCGTGATGCCAAAAGGTGGATCGGCCAACGTTAACCAACTCTGGTGAATACCGATAAGATGTGGCAGACTTCCCTCATTCGATAAGAACTGGGAAAAACCATGAAAAAGACGATTTTTTTGAGCTCCATCTCCGCCTTAACCTTGGCCCTGAGCGCTTGTGAAACGCTACCAACTATAGGCGATCTTACGCCTGCAGCCAAAGCAACTTCGACCATCAAGCAAATTGAATTCGAAAAATATACACTAGCCAATGGGTTGGATGTCGTTCTTCATGTGGATCGATCAGACCCTGTCGTTGCAATCGACCTGACGGCACATGTGGGTTCGTCCAGAGAAATTCAGAACCGTACAGGATTTGCCCATTTATTTGAGCACTTGCTTTTCCTTGATTCAGAAAATCTGGGTTATGGGGGCCTAGATGAAATGAACACGCGGATCGGCGGCGAAGGCACAAACGGCTACACGACGACCGATGTGACCAAATATTTCCAAGCTGTGCCAAGTGACGCGCTGGAGAAAATTATCTGGGCGGAAGCAGACAAACTTGGCTGGTTCATAAACACCGTGACGCAGCCTGTTCTGGATAATGAAAAACAAGTTGTGAAAAACGAAAAGCGTCAGCGCGTTGATAACCAACCTTACGGACATAATTGGGGGTTGATTGGCAAAACATTATATCCAGCAGACCATCCGTATAGTTGGCCCGTCATTGGCTCATTAGCAGATCTTGATGCCGCCACACTGAAAGATGTGAAAGATTTTTATAATCAGTGGTACGTACCAAACAATGTCACGGTGACACTCACAGGCGATTTTGATGTTGCCCAAGCTAAGCTATGGGTTGAAAAATATTTTGGCGAAATTCCGCGCGGTCCAGACGTTGAGCCCCTGCTTCCTCGTGCCGCAAGCCTCGAGAAAACGGTTAATCTTCACTATGAAGACAATTTTGCCAAAGTCCCGCAGCTCACGCTGACTTGGCCAAGTGTAAAACAATTCGACAAAGATGCTTATGCCCTCGATATTTTGAGCACCTATCTTTCTGAAGGCAAACGCGCGCCTCTGAACGAAGTTATCATTGATGAAGACAAAATAAGCACCACAATCGCTGCCTTTACGAATTCCAGTGAATTAGCGGGCGAGTTTTATGTTCTAGTGCGCGCCAATGCAGATGGTGACCTTGATGACGTAAAAACGTCTATCAATAAAGCTTTTACTCGATTTGAAGAAAATGGTATTTCCCAAGCAGATCTAGATCGGATCAAGGCCGGTCTCGAAGTGGATTTCTATACAAACATTCAAAGCGTCCTCGGCAAGGCAATCCAGCTTGGTGAGTATAATACACTCGCTGGCGACCCCGGCTTTATTCAGCAAGATGTCAAAAATATTCAAGCCGTCACCACTGAAGATGTGATGCGCGTTTATCAGAAATACATCAAAGACAGACCTTACGTCTCGACCAGCTTCGTGCCGAAGGGACAAATTGAATTGGCTCTTGAAGGGTCAATACCTGCAGATATTGCAGAGGAAAAAATTGTTCAGGGCGCTGAAACAGAAACTGACTTTGATCCAACAGCCCGCACTTTTGAGCCAACCCCTTCCGCATTTGACAGAACAATCGAGCCAGAATTTGGGGCTGCTTTCACGATGCCGTCGCCAGATGTTTATACAGGCTATATCGGCGAAACAGAAAAAAATATCGCCCTGTTCGGCATTGAGAATAGTGAAACACCTTTGGTGAATTTCAGTCTCAAAATTGATGCAGGTGATTTGCGTGCAAATATCGACAAACCCGCAATACCGACGCTGACCGCAGCTCTTATGAATAAAGGGACGGCGAACAAAACAACAGCTGAGTTAGAAGACGCTATTAAAGGCCTCGGTTCCAATATTTCTATTTTCAGTAACGCTTCAGGGACATTTGTAACAGGCAGCAGCTTGGCGAGAAACTTCGACAAAACCATGGCCCTTGTCGAAGAAATGGTAATGGAGCCACGCTGGGACGAAGATGAGTTTGAAACGCTTTTAAGGGATGCCGCGAATACGATTGACCAACAAGCCGCAAACCCCAATGCAATTGCCAATCGTGAATTAGCCGAAGCAATGTATCCGGCTGACAATATTTATTCCGTCTCCGGCTATGGGCCGAAGGATAAATTATTGAGCATCACATTGGATGACTTGAAAGCATTTTATAGCGAAAACTTCACACCTGTTGGCGCGCAATTCCGATATGCAGGGGATGTGACACCAACTCAAGTAAAAGCCAATTTGGCAGATCTTGCCTCTAGGTGGAAAGGCGATGCAAATCCAGCGCTAAACATTCCGCAAGCAGTTCTCCCGGAAAAGTCAAAAGTATATTTTTATGATATTCCAGGGGCGAAGCAATCTGTCTTCCGCATCAGCAGGCCTTCCCTCTCAGCGGTAGACCCTGATTTCTTTAAAGCACAAGCCATGAATTATTTGTTGGGAGATATTTATACTTCCAAGTTGAACACTGAATTGCGCGTGAATAAGGGATATACTTACGGCATCGGCTCCAGATTCAACGGCGATAAAGATCGGGGAACATTTGGTATCTTCACGAGCGTCCGCACCAATGTGACATTGGAGTCCGCGCAATTGATCAAGGATATCTTGAGCAATTACGGACCGGACTTTGGCGAAGAAGACCTCGCCACAATGAAAAGCGCCTTGCTGAAAGGCCAAGCCCTGAGCAATGAGACGCTGTCGGCCAAGCTCGGGCTGGTGGGTCAGATTAGCGCTTATGGGTACCCAACAGATTATCAAGCTCGTAATGCTAAAGAGGTCGCGGCTATGAGTTTGGAAGATTTCAAAGCCCTCGCCGCGCAATATCTTCGCCCCAATGAAATGTATTATGTGATTGTGGGAGATGCGGAAAGCCAAGCAGACCGCATGAAAGCGCTTGGGTTCGGGGATCCGATTCTGTTGGATGACTAAGTTTATATTCTATCGTTACCTCTGGCGGATGTGTATTCGCCAAAGGTAGCAGCGGGCAAGAAGCTCTCAAGCGATCCCCGTTATTGGAATCGCTACCAGGAAAACCAAGCCATAAAATCGAAAAGCATTACCGCACTGCAGCACACCTATTAAAAAAAATTCACGCACCAAAATATGTCCATTAAATACAACGCTTTAGCAGTGACCTCACAGCTTGACCCAATGAGTGGGCATAGCTATGTTCCGCACGATTTCAACGGGTTCTCCGTTGATTGCTTTACACCCCCTGTCCGGGACTGATTTTGTGGCTGATTCTGACCAAAAGTTTGACGAGCAAGACCTGCCGTCTCTTGACGAGTTTGGCGCACGGCTTGATAAGGCGACACCTAAACCACCGGCTCCCGGTGAAAATGGGGCGGCGCTTGGCCAAGGCATGAAAATCGCCTCGGAAATGATTGCTGCTTTTCTTGTCGGTGGCGCATTGGGATACGGAGCAGATAAATTATTTGAATCAGGCCCATGGGGTTTGATTATTGGCTTTGGGATTGGCTTCGCCGCTGGCGCAAGAACGGCCTATAAGTCGATGCTTAGAATGGACGCAGAAGCGGCTTCGCAAGATGCCGACGAAATTAAAAAAGATGATGCCTAGCACCGCATTTCGCGGCTAGGGACAAACAGGAATTTAGGGCTTCTCAATGGCTGACCTTTTAAATGTGATCATTACAAACCTACTCGGTTTGGCGAAACAAAACCCCATTGGTTTGAAAGCGGCTGATCCGATGGAACAATTTGAAATTGTTCGTATCTTCCCTGTTGGTAACACACCTTTTGATTTTTCAAACGCCTCCCTTTCTATGGTGATGGTCGTTGTGGTCAGCTGTATTTTCATGTTCCTCGCAACGCGCAAAGTGAGCATGGTGCCGGGCCGCATGCAGGCGGTTGGTGAAACCCTTCACGGTTTTGTTTCTGATATGCTGCGGGAAATGGCTGGAAATGATGGATTGCGTTTCTTTCCGTATATTTTCACTCTATTTCTCTTCATTTTCGTCGCGAACCTTCTTGGCCTTCTGCCAACTTTGCCAAGCATTCCAAAGATGTTTCACGTCTTTACCCCAACAAGCCATCTCGCGGTAACTTTGTCTCTCGCGATGATCACGATCAGCATCGTGCTGATTTATGGTTTATATAAAAACGGCTTCAAGTTCTTCAAACTCTTCTTGCCAGGCGGCGTGCCTCTTTGGTTGGCGCCGTTGATTGTGCCGATTGAAATCGTTTCATTCCTATCGCGTCCTCTTTCATTAGCTATTCGTTTGTTTGCGAATATGTTCGCAGGTCACTTGATCCTCAAACTCTTCGCGGGCTTTGTTGTATCGTTGATCGCTGCTGGCGGCCTAATGTCTGGCCTCGCCATTTTGCCGATCCTTGGCAATGTCGCAATCTACTTGCTTGAAATTCTCGTCGCGTTCCTGCAAGCCTACATCTTCTCAGTATTGTCCTGCATGTATCTTGGGGACGCGCTACATCCTGATCACTAATTTAATTTCCCGCGTTTTGGCCAAGAGCAGGCCAGACACTCCCGGGATCAACCGCTCAACTTAAATGGAGACTACAAAATGGAAATGGAAGCAGCAAAAATGATTGGTGCCGGTATTGCGGCGTTGCCACTGGCTGCCGCTGGTATTGGCCTTGGCTTGATCTTCTCAAGCTTTTTGACTGGTGCATTCCGCAACCCGTCAGCCGCTGCCGCGAACCGTGGTACAATGTTCTTGGCCTTCGCCTTGACAGAATTCACCGGCTTGCTCGGCTTCGTTTTGGCGATGATCATTCTCGGTCAATAAGCCGTTTAAGTCGTCTGCAAACTGCAATCGCAGCCTGTGACGACCAAACGTTTTAGATCGTTTTAGCTTTAAGGAAGTGTGGACATGACTTTGTCTATGGTGAAAATTGCCGCTGATACGGCAGAGACTGCTGAAAAGAGCGGCTCCCTGCCCCAGCAGGATTTGTCGACGTTCCCCGGCCAGATTTTCTGGCTGTTGGTGACGTTTGGCATCATGTATCTCATCATGTCCCGCGTCTTCCTGCCAAAACTATCTGGCATGATTGAAGAACGGCGTGATCGTATCGCAGATGATTACGATCAAGCCGCCGAACTTAAACGTCAGGCAGAAGAAGCTGAAGTCGCTTACAATCAATCTCTGGCCGATGCGAAAGCTAAAGCCTCATCCATAGCAGCAGAAACACGCGCTGATCTGGATAAAGAGATTGCGACAATGAGCGCCAAGAATGATGAGCAACTTGCTTCTCAAGTTGCAAGCGCCGAAACGCGCATCAATGATATGAAAAATGCAGCGGCGGCGAAAGTTCAAGAGGCCGCTGTTGATACAACACGAGCACTTGTTGAAGCGCTTATCGATGAAATGCCGACGGCTGAAGCTACTAAAGCAGCTATCTCACAAAACTAACTAGACCAACCTTTTTGACCAGTGGATACATCGCGATGAACTATACAGCCGCGCCAGAAGCCAAACAACAAAACGTTTTTACCGCTGGAACAGAAGTACCTGTTGCGGCGAAAGAAGGCGGTGGTGGATATAACCATTGGTGGCAAGATACTTCTATCTGGGTGCTTGTGCCTTTTATCCTCGTTTGCGGCATTCTTTGGAAAGCCACAAAAGGCGGCAAAGTCATCACCAATGCGTTGGATGCTAAATCCAAACAAATTGCAGATGAACTTGAAAAAGCGCGTCAAATTCGTGAAGAAGCCCAGAGCTTGCTTGCTCAATATCAGCGCCGGCAGCGCGAAGCGGAAGACGAAGCCAAAGGCATCATTGATCAAGCGAAAAAAGACGCGAAGCGTCTGACACAGGAAGCGAAAACAAAGCTTGCTGAATCATTGGAGCGTCAGACCAAGGCAGCAGAAGCCAAGATCGCTCGCGCTGAAGCCCAAGCCATTGCCGAAGTTCGTGCGCAAACAGCGGACGTTGCTGCGAAAGCCGCTGAAACAATTATTGTTGACCGCGTTAAAGCACAGGGGCAAACGGCACTTGTCGAAAAAGCAATCACAGACCTATCAAGTAAATTGAACTAGCGTCTAATTTGACTTTAAGACCGCTCATAGCATCTGATAAAAATCAATGGCTGGTCCTATGGGCTGGCTATTTGCATTTTTGCGAGACGAAACTTTCTGACGAAATAACGCAAACCACGTGGCAACGTTTATTGTCTGATACGGGGCATCAAGGTATTGGCTATTTTAATGATCAAGGCAAAATGCTCGGCTTTGTACATTACCTATTTCACGATAGCACTTGGTCCGCAAACGGCTATTGCTATCTTGAAGATTTGTTTGTCTCTGAGGCTGCAAGAGCCCAAGGTGCAGGAAAAGCTTTGATTGAATCTGTGTATGAAGAAGCCCAGAAAGCTGGCATCACCCGCGTCTATTGGCACACCAATGAAGGTAACAAAACAGCGCGGAATCTTTACGACAAAGTCGCAACGCTCTCTGATTTTATTCAGTACAGGATTGAAAAATAGCGGCGATAACAATCCACTAATCTTATTTTCTTACTAAAACACCCACAAAGAATCCATCCGTACTGGTCTTCAACGGCGTCAGTCTCGCACCATATTTGCTTGAATAAGACCGACTGGTAATGCTCTCTGGCAACGCCCCAATTTCAAAGCCGTCATGCTCTTTCATAAAGGCTTCCAGCTGATCTTCATTTTCTTCTACAAAGAAAGAGCAAGTCACATAAACCAGCTTCCCACCGGGCTTCACGAAAGGCGCAGCTTTTGTTAAAACCTCTCGCTGCTCGCCGAGCCGCGTTTCCATCTGTGCTTCCGTGAGGCGCCATTTCGTGTC
>CALLVA010000051.1 GCA_938010655.1 uncultured Parvularculaceae bacterium | reverse complement strand
CCTTGGTGATGGCGGAAGACATTAAGTTGCGGTTGCCGCCTTCTGCAATAGCGCTGGAAGCGGGAGATGTTTTTCGTTTTGAGGAAACTAATTGGCGTATTGTAGATATATTAGACGGGGAAGACCGCGAAATATTAGCATCGCGCACGGCTCCAGGCCTGTATGATACTTTCGTTAATTCAACCGTGCCTGCAAAAGCCGAAACCCCGATTGCGTATGGGCCGCCAGTTTTCGAAATATTGGATATACCGTTGCTATATGGGGGTAACGAGCAAGATCAGATTTTTATTGCCGCTCATGCTGACCCTTGGCCGGGCCGTCTTTCTGTTTTCGCCGGGCAGGGCGATTCATCTCAATCCATCACCACAATAAATTCTCCAAGCATAATGGGGCGTTTGCTTGGGCCCCTTCAGGAGAGCGTGTCCAATCGATGGGATTATCATTCTAAATTGCATGTTCGGTTTAATGCTGGAGCAGCAGCCTCAGCTGAAAGAGTGGATGTGTTGAATGGGGCGAATATGCTTGCCGTTCAATCTATGGATGGCACATTTGAAGTCTGCCAGTTTCAGCATGCAGAAATGCAAGAAGATGGTAGTTGGATTTTATTCAATCTTTTAAGAGGACAACGCAGCGGAACTGATTTTGTGAGCGGTGCAGCGGCTGGCGCGCGAGTCGTTGTTTTGGCAACAGCAACGCCTGTTGCTTTTCAATCAGCTTGGCAAGACATCCCGCTGACATGGTCTATCGGACCAGCAAGCGAAGCAGTTGGCACAGAAAACTATGCTGTTGCAGAAATCACAACAGCCAGAAATGCATTGAAGCCGCCGGCGCCTTGCCATGTGAAGGTTTCTAAGGGCGGCGGCAATATTGATCTGTCTTGGATTAGGCGTAGCCGACTTGAAGGAGGTTGGGGGCGCGCTGATACACCTTTGGGTGAGCTTTATGAGCGGTATCAGGTGACTGTTCAGCAAGGGGATTTTGAAAAAACTTGGCAAGTTGATCAGCCAAATTGGACCTATTCTGCGGCTGAACAATCAGACGATGGCCTCACAGATAGTCCAATAGGTGCAGGGATAACTGTTTCAATTCAACAGATCAGCGATATTGTCGGTCCGGGTTTTGCAGCGATGGTTGAAATTTAACAATCATAGGCTGTAAACAAGCCACTGGAAATTCTTCGCCAAAAGGGGCATGTGAAGGGTTGAGTATTAAGAGGTTATACGGTGGCAACAGACCCTTATCAGGTTTTAGGTGTGAAAAGAGGGGCCAGTGCGGAGGAAATCCGCAAGGCCTATCGAACTCTTGCGAAAAAGTATCACCCAGATCGTAATCCGGGCAATAAAGCCGCTGAAGAGAAGTTTAAAACCGCTTCTGGCGCGTTTGATATTCTCGGGGATGCCTCGAAAAAAGCCAAGTTTGATCGCGGTGAGCTAGATGCTGATGGGAATGAACGCCAGGGTTTTGGCGGCGGATATCCCGGAGGACCGCAAGGCGCGCAGCGTAATGGCCGTGGTGGACAGCAGGGCTTTGAAGATATTTCTGATATATTTTCCGATTTGTTCGGCGGCGGCGGGGCCCGTCGGCGCGGCGGCGGAGCGATGCGTGGCGGGGATGTGCGCTATCGGCTGGAAGTGAGCTTTTTAGAAGCTGCAAGAGGCGTCAAAAAACGCGTGACGATGCCAGATGGTCGGACACTTGATTTAACGGTGCCTGCTGGCTTGCGCAGTGGTCAGTCTTTGCGGCTTCGTGGGCAAGGCGATGCTGGGGTGAATGGTGGTCCGCCAGGAGATGTTTATGTTGAAGTGCAAGTCAGCCAGCATAAATATTTTAAGACCGATGGCACGACTGTAACTGTAGAAGTGCCGATTACTTTGTCTGAAGCCGTCCTTGGAAAGCGTATCAATGTGCCGACGGTTCATGGCGATGTTGCCGTGAAGATTCCTAAAGGCGCCAGCTCTGGCATGTCCTTGCGATTAAAGGGAAAAGGGCTGAAAGAGACCAAATCTGGTGCGGTGGGAGACCAGATTGTGAAGCTTAAAATCGTTCTCCCGGAAAAAATTGATTCAGCTCTTGAAGCGTTTATTGCCAAATGGGATGGGGACGAGACCCAAAAGCCCCGAAAGTCCCTTAAATAGAGGCAGAAATAGTCCTTTAATAACGCCTTGGGTGCCTTGCCTCGCGAACCCGACTAACGATAGTGTGCTTCGTCGTTATGGAATTAAGTCTGTAGTCCAGATTTAGATGCGGGTTGAACGGAACGTCATTTTGATAAGTCACGCCAATCAAAAAAAGCTCACAACGCTTTTCGGGACGTTACCGGAAAGTGCTTTGCGACAGCTTTATGGCGCTTTTGAAAGTCAATTTGAGGCGGGTATAGATGAGTCTATGCCGTGGGATGTTTTAAGTGATCTTGTACGAGATGCCATGGCCCGGCGGGGCATTTATTTGCCGTTGGTTTTACCTGAAGCCAAAGAAGAAAAACCTACCGCTGAGCTGCCTCGCGTTGAACCAGTTCAGGATGATAGTGTTTTGGACCTCACAAGTCCGCTTCCGAAACCTGTAATCGACCCCCCAGAAGAGACGATACAAGCTGATAACGTCGTTACAGATTTCGATGAAATGATCGAGTTTGCTTCTGATGAAAATGAAGCTGAGGCTTCGGGCGAGGCGGCTTTAGATGAACCAGTTTTGGAAGAGCTTCTTCTGACCGAAGAGCCAGTGTTTGAAGCTTCAGTTTCAGAAACTGCAGTGAATGAAACGGCAGAAGACCAAGAGCCAGAAGCAGCACCGGCAATAGAGCCAGAGCCCTCACTCGAAGTGCCAGAGCTTGTTCGTCCACGAAATGCGATGCATGCTTTTTTTCTGCCGCTTGAAACTTTAATCATCGACCCGCCGAAATTCACGGATCGAATAAATGGTTTTATTTGCTCAACATCTTTGCCACCAATTTGGCGATTGCTCAACGAAGAGCGCAGCGGAGCAGCGATCCGCGATGCATGGATCAAATTTGAATTGCAATCCGGCAGAGCCGATGAAGATCTGCAACATCAAATCACCAGCAATATGTATGAAGCCGCTGGGCAAGTCTTGCAGGAAGTGATCGCCTCTTCGGCGCAAGACGATAAGCAAAAGCGCCAACTTGCAACGCGACTTGGGGGCGAAGCGGTTGTCGAAGACCTAAAAGAAGTTGCTCTGTTAATTGAGAGAGCGTGGGCCTTGCAGCAATTTGTGCAGCAATATCTGCCTGAAGGTCTAAATAAAAATAACGATCTTGAAAAATTAGCGACGACGATTTTAAGCCAAGACGCGCATGCGACTGTAAACATCCGCGCCTCGATCCAGCGCAGCTCGGATTGGTCGACAGTCATTGCTCTCCAAAGCTATTTGGAAGACGCATCTACTGGCGCGCCATCACCTGAATTACTTCAAATTATCCCAGATTATTTGGAAACAAGCTTGATCAAAATGGGGGCATGGCTTGATGTGCAAGTCACTCTTGATCCGATAGACAAGCATGTCCTGAAAATAAACAAGACTTTTGTGAGCCTTACAGCAGCCTTGCGCGGAAGTGATGCTGCCTTTATAAAAGGTCAATTGGCTGTGCCGCAAGCCGAGGGCGTTAAGGCTGCTGGCGACATATTTGATCGCTTAATGCGCCAAGCACAATTGGCTCTGAGAGATGCGCTGCCTGTTGCTGGCTCTGGGGAGAACGCAAAAGCACCGAACCCTGATTGGATATTAACCAACCCTGCGGTTGAATTCACGATTGATCGAGCGATGTTGGCCGCGAAATTTATGGCCTCTGGATATAAAATGGCTGCTGTTTTGAAAAAAACTGCTCATTATCAGCGGGTCATGTCGCCCACTTTGGCGCAGCTGGAAGCATATTGTTCTGATCTGGTGGCATTAATTTCCCAGTCTCCGGCGCAGATTAGCCCTGAGAAGAGATTGGTTGCCGTTAAATTCTCTGAACATGTTCTCGCATTAAGCGATATATTGCTGGGGGAACAGCACACAGACGCTCTTCGGCATCAGGTCAATAGCGTTGCTGAGACGGCCTAAGCCCAAATTTCAGTCTCTTCTTTTGGGTGGCAACCTTACGTTTTTTTAACGTTGTGGACACTGCTTTGTAACCTTCTTTTTGGCATGATGCTTTCTTAAATAGAAAAGCTCAGTTGAGGCTTCAGAACGAAATTTTGATCGGGTCTGAATACTGATTGAGCAAGTGTTCTGTAAACAGGAAATGAATAATGATGAAGTTGACCACAAAGAAAAACCTCCTCAATGCAGCTGCGCTATCAGTGGCCATGCTTGGCGCAGCAATCGTCGCGCCAGCAGAAGCGCAGGCCCCGCCTTTCTTGACTGGTGCAAACTCTGTTCAAGGGGAAATTTCATTTGCTGATATTGTTGAAAAAGTGAGCCCTAGTGTGGTTAGTATCCATACGGAGCAAACAGTCGCTCGACGGTCAGGCCTGCCTGAAGGCTTCGAGCAATTTTTTGGTCGCCGTGATGGCTTTAGAATGCCGGATGAAGAGCAAATTCAGCAAGCACAAGGGTCTGGCTTTTTCATCGATGCCAAAGGACATATCGTTACCAATAATCATGTGATTGAAGATGCCGAAGAAATTAAGGTGCGTTTGAGCGATGGGCGCGAATTTATCGCTGAACTTGTCGGAACCGACCCAGATACTGACCTTGCTGTCTTGAAGGTAGACGCTGGCAATGTGCCTTATGTGAAGTTTTCTCAAAATGTAAATCTTCGTGTCGGTGATTTTGTGGTGGCTGTGGGCAATCCTTTTGGTCTTGGTGGCACCGTGACATCTGGGATCGTATCGGCGATTGGCCGGGACACGGGCATGTTTGGCAGTGCTTATCAAAACTTCATTCAGATTGATGCGTCGATTAACCGAGGAAACTCAGGCGGGCCAACATTTGATCTCAAAGGCAATGTGGTCGGCGTGAATACCGCCATCTTTTCGCCTTCTGGTGGAAGCGTCGGGATTGGTTTTGCTATTCCCTCTGACACGGCGATGAATGTCGTCAATCAGTTGATTGAGAATGGCTCTGTGACGCGCGGTTTCTTAGGGGTGAATATCCGAAATTTAGAACCTGAAATGGCGATGGCGCTTGATTTGAAAGATACAAAAGGCGCCCTTGTTCTTGAGGTGAACCCTGGCTCTCCTGCGGATAAAGCTGGGTTGCAAGATGGTGATGTGGTGGTTGCTTTTGATGGTAAGACCGTGACAACAGCGAGTGAATTGACACGCGTCGTGGGCAACACAAAGCCGGGCATTAACACCGCCACAAAAATTATTCGAAATGGCAAAACGCAAACTGTCATGGTGAAATTAGGGGATCGCGCAAAAGGCCTCCAAAATCCAGCGGCCTCTTCTAATAGCTCAACGGGCAAAGCCACGAAAAGTAGCATGAAGCTTGATCTTGGTATTGAGATCGCGCCGTTAACTGCGACATCGCGCGAAAGATATCGTGTGCCGGACGGTGTGGAGGGGTTGGTCATTTTGGAAGTTGATCAACGTTCAGCCGCTGCTGATGCGGGCCTTATGCCGGGTATGGTGATTGTGAAAGCAGATGGCGAAAAAGTGACTTCTGTGGAATCGCTTAGAAAAACAGTCGCAAAAGCTCAAGGCAATAAGAAAGAGGCATTATTGCTTCGTGTGCAGCGCGGCGAGCAAAAAGATTTTCGAGCACTCCCTCTAACGAAAAGCTAAGTTGAAACAAGAGTTAGACGGAATAATATTCCCTAATATCGCTATATTTTTGGCAGGGTGAAACACCTGCGAGATGAAGTAGAGTCTGGTCAGAAAACAAAATTCTGGCCAGAAAACTTAAACTCTGGAAAGACTAGGTAATACTTCTTGAAAAACATGCTGACACTAACCAATTATCATAATAACAAAAAAGGGAACGAGCATGATGCGGATTTTAGTTATTGAGGATGATAGTCAGGCTGCGGCCTTTTTAGTAAAAGGATTGCGCGAGGCTGGTCATGCCGTTGATCATGCTCTGGATGGAGAGACAGGCCTCAATATGGCCGAGTCTGGTGGATATGATGCTTATGTCATTGACCGTATGTTGCCCCAGCTTGATGGATTGACCTTGTTGGAAAAACGCCGCGAAGAAGGCGACGAGACACCAGCGCTGTTTCTCTCCGCTTTAGGTGAAGTGGATGATCGCGTGGCGGGCCTTCAGGCGGGTGGGGACGATTATCTTGTTAAGCCATATGCTTTTTCAGAATTGATTGCACGGGTTGAAGCTCTTGGCCGCCGCCGCGCGCCAACAAATGTGACGACACAATTTTCTGTCGGCGATTTGGAAATGGACATTCTTTCCCGAACTGTGCGCCGCGCTGGTAAGAAAATAGATTTGCAGCCTCGCGAATTTCGTCTGCTTGAATATTTAATGCGCCATGCCGATCAAGTTGTGACGCGAACAATGCTATTAGAAAACGTTTGGGAATATCACTTTGACCCTCAGACAAATGTGATTGATGTTCATATCTCCCGTTTGCGTGGCAAAATTGATAAAGAATTTGAAGAACCATTGCTAAAAACAGTGCGCGGTGCGGGGTATACGCTTTCTGCAGAAAGTTAAACGCGACAGACGAACAATGTTTGCATGATATGCTGCTGTGGCGCTAAAAGAAGGCTGAAACCTTTAAAGATGAAGTCATGTCTGCGCCCTTATCATCAAATCATACTGTGAGCCCCAATCCAAAAGGGCCTGGACGAAAAGCAAAGACAGGCGGCTCTCGCCCTAATGTTTTTGCTTATTTAGGGCGGACCTTAAGAACCACAGCTTTTCGGTTCACGCTGCTTTATATTTCATTATTCTTACTGGCTGTGACATTGCTCATAGTCTTTGTCTACGAATCTACCTTTCGTCCTGCGATTAAGCAGATTGATCAATCAATCGCGGATGAAATTGTTTTTTTTGAAAAAGTCTATAATGAACGCGGATCGCAAGCTTTGGCTCAGGTTATTCGCGGACGCTCTGTGGCGAGCAATAGTTCTATTTATTTGGTCGTCCAAGCGAAAACGGGTGTGATCTTAAGTCCGGGGCCATTGAAAAAAATGCCGCCGGAAGCATTGCAAACCACAGACCTCTTTCGTTTCACTTACACCCCGATAAGCTATACGGGTCAAGCTGGTGAGCGACGCCCCGGCATGGGGCGGGTTGGTCGATTGCGAAATCCTGTTTCGAATGACCTTGAATATGCAATCCTCGCGGCGCGCGATGTGTATGCTTTAGATCAGTTACAAAATAATGCGCGCTCTACAATGATCCGTGTTGGCATTGTTACGCTACTTTTGGGTTTGATCCTTGGGTTTATCACCAGTCGATCTTTTTTATCCAAAGTCGATAATTTTAACAAAGCCGTAGCTGCAATTCGCAAAGGGGATTTGTCGCGGCGCATGCCTGTTGAAGGCGTGAATGATGAGTTTGATGGCTTAGCCGAAAACCTCAATGGAATGCTTGATCAAATTGAACGCTTGATGATCGGTATGCGTGAGGTAAGCGATAATATTGCACATGATTTGCGGTCGCCCTTGACTAGAATTCGAAACAATATCCATACCGCTATGACATTAAGCGGTGAAGAACGCGACGAGGCGTTAGATACACTCAGTATAGAAACTGAAAAACTATTGGCGACCTTTAATGCCCTTCTATCTATTACGCGGCTTGAATCAGGCGAAGGGGCAGGTGTTTTAAAGTCGATTAATATCAACCCGATTGTTGAAGAGCTAACAGAACTTTATGAGCCTGCGGCTGCAGATGCTGGGTTTGCATTATCGGTTGAAAATAATGAAGTGCCAAACATTCAAGGCTCCAGAGAACTTGTGTCTCAAGCATTATCTAACTTACTAGATAATGCCTTGAAATATGCTGTCTGGCATCAAGGGGACGATATTCCTAAAGGTGAGATTAGAGTTTCGTTGAAGAAGGCTGCTGGGGATGTCGTAATTTTAGCGGTGGCAGATAATGGCCCCGGCGTGCCCCCGCAAGATAGGCCTAAGATTCTCAATCGTTTTTTTAGATTGGATGCGAGCCGGACGACACAAGGAAGTGGCCTCGGTCTTTCCATGGTGGGCGCGATTGCAAGAGCCCATGAGGCGCAATTGGTTATTGGCTCTGGTTTGCCGCGTAAGGTTCCTCGGAATATAGAAGAGCCCTCTGATGGTCATGGATTGTCTGTTTCTTTGATGTTTAAAACAGTCAAACCGAAGGCTCGCAAAGAGCTTTCTGAGAAAGCCGTCTCCACCTCAACTGTTGCCAAACAGACCTAAAAATCGCTTTTCTTCGCTAAAATGAAGTATTTTGCTGGTATTTTTGTCATATTCTTCTTGAAACCAAGATAAAATCAGCCCTTTGTGAACTCATCTGTTCGAGAAATGAGAACAGAACCAAATGAAACGCCGAATTACGGTCACAAAGGAATTGAAAAATGAGTAAAGCTGATTTTATTGAAAATGTTGCAAATGCTGGTGATATGAGTGTTGCTGAAGCGAAGCGTACTGTTGAACTGGTTTTTGGTGAAATTGAAAAAGGCCTGAAAAAATCTAAAAAAGAAGGCAAATATACCATCGGTACTTTCGGTACATTCACAATTGCAAAACGCGCAGCCCGCAAAGGCCGCAATCCACGTACTGGTGAGCAAATCAAAATTAAGGCTTCCAAAAGCCTTCGCTTTAAGCCTTCTTC
>CALLVA010000050.1 GCA_938010655.1 uncultured Parvularculaceae bacterium | reverse complement strand
TCACGTTCCGCATCAGCCAATTTGCGCCGCTCTTCTTCCATGCGCTTCAATTCAGCGTCGCGCCATTCATCAAACGCATAATTTCCTGTCGTGCGGTTGCGAGAGGAACTCGCCTTACCATCAAAAGCTGACTTCACTTTCGCACCAGCTTTATCAGCTGTACGCTGAACAGTGCTCCAGCGACTAAAATCTAAGCCCCATTCGCGGCCCCAAATCATATAGGCAATCATGAAAAGACCAACGGGCCAAAAGAAAATAAAGCCGAGGATCATGATTGTGATGTTCGTGCCTGTCCAATCAGGACGGAGCGACGATTGTTTTTCCATAGTTGACGAACTACTCATTTATATAAAGCTCCCTTCTGCTTACCCATTATAAGTGGTAATTGGACAAGCCTGTTGCAAGGGGCGCAAACATTAACTTTTATGGCAGCGTGGAGACGAGTCTTTGGAACAAAAAGCCCCTGAACAATGTTGATATGTGTACTCGACACTATGGTCGTTACCCCAAACGCGTTAGCCTCCTCTTCCAAACCTCAACAAAGAGAGCCACAATTTTATGACCACTTTTACAGGATATGCCGCTCCTGCCGCGGGCGAAAAACTCAAAAAACAAGACTTCACTCCCGGTCCCTTAAAAGATGATGAAGTAGAATTGGACGTTATCGCTTGCGGGATATGCCATTCGGATATCTCTATGATTGATAATGACTGGGGAATGTCGTCATACCCCCTCGTTCCAGGCCATGAAGTTATTGGCCGTATTTCTCAAGTGGGCGCAAATGTCTCTCATTTAAAGGAAGGTCAAATAGTTGGCGTTGGTTGGTTCTGGCGAGCATGCTTGACTTGCAACCAATGTATGAGTGGTAAGCATCATCATTGCGGTGATGTTTCTGGCACTATTGTTGGCCATGCAGGGGGGTTTGCGGATAAGGTGCGTACCCAAGGTGCATGGGCAATTCCGTTACCGGATGGTCTGGACCCGGTCACGGCAGGCCCCCTTTTATGTGGTGGTGTAACTGTCTTTTCGCCTATTGTTGATTATGGTGTTCTGCCTACAGATCGTGTGGGAGTTATCGGCATTGGGGGTCTCGGTTCCATGGCGCTTCAGTTTTTGAAAGCTTGGGGTTGCGAGGTTTGGGCTTTCACCACAAGCATGGACAAAGAAGAACAACTCAAAGATCTAGGCGCGCATCATGTCGCCAATACGCGGGATAAAAAATCGCTAGAAGGCTTAAAAGGTCAGTTTGATTTTATTCTGTCTACGGTCAATGTTGAATTACCATGGGCGGCATATGTCTCTGCCTTGGCTCCAGAAGGCCGCTTAGTTACTGTGGGGGCTGTCTTAAAAGATATGGAAATTCCTGCCTTTGGCTTAATCGCGGGGCAAAAAACAGTCGGCGGATCAGATACAGGATCTCCAGCACGCATGGCAACTATGCTCAATTTCGCAGCGCGCCATAATATCACCCCAAAAACAGAGGTCTTCGATATGGCTGATGTAAACCAAGCACTAGATCATGTGCGAGCTGGTAAAGCGCGTTATAGGGCTGTTTTGAAAGCCTAGCTTAAATGCAAAAAACCCGCCTCTAAGGCGGGTTTTTTCTTAAACTTTGAATGCCAAAAAATTAGGCTGCAGTGCCTGTAAAATCAGCTTCGCCAAATGCACCAAGGCTACATTTGCCGGAAATATTGTCACCGTCTTTTGTCGCTGTGAAGCCAAGTGTCAAAGGCATAGGCTTCGTGACGTCAACGTTCCATGTGGCCGTATCGCCAGAAACTGTACCATTTGCAATAGGTGCAATATCACCCTGTGCTTCCATCGTCCCAGTTAGGGTGTCGCCTTCCTGAGCCATGACGAGCATGCCAGTTTGCTTACCCATTGGGGTATTGATTTCTACGTTATACTTACCTTCAAACGACATATTCGTCTCCTTAGTTTAACTTTCTCACAATATGTAAGGACGCAGATCACTCATGTCCACAAATTGTCGCAGTTTTCCAACAATGCTACTCTCAAAAACGCAGACTATTTTAAATATGAACCGCTTTGCCATACGCATCGAGTGTTGATTCGTGCATCATTTCAGACAGAGTTGGGTGCGGGAAGACAGTATGCATGAGGTCTTCTTCTGTCGCCTCTAGGGATTTTGCTATGCCGAAACCTTGGATCAACTCAGTAACTTCTGCCCCGATCAGATGTGCGCCTAACAATTCCCCGGTTTTTTCGTCCCAAATTGTTTTGACCAGACCTTCAGGCTCCCCAAGGGCAATAGCTTTGCCGTTGCCGACAAATGGGAAACGCCCCACTTTGATTTTGTGACCAGCTTCTTTCGCCTTTGCTTCCGTCAATCCAACTGACGCGACTTGCGGGTTACAATATGTGCAACCCGGAATCAATTTTGTATCTAGTGGGTGAACATTATTCAGGCCTGCAATTTTCTCAACGCAGATAACGCCTTCATGAGACGCTTTGTGCGCTAGCCACGGCGCGCCAACAATATCGCCAATGGCATATAGCCCCGGAACACCTGTTGAGAGATAACCATCAACTTGTACATGGCCACGATCAATTTTTGCGCCGCAAGCCTCAAGCCCAAGGCCTTCAACATTACCGGTAATGCCAATGGCGAGAACAACGCGCTCAACTTCAACTGTTTTTGTTTTACCGTCTTTACCTTTAATGGTCGCTTTGACAGTTTTCTTGCCTTTATCCAATTTTTCAACAGCGGCACTTTTCATAATCGTCATGCCCTGCTTCTTGAATTGCTTTTCTGCAAAGTCAGAAATTTCTGCATCTTCAGCAGGTAGGACACGGTCGACCATTTCAACAACTGTCGTCTCTGCCCCCATAGCATTATAGAAGCTCGCAAATTCAATACCGATTGCACCAGAACCAATGACCAACAATGATTTTGGCATGATGTCTGGCGTCATTGCTTCTTTTGCAGTCCAAATGAACTTTCCATCAGGCTCCAGCCCAGCAGCGGGAATCGTGCGCGCGCGTGCGCCCGTCGCGACAATAACATTCTTCGCCGTATACGTGCCTTTATCTTTGCCGGTCACAACAACCGAAGGGGCTGGCTTGCCCGGCTTGAGGCTTGCTTCTCCTTCAATGATTTGAATTTTATGTTTTTTCATCAAGAAGCCAACGCCTTTTGAAAGTTGTCCGGCAATACCGCGAGACCGCTTAACAACAGCATCAATATCAAAGCTAATCTTTTCAGCTTTCAATCCAAAGTGATCCGCATGCTTCATATTCGTATAAACTTCTGCTGTTCGAAGCAGAGCTTTTGTTGGAATACATCCCCAATTCAAGCAAACGCCGCCAAGATGTTCCCGCTCTACAATGCCAACTTTCATGCCCAATTGAGAAGCTCGAATTGCCGCAACATACCCGCCTGGGCCTGAACCGATTACGATAAGATCAAAAGAATTTGCAGCCATGAGGATATCTCCATTTTTTGTGTCTCTTAGCTGAGCACACAGGGGTATTAGAAAGGGGCATTTACAAGCGTCTTTAGCGGTTTTGCGGCTAATCTGGCAAGGCTTTATGGAAAGGGATTACGGGATCTTTTGAAACCAGATTTGATGTGTTTGACAGCTCAGGCGTTTCCAGGATTTCGCTGCCTTGACAGGCCACATAATTACAAATAACTTTATTTAATAAAGTTTATTTGGAAAGATGTCTCATGTCTTTAGAACCACTACTAAACGCCCCCTTACAAATTCAGATACATGCATTCACTGCAATAGCGGCTTTTGTGTTGGGCGTGATTCAATTGATCGCGCCAAAAGGCACATTGCCACACAAATTTATTGGCTCTGTTTGGGTGATTTTGATGATCGTCACGACCATTAGCGCCTATTATATTCAACGCCCTGTTAGCCCGGATGATCCTTATTGGGCCCGGTTTTCCCTTATTCATATATTCGTATTGGTGAATATTTTTGGATTGGTCTCTGGCATCGGCTATATTCTGTTTGGCGGATCAAGAATGAAGAAACATTCTGGACCATTTATTGGCATGTTCATTGGTGGATTAATTGTCGCAGGGGCGCTAGCATTTTTACCCGGCAGGGTCATGCATGCCGTTGTCTTTGGCGGAGAGGCGCTGACTTATGAAGCGCCGATAAAAAAGTAATTTATGCCATTAGTTTTTCAATTTCGGCCATGGCCGCAGAAACCGGGTCCCCTTGCGGCGGCGCAAGCTTTTGTCCAAAAGCTTCAAAAGCAGCAATCTGTTGCTGTTGCACCTCTTCAGAGGCCAATAAGGTAGTAACTGCGCTGACAATATTATCCGGCAGACAATCTTCTTGAAGAAATTCGGGGATGATTTCGCGGTTAGCATCGATATTCAAAATCGTCACAAATTCTGTCGTCATCACCCGGTTTGCCCAAGCCATCGTTAAAGCATCGACCTTGTAGGCCACAACGTGCGGCGTTTGCGCTAGGGCTAGCTCAGTAGAGACTGTCCCAGAGGCGGCAATGGCGGCCGTAGCGGCGGCAAACGCATCAAAACGATCAGACCCTGGGACGAAAACGGTGCCCGCAGGCCAATCGCTTTTTGTCTCCTCCAATGCATCGGCAACAGATGGCGCAACGATCACGACAGGTTGAACATCAGAATGGCGTGACTTAATTTGCCGAACAGCCTCACAGAAAACAGAACCAAGACGCCGAACCTCCCCGCTTCTACTGCCGGGCAATACTAATAATATTGGACCTTCTTTTAAGCAATATTTTGATTTGAAAGACGAAACATCCGTCTCAGCGTTCCGCATCTCTTCGTAGGTTGGGTTACCGACAAATGCCGTCTTAATGCCCTGCGCTTCAAATATTGGCGGTTCAAATGGCAGCAACGTAAGTACCAGATCAAAATGATCTTTGACAAAATCGATGCGCTGAGGCCGAGACGCCCAGACTTGAGGCGCTACATATTTTACAAGCTTCGCAGTGGGTATACGCTTGCGCATTCGCTTTGCCGTCAGCCTACTGAAGAACCAACCGTCTATAAAGATAACCAAATCTGTATTGTCTGCCGCAGCAAGCTTTGCCAGTTGCGAAGCGCGCTTATACGCCTCGGGTAAAACTTTTGCGACATCCGTAAAGCCCATAACTGCAAAGCCTTCACTCGAAAACGTTGCGGAAAAGCCAGCATCAATCATGGTTTTGCCGCCGCACCCTGAGAATTGTGCATCAGGCCATTTTTCTTTTAAGCGTTCGAAAAGTTTCACACCAATCGCATCAGCGGAAGGTTCAACAGCGACCAGCATGATTGATTTGGGCGTCCTGCTCATAGGTCAATTAATTCACTAGCTTCAAAACCATAGACAAAAAGGCCCAATTCATCAGCCAGAGCAAAGACTTCTTGTTGATCTATAATCAAACCACCGTCCGACTTAATGGCAACACCTGATAAGCCAGCAGCTTCAACAGCCCGAATTGTTTGTGTCCCAATTGTCGGTAGATCTACGCGCAGCTCTTGCCCTGGCTTTGGCTGCTTCAGCAATACGCCGCAACGGGCTGTATCATCACCTGGTTCGAAACCACGTACATCTTCTGGCAAATTAGCGCAGCGCAAAAGCATCTGGTCGGTGCCTTCTGCGGCTTCTATCGCCAAGACCAATCCATTTCGAACTACTGCGCCCTGCCCTACATCAAATTGACCGAGCGATTTGACAACTTGTGCTGCTTTGCGCATGTCAGAAAAATCACGTTCGCTTGGTGCGATCGTGCCCAACTGTCCTTTGCCCGCGGTTAGGCCGGTTTCAACCTCTTCCGCCCCCACGACAATAAATCCCTCAGCTTCAAAGGTTTCAACCATGACATCCAACAAAGCTCCGTCGCCGCGCCGGGCAGCGGTCAAAACTTTTGGCATTAATGCGATGCCCCGCCAATCTGGCTTTAAAGCAGCAAAATTTGGGCGCTTTACCATGCCCGCCATACAGACCGCGTCACAATTTTGATCTCGTAGTAATTTTATAAGTTTGCCCATCTCGGCAATGCCACAATCCGCCCCGTCGAAAACCTTCATCTCTTCGTCCGCATAACTCAACAAGCGGATGACATAGAATGGCGCTTCTAAGTTTTGGCAGCTTTGCGCCAATCGGAGCGGCAAATTTCCGCCACCTGCAATTAGTCCAAGTTTTTTCCAGCGACGCATGGTTGATCTCTTACGTTCTGGGCGTGCAAAGATTGCGCGTTGCAGCAGGGTCTTTGATGAAGCCGATAATTTGAGTCACTTCCTCGCGGTGTCCAAACAACGTTGACACATCTTCGATCCGCTCTTGCAACGTCCCCTCTGCCGCGAAGAGTAAGCGATAGGCCGCGCGAATATCGTGAATCACTGTGCGGGAAGTATTGCGCCGTTTCATCCCAATGATATTAAGGCCTTCAAGTTTCGCGTGATTTCCAATAACAGACCCATACGGAATAACATCTGTTGTCACCAAGGCTGCGGCCCCAACAAAAGAATAAGAGCCAATCCTGCAAAATTGATGGACGGCGGAAAGCCCGCCAAAGAATACAAAATTTTGAACTTCAACATGCCCGCCAAGCGTCGCATTATTCGCCATCACCACATTGTCGCCAACGATGCAATCATGCGCCACATGTGTGGCCGCCATAAAGAGGCAATTATTTCCAATACGCGTCTCGCCCCTGCCCTGAATTGTTCCGGGGTTCATGGTAACATGTTCCCGAATGAAATTATCTTCCCCAATAATGAGCTTTGTATCTTCACCTTTATAGCCAAGATGTTGAGGCGGGCTGCCTAAAACAGCAAAGGGGGAAATTTCCGTGCGCGCACCAATATGCGTATGACCGTCAATAACCACATGGGATTTTAGCAAGACATCATCTGCTAAAATTACATTTGGACCGACCACACAAAACGGCCCGATCATCACATTAGCACCGAGCTTTGCTGAGGGGTCAACAATCGCAGTTTCGTGTATCGTCGCCATCATTAGACCGTTGATGCCAGCATGGCAGAGAAGTTTGCTTCTGTTACAACCTTGCCGTCCACAGTCACTTTGGCTTCATATTTCCATACGGGAGGCCGTTTTTGGGCCACTTTAATGTTGATGCGCAACTGATCCCCCGGCAAGACTGGCCGTCTGAATTTGGCTTTTTCTACGCCCATGAAAAGTACAACTTTTCCTTCCGTATCCAGATTTTCGACATTCGCCGTATAGGCTGCCGCAGTCTGTGCCATCGCTTCAATAATTAAAACGCCAGGCATGACAGGTTTTCCGGGGAAGTGGCCTTGAAAAAAAGGTTCGTTCATTGTGACATTCTTAATGCCAACAGCGCCATTTGTTGGCGTGATATCAACAATTTTATCAACAAGCAGCATCGGATATCTATGCGGTAAGATATCCATGATCTGACCAATATTCATTGGTGGTAAAAATTCTTGCTCTGAGTCTGTTCCGTCCACGAACTTTTCCTTCTCAACTATTTCTTTTTACGTTGCGCTAATTTTGCAATGGCTGCGACTTCACGAAGCCAAAGCCGCCCCGGCTGTGCGGGAAATCCCCCCCACCTTTCACCGTCTGGCATATCGCGCATTAAACCTGCTCTCGCGAGCAAAATACAATCATCCCCAATTTTCAAATGATCCGCCGTGCCGGCCTGCCCGCCAATCATGACGCGATCACCAAAAGTCGTGGACCCTGAAATACCAACTTGCCCAGCAATAACGCAAGCCTCACCTAAAATGACATTATGACCAATATGCACCAAATTATCGAGCTTTGTCGAAGAGCCAATGATCGTATCTGCCAATCCTCCCCGATCCACACAAGAATTTGCGCCTATATCAACTTCATCTGCTAGCAAAACGCGCCCAAATTGGGGCATTCGAACTTGTCGCGTTTTATCGCCGGATTTATCTAGTACATAACCAAAGCCAGATTGCCCCAAGACAGCGCCAGCTGAAATGACGCAGCCTTCGCCCATGACTGTATGACTAATCGAAGATCGCGCCCCGATGACGCAACTTTCGCCAATCTCGCAGCCCGGGCCTATAAAGGCACTTGCTTGGATTGAGACATTTTCTTTGATGATAACGCCGCGGGATATTATAGCGCTTGGATGGACTTTCGCGCTTTCGGCGATAACCGGGTCGGCTAAACTAGAATCGTCGCCCATTTCTTCATAACTTTGATGAAGAGCGGTCGCGATTTTTGCGAAGGCCACGCGGGGGGATGGCGCTACAAGCACAGCGCAATTCGACAGAGATATTTGATCCGCCAATTTCTCCTGGACGATGAAAACAAGACTATTAGCCCCCTCTAGGAGAGGTAGCTTTTTAGGGTCATCCAGAAAAAGAACGCCGCCGGGTTTGATCGTTGATATATCACTTTCGATAGAAGCAACATGCTTAACCTCTAAATCAGCGCTGCCCTCTAAAATTTCGCCGCCACATAATTTTGCAGCCGCAGTAAGGGATAAAGGCTCTGACGTTATATAAAAGCGAGGATCAACCATAAATCCACCTTAAGGCGTTTTGAAAAGGGGTAAACAAAAGACTGATATAAATAGAAGAGAGAATCAAAAAAGGCGGCCTCAAGAGCCGCCTTTTCATCACTATTCTAGAGCATTATTTTTTTGCCGCTGCTTGTTGCGCTTTCTGATATTTCTCAGCTTCAGCTTGCAAATCTACTTTCACAACACGAACTGTCGTGATTTTTTTATCGAGCTGCTTAAGAACATCATCAGTAATATCTGCATCAGGGTTCACATACATGACGGCATTGCGATCGAGTAAAATTGTCGCACCGCGTTGTTCAACGACTGACTTCAAGATTGGACGCAGCGTCTCAGAAATTTTGGCCATGGCACGTTGCTCAGCAATCGAAAGTTCACGAACTCGAATTTCACGGAGGCCTTGAGCGTTTTGTTGCTTCACAGCGATCTTCCGCGCTTCTGTGGCGAAAGCTGTTTTTTCCATCGTCGCTTGCTTGCCTTTGAGGGCTTCAGCTTCTGTGCCAACAACTTTCATGGCGCCTTCAACTTCTTTCGTCGCCGCTTCTTGCAGCTTAAGGAGTTGAGTGCTGACAGATTTTCCCGCTTTAGATGTCGAGATCAAACGCTCTTGGTCTATAACCAAGATCACAGGTTCTTTAGCTTCAGCAGCACCAATCACACCGAAACTTGCGAAAAATACCCCCAAAAGCGCTCCCAGAGTGGCTCGCTTAGACATCAATTTATTCAACATTTACAGGTCCTTTCAGTGAGTTGCCTCACCCCCAAGTTACTTAGAAATTGCCACCGGCACTAAACCGGAATACTTCCGTATCATCATATTCCTCTTTTACCAAGGCCTCAGCGATGTCAATTTGGACAGGTCCGAAGGGTGATTTCCAGTTGATAGAAATACCTGAAGAGACGCGTAATGATAAGTCGTCCTGTACAGGCGCAATCAAATTACCGTCCATATTGAAGTCAACGAAGTTTGCCATGTCATCGTTCAGAGCCAAATCGCTTTCATCCAGAATACCAACTGTACCAAAATCCGTGAACAGAGAAGCTTTGATACCGTATTCCTCTGGAATGGGCAGTGGCAGCAATGCTTCAACGGAAGCAACAGCAGAAACTTTCCCTCCAAGCGCTTGGCCCGTTCGGGAGCGACTGCTCCGAGAGCGCGCCTCATCTGTGACCAATCGTGGGCCGACTCCAGAGACTTCAAAGCCCCGGAAACTGGATGCGCCTCGGAAGAAGCGGTCTGTAAGGCGGATTTTATCGTCGCCCCAAGCATCCACATAACCAATATCAAGTTTCAAAGTGCCGATAACATCTAGTGGCAATCGTGAATAAGCACGACCTCTAAACGAACTTTTCAGATATTTCACATCGCCGCCAAGGCCTGCAAAGTTCTGGCTTAACCCAATCGACCAACCACCAGATGGCAGAATAGGATCATTAACCCGGTCAAAGGATAGGCTGTAACCGAGTGATGATGTCGTAAATTCACCAACGGAATCACATGTTGGGTTCAAAGAATTTCTGATGAAATTACAAAACTGCGAGACGATTTGATTGTTTTGATCCGGTGCTGAAACGTCCCCAACTGGATCTGAAATAATAATTGCCGATGCGTCTTGCCCAGGAAGCAAAACTTGTGACGACAATGAACCAATTTCATTCACATCTTTGCGCAAAGAATAATTGAGGCTTAGATTACCAAATTCAGAAACTGGAAAGCCCATCGTGACGGTGCCCCCAATACTATCCCGGAGGAAACCCGCTTCGCGGAAGTCTGTTTTTGATCTGTAAAGATCAGCACCAGCCAATAAACGGCGGTCTAGAAAATATGGCTCGCGGAAACTAAGCTGCAATTGGCTAAACCGGGAAGATGCTCGCGCATCCAAAGACAAATATTGTCCCCGGCCTAATAAATTGCGCTGCTCAATCGACAAGTTTGCAATGAAACTATCATTTGAAGATACACCGGCCCCGACAGAAAATGACCCTGTTGATTGTTCGGCAAGACCAACTTCCAACACAGAACGGTCAGGCGCAGAGCCTGGTAATTCTTCTATGGTCACATCAGAAAAATGCCCAAGCCCTTTAACGCGGCGTTCAGAGCGGTCTACCAAGACACGGTTAAACGCATCCCCTTCCGCCAAACGCATTTCGCGGCGCACAACCCGGTCTAACGTGCGCACATTGCCTTTAATATTGATCCGCTCAACATAAACCCGAGGGCCTTCATTCACTTCAAAAACAATATCAACTGTCTGGTTGTCTGGGTTTTTGGACAAACGCTCATTAATATCAACAAAGGCGTATCCTGAAACACCCGTCGCATAGGTGATGGATTCATTCGCCTTTTCGATAAGGTCTGAGTTGAATTGGGTCCCTGTTCTAATGGGGATCACGCGTTCTAAATATTCAGGCTGAATTTTAGACAAAGACGTTTTCACGCTCACTTTGCCAAAGTCATATTTCGGGCCTTCTTCGACCTGAATGTTGATGAAAAAGTCTTTCCGGTCCGGCGTTAGTTCCGCAACAGCAGACAGAACCTGAAAGTCAGCATAGCCGTTTTGCGTGTAAAATTTCCGCAATTGTTCGCGATCATATTCCAAACGGTTAGGGTCATAATTATCGTTGGAGGTGAACAGCTTCCACCAACGACTTTCTTCTGTCACCATCTGCGCCAAAAGCTGATCAGATGTGAAAGCTTTGTTGCCTTCAAAATTGATTTTGGCAACGCCTGTGACAGGGCCTTCATCAATTTCAAACACAACATCCACACGGTTCTGCGGCAATGGTACGACCTTCGGGGTCACCGTCGCAGCAAAACGACCTGATTGACGATAAATTTCAATAATGCGTTGAACATCTGCTTGCACTTTGGATTTGGTGTAAACAGTTCGCGGTGACAACTGGACTTCTTCGCCGAGCTTATCTTCTTTCTTACGCTTGTTACCTTCATAGATAACCCGGTTCACAATCGGATTTTCGTCAATCTCGACGACCAAAATATTATTGACCACGCTTAAATTCGCATCAGCAAAAAGCCCTGTCGCGAAAAGGGTTTTCAATCCTGTATCAAGCGTCAATTGATCGACCTGTTGGCCGGGGCGAATAGGCAGGTAAGACCGCACTGTTTCCGCCTCAATCCGCTGATTGCCGCGAACCTGAACCTGTTGAATCAACACGCCGCCAGATTGTTGCGTTGGCGAGGGCTGCGCTTGCAATGGGTTTGTGACGGCAATGGCGCCCAAAGCGGCGGCAGAAGCGAGCAATAGCCCTTTAACTTGAGATTTCTTCACGATAGTGGTCCCTTAACCTTGATCGTCGTTCAATTACATCCGGCTTTAAGCCTATTCTGGTATAAACCTTAACGGTGTTTAGCCGGAATTGACCAGAAGTTTTGTGAAATCGTTGTAAAAGACGAAAATCATCAACGAAGCCAATAAAACTAAGCCTATTTTCAGGCCAACCATCTGGACAACCTCCGGCACGGGTCGTCTTGTGACAGCCTCAACACCGTAAAATAACAAATGCCCACCATCCAGAACGGGAATTGGTAATAGGTTCAAAAACCCAATACTAACGGAAATAGACCCTGCAATACTTATAAAAGTCACCAAACTCATGATAAGCCGATCTGAAAACGGCGTTTCTTCCGGCACACGCTCATCAAAGCCGATCATAGCCGCCTGACCTGCATATTTGCCAATGTAAAGGGGTCCTGAGAGCTGCTTTGGATCTTCCTTGCCCTGAACTAGCCGGACAATGAATTTAACTGTCATGGAGAGCATATCTCTGATTTGCACAGCGGAATGTTTTACAGCGCCAAGAAACCCAAATTCTATCAATTTGGGTTCTCCTCTATTAACGATCCCAATCATCCCACGTTGAATTTTATTGCCTAAGCCATCCAAACTATCACGCATTTCGGGAACAACCGTTAGGGTCAGAATGTCTTCGCCGCGCTTGACTTCCATCACCAAGGTTTCCCCATTGTTGAGGGAGATAATATTACCAAGCTTTTGAAAAGTGGGTGTTGCTTTGCCGTTGATAGATAAGATTTCATCTCCAACCTCAAAGCCCGCTGCTTGCGCTGCACTATTCTCTGAGAAACCACTAATTTCTGTGCCGCGCTCGCTATCACCATAAATCCAGAACAGCATCGTGAAAATCACCATGGCGAGAATGAAATTCGCTGCTGGTCCTGCCGCTACAATGGCTGCTTTTTGCCATAGAGGCTTAAAATGAAAACAGACTTTTTGCTCTTCCTCACTCAATCGTTGGCTGAGGCGTTCTTTTTCGGAATTTCCGGGAAACTGGGTCGTCGGTGCCCGCGGCCCCTCTTCTGCTTCTCCCACCACGTCTTTATCAGGATCAGACGCAGGACCAGCATCGCCGAAAAATTTAACATACCCGCCCAAAGGCAAAAGGCAGACTTTCCAAACCGTACCATGTTTGTCCGTCCAGCTCGCCAGCGCTTTGCCAAAGCCAATAGAAAAAGCGTCCACCTTTACGCCGCAAGCGCGAGCAACGGAAAAATGTCCATATTCATGGATGAACACGATCAAAGATAACATCACCACAAACGCAACAGCGCTGATTAGAATAATCACGCCAATTTCTAAAAATGATGCCATATGTCTAAATTGCCCTGTTCACTCTAAAGCTTTTCAATGCATTCACGCGCTTTATGCCGCGCTTCGCCATCAATCGCCAACACATCTTCCAGAGAGTAGCTGGTTTCCGCCCCGGCTGTGTGATTTTTATCTGTCTGTTCTAGAACTTGATCCGCAACACCGGCGATGTCCAGAAATTTTAGATGACCCTTTAGAAAGGCTGCGTTGGCCACTTCATTTGCTGCATTAAGCGCACAAGTCGCATGTCCACCCGCAACCAACGCTTCGCGCGCAAGGCGCAACGCTGGGAAGCGCGCCTCATCCGGCATCTCGAAAGTCAATTTAGATGTGGCTGCCCAGTCTAAAGGCGCGCTGGGCGACGCAATCCGCTTTGGCCACGCCAAGGCAGAAGCGATCGGCGTGCGCATATCAGGACTGCCGAGTTGAGCTAATGTCGAACCATCAACATACTCAACCATAGAATGGATCACACTCTCAGGATGCACAAGAACATCAATTTGATCGACTGGCGTCGGAAAAATCCTCGCTGCTTCAATCAGTTCCAGCCCTTTATTCATCATTGTGGCGCTATCCACAGAAATCTTTGCGCCCATTTCCCAATTAGGGTGCGCGCAGGCTTGGGCTGGGGTGACATTGGCCATTTCAGCGGTGGACCATTCACGGAAAGGCCCGCCAGACGCTGTCAGGATGATCCGTGAAATCTTGGCCGGATCATCAAAATTATAGACTTGAAAAATAGCGTTATGTTCTGAATCAACGGGCAGCATTTGCCCCCCAGATTTTGCCAAAACGCGGGGCAACAAACAGCCGCCAGAAACCAGACATTCCTTATTCGCTAACGCAATATCAGCGCCGCGTTCAGCTGCTTTCAACACAGGCTCTAAGCCCGTTGCCCCAACGATCGCCGCCATGACCCAATCAGCGTCCATTTCTGCAGCTTCAATAATGGCATTTCTTCCGCCGCCGCAGGAAATGCCCGTGCCTGCTAGACGGTCTTTCAACTCAGGGAGTTTTGCTTCATCGGCAATTGCTGCAAATGTCGCTTTGGTCCTTATTGCCGCTTCGGCCAGTTCTTGCAC
>CALLVA010000049.1 GCA_938010655.1 uncultured Parvularculaceae bacterium | reverse complement strand
AGGCACGCCGCGTGTTGCCGGGCGTTTGTTGCGCCGGGTGCGGGATGTGGCCATGGTGGAAAATGCGTCAGACGTAACGGCAGAAGTGTCTGACAGGGCATTGACGCGGCTTGAAGTTGATAAGCTAGGATTGGACGTATTGGATCGGCGCTATCTTCGTCTGATCGCAGAGCATTTTAGCGGCGGGCCAGTGGGGGTCGAAACAATTGCAGCAAGCCTCGCAGAAGCGCGCGACGCTGTTGAAGATGTGATTGAACCGTTTTTGTTGCAACAAGGGTTGATCCAACGAACACCGCGCGGGCGGATGCTCGCCAATCGCGCATGGGTTCATCTTGGCTTGAAAGCGCCAGAAAATAAATTAGATCCCAAAGCATTATTCGGGGAAAAATGACCACCACTACAATAAATATACGGGTTTATTACGAGGACACGGATTTTTCCGGCATGGTCTATCACGCCAATTATCTAAAATATTTTGAGCGAGGCCGCACAGAAAGTTTGCGCCAGACAGCGGGGTTGAACCATGCTGATCTTTTCGCCGCAGACGATCCATTGGCATTTACGGCCCGCCGGATTTCTGTTGAATATATTCAACCCGCCAGAATTGATGACTTTCTCGAGGTGCGTAGTTCCCCCACAAAAGCCAAGGGCGCACGGCTCTATTTCCATCAGGAAATTTGGCGAGACGAGGTTTGCCTCGCCACAGCTGATGTGGAAATCGCCGCCATTTCCGCAGAAGGCAGACCAAGACGCTTACCCAAAGAAATCATCGAGGCTTTGAGCTAGCGCCGCGCGAGTGTGAGAAATCAGTTTTTAGGTAAGTCTTGCGCCAACATCAGAGCATTATGATCAAGATCATAGAAACCTAATTTTAAGCACTCCTATAAATCAGATGTCAGAATAATGCCTCAAGCTCAATGTCCCCAAGGTGCAGGCGGAGACGAGACTTCTTTTGTGAGGTCAAACTCAACGCGAAAATGGCGGTTTGGGCGTTTTAGTTCGTAGACATATAATTGATCCGAGACTTCCACAGCCCAGATATTCGCGTTGGAGACGGGAATATTTTCTTTGGTGAAGAGCGCTTTTGAAAAATCATCGGCTGGAAATTCTTGCCTTAGTGCTGTGCCATCATTTTGAGTGTCGCCGCCATATTGGGTCAAAACATCTTCGCTGCCATCTTCGTGACGATGATCATGTTTCAACCGCAATCCGTTTGCCGTTTTGGAAATGACCCATGTGCGGGAGCGATCTTCATCCACGTGAAAAGGTATTTTGATAACCGTATCGCTACAGTCGCGAACTTCCATCACCATAGATTTAGATTTAAAATCAGCATCCGCATCATCATTTGAAACAAGCTGACCAGCAAAGGCTTTGCCGCAATGTTGAGACAAGGTGTCAAAAAACTGATCTTGAGGGGAGGGGGTCGTTTTTGCGCAAGCGCTCAAAGCGAGCGTTGCAGCAAGAATTAAAGAAAGAGCTGGACGGGGGAGAAGGGAAAAATGGTTCATAACGCATTTTAGGAGCATTACAGCGCGCTTGTCACCTGCCATAGTGTTTGCCCGCTCAAAGCGTATTTTTTTTCAAAGAGAGAGGCGTAATCTTCGCTCTTTTGAAGCTCAGAGACATGCGCTTTTCGTCCTGCAATTGTCAAAGCCATGGCAAATTCTCTGACATAAATTTCCCAATTGCTGCGCAGTTCTATTTTGCCCCCAAGGGCCAACATCGCGGGGAAAACCGGGGTGCCATGCCAACGGCGTTTTAGGTGCGCAGCTTTCGGGTATGGATTGGGGTAAAAAATGAAATGTCGTTCTAGCTTTGTGCCTTGGGCGGTCATAAGACCATAGAGATCTATGAGATCAGCCCTGATCAACACCATATTGTCCGGGTCTGTTTTGTCTCGTATGCGGCTTAGCCGGGAAAGAGATCTATCGACGCCTACCACAAAACACTCTGGATAAAGGCGGCTTAAGCGCCTTGTGCTATCGCCTGTGCCGCATCCGCTGTCGAAAATCAGCGGCGTGCCGGGCGGAATTGCCTCCTGCATTGTTTCGAAAGCCGCTTTGGTGTGGTCGCTTGGGGGCTTCAGAAAAGGCGTCGCCAAATGTTTCTGGACGCAGGCGGCCAAGCCGTCATGACAGCCAGTTTGATTAGATATGATCTCACGAGAGGGCATTCAATGTCCGGTGTTGCGAAAAAGAGTGTAACCCAAGTGTTTTAGGCATAGGAGAGGTGGTTTATGCCTCATTCCTGTGTCACAAAACCGAGCCAAAAACCAGTCTTCTGCGAAAGCAGCTCTTTTTGCCGCTTTCAGGCTGATTCTTTGGGGGGAACCCGCTTGACGGGGCAGGGTGGCTCGTCTATTCCTCCGCCTTCAAATTGACGTTGACGGCAGCACGGATGCGCCGCGAAACAGCTTTAAAGAGGTATATCATGGCTCGGGTTTGCGAATTTACAGGTAAACGGCCTATCACAGGGAACAATGTATCCCACGCGAAAAACCGCACCAAGCGTCGGTTCTTGCCAAATTTGTGTAATGTCAGCCTTGAAAGCGAAGCGTTGAAGCGGACATTCAAATTCCGTATTTCTGCCAACGCCTTGCGCACAGTGGACCACCGTGGCGGTCTTGACGGGTTCATGTCTAAAGCAAAAGACTCAGAATTGTCCCCTGCGGCACTAAAAGTAAAAAAAGATATTCAGAAAGCATCTGTTTAAGCTTTTAGGCGATACTTCACTCTTCCAGCCCATCTTTTAAATTTGGCCGGAACAAGGGTAGATTGATCGCATGTCTGATGACAAAACTATAATTCAAGCCGAAACCCCGTCTCCGCGAGAGGATATCCTTATCGCGGAGCAGTTGAATCTGGCTGACCAAACCTTGCTGAGCGTGTTTCGGCGCAAAGCCCTTGGCATTTTGAAAGTCCTCTGGACAGTCTTTAAGTCCGCCATGTTCATTCTCCCGGCCATGTTGATGGCCGGTTTGACCCTTGATATTTCCTTTCGCGGCTTTGATGGCCCGTTTGATAATATGCGGTCCTTGGCCCCCGGCAATTGGCTGAGCCAAGGGGGCGTTTATATGCTTCTGTCCGTTCTGATTCTCATGTGGGTCACCCGTCGATATGGAGCCGTGTTGGCGACAAGAGCGATTGCCATGAGCTGGCTGTTGACGATTTTTCTGACCACGGTCTTGTTGCTCTATCTCGCGCCGCAACTTTCCGCTGCTGATCTGCCAAGTGCGCGATATGTGGTCGGGTTTGTGACCAGTTGGCTTATTGGCCAGATTGTGGTCGTTCATATGTATGATCTGACCCGCGGGGGCAAATGGTGGCGCGCGCCGCTATATGGGGGATTGTTCGGCATGGCCGCGCAGACAATGCTGTTTTTCCCGATCATCTATATGGGTTTTGATGTGCCATGGCTCAATTGGATGGTGACAGATATTACCGTCAAAACCATTATTATTCTAGCATTCTTGGTGCCATATCACTTGTTGCGCCGAACCATAAAACCCTTTCAAGGGCTTGGCGGGCTGTAGGCTCACTTTTTGGCTTCCAGTATCTCAAAAGACATCAGCACATTCCGTTGACTGAGCGAAAAATTATTGTCCGAGATCATATAGGCGATCAATCGTCCATCCTCTGTCCGGCGAAGCGCGAGACCTTCCATATTGTCGATGCCGTGCAGCATGGTGAGGCTGGCAATTTCCGTGGCGGGGATTTCCCGGCTTGGCAGCAGGTTTTCTTTCGCTATGCGCGCCATGCGAACGCGCACGCCTTTTAAGGGCGAATAGGCCCGTTCGAGCGTATAAACGTCGCCTGTGGCCGGGTCTTCCGCCAAATCTGTGACCTGATAAGTTTCATGCAACCGATAGGTAAAGGGCTGCCAATCATCATATTTAGCCCCTTCAATCCCATTGGCCGTTTGCCCCCGCCAATTGGCTTCCGGGGAGAACCAGCCGGGAACGATGCCTTCTGGCATATTTGATGGGCTATTCTCAGAGAGTGTCATTAGGCGACCATCGGACAGACGTTCAACGCTTTCCAAGCTTTGATTGTTTGGCAGGTCTTTAACCAAGCGATTATGCATCACGCGCTGGCGATATTTCAGTTCGCCATTTTCATCATATTGATAAGCGTCGATCCGGTGGTATCGCTCGAAGCTCACCAAAGGCGCACCGTCTTGATCAAGCGTCAATCCTTCTGCATCTCCGCCAGTATCAGTCAGTGCTTCTTCGCCTTTCGTGGATCGCTCCATGCTGGCCATGGCAACATTTGAAAAGCCATTAATTGCGCCTCTCTCATCATAAGTGATGTCTGCCTTCAGCCATTGGGCGCGGTCTGAAACGCTGATCAATCGATTATCATCCGTTAGGGATAGACCGGAAAAGCCGCCAAATTTTTCATAGGGGGATGTTAAAACCAAGCCGCCGAGAAAGCGCAACTGGCCAATCCGGCCCGGATTGCCAGCCGCTTTATTATTTTGTGACGGCGGACCCGTAACGACTTTTTCTGGGAACATTGGCCCATAGCGCATTTCAATTGGAACCCATGAGCCAACGGCAGGGGGCGCAGCGGCGCCTTTTGGCGGGGGGGCATCATTGCCGCGACCAAGCCATGCTGCTGCATCCGTTTTACCGGGCAACAAAACAGCAGCGCAAAAAGTGGTTATCGCGAGAAGAGGTTTCATCGACGTTCCTTCGTGCTGATACGAGATCCGGCTTTCGGGCTGCGACCTCGGCGTTGGGGCATGACAGGGTCCACTTTTTCATCAAAGAGTTCTGCCAACTTATCGACCATGGCCCCGCCAAGTTGCTCCGCGTCAGCAATGGTCAATGCCCGTTTATAGAAGCGTGTCACATCATGGCCAATGCCGATGGCGAGGAGCTGGACGGGAGATCTCTCTTCAATATGAGCAATCACATCGCGCAAATGTTGTTCGAGATATGAGCCGCCATTGGCAGAGCTTGTAAGGTCATCCACGGGCGCACCGTCGGAGATCACCATCAAAATGCGCCGTGCTTCTGGTCGCGCCATCAGCCGATCATGGGCCCACATCAACGCTTCGCCGTCGATATTTTCTTTCAGCAAGCCTTCTTTCATCATCAAGCCAAGATTGCTGCGCACCCGGCGCAAGGGAGCATCCGCCGCTTTGTAGATAATGTGGCGCAGGTCGTTGAGCCGGCCCGGATTTTCAGGGCGTCCTTCATTTACCCAAACTTCTCTGGATTGTCCGCCTTTCCAAGCCTTCGTCGTAAAGCCAAGAACTTCTGTTTTGACCGAACACCGCTCTAAAGTGCGCGAGAGAATATCCGCACAGGTTGCCGCAATCGTTATTGGTCGTCCGCGCATAGAGCCGGAATTATCGATCAACAAGGTCACAATCGTGTCCCGAAATTCTTGATCGCGTTCCTGCTTAAACGAAAGCGGTTGCATTGGATCAATGATCACGCGGGGCAGGCGGGCAGCGTCTAACACGCCTTCATCAAGATCAAAGCTCCAGGCCCGGTTTTGTTGGGCGAGCAGTTTTCGCTGGAGCTTATTGGCGAGGCGGGAGACGACGGAATGAAGGCTTTCCAACTGCTGGTCGAGTAATCTGCGCAACCGAGTTAGCTCTTCTGGATCGCATAATTCTTCCGCGGGGGCTGTCTCGTCAAATTGCGTGGTAAAGGCGCGATAAGTGTCGTTCAGTCCCGTGTCATCATCTGGCCCATAGAACATGCTTTCCATATCGTCATTGGCGCTATCATCCAGATTGCTGTCCAGATCATCGAGCATTTCGCCAACATCCATCTGGCCATCATTTTGCTCGCCATGCTCCGGGA
>CALLVA010000048.1 GCA_938010655.1 uncultured Parvularculaceae bacterium | reverse complement strand
CTTATCCCCGCCTTCTCCCCCCGTGTTACACTGCTCCCATACCTGATCAATGAGGCTTCGTAGTTCCAGCTGCGGGGGATCAGGGACGGTTGTCGAGGGGAGATAGGGTTGGATCTATCTTAACGCTCGTCCGGGCCTTCTATCGTGTGGAACCGCGAGGGGAAGCATCAGACCCGCTGGGAGACTGGCGGCGAAAGGGAATGGCAATCTCGCATAAAGCCGGGCGCGGGCGAGTATGTCTGCACTCAGTTAGTTTTATTTTCAGCGGATGTGACGTTCGCGCCCACCCTCACAATTCGCGAAGCGAAATGTGAAACAGGCAACAGGCGTTTTCGAAGAAAACGACGAGTGCTGCTATATTAACAACCGGGAAGCACTGGCTTTGCCGGGGGTTTGGCATGCTCTTTCGACATTCTTTATTTTACGCTCAAAAAAAGCCCTGCTGTGAGGCAGGGCTTTCTTGGTAGTCATATAAGAGTTGAAGCTTAGGCTTCTTCTGATGCTGCTTCCACTGGGGCGTCATCTTCTTCGAAGAAGTCTTCTGCTGTTTCCAGCTTGTCTTCTTCAGGAATTTCATCCTTTTGGCCAAGGACATCTTCGCCGCGCTCTTGAGCTTCAGCTTCTTCTTCTGTCCGGGCGATGTTTACTGTGACACTCACAGAAACTTCCGGGTGAAGAACAACTTTCACATCATGCAGGCCAAGCGCTTTCAAAGGCTTGTCGAGAACAACTTGGCTCCGGCTCACGGCAAAGCCGTCCGCTGTTGCGGCGTCAGCAATATCCCGTGAAGAAACGGACCCATAAAGCACACCCATATCGGATGCTTGGCGGATCAAGACATATTTTTTGCCATCAAGATCAGTCGCAACGCCATTGGCGGCTTCTTTTGCTTCTTCGTTGCGTGCCACGATTTGTTCGCGCTGTGCTTCAAAGATTTTCTTGTTTGCTGCAGTTGAGCGCAGGGCTTTACCTTTAGGGAGCAGGAAGTTCCGGCCAAAGCCAGCCTTTACTGATACGACGTCCCCAATGGAGCCTAGTTTTTCAACGCGTTCTAAGAGAATAACTTCCATCAGCTCTACTCCGCGACATAAGGCAGGAGGGCTAGGAAGCGCGCGCGTTTAATTGCACGGGCCAGCTCACGCTGCTTTTTGTTAGACACAGCGGAAATCCGCGATGGCACGATTTTGCCGCGCTCAGAAATGTAGCGTTGCAAAAGCTTCGGGTCTTTATAGTCAATCTTTGGCGCGTTTTCGCCAGTGAAAGGACATGATTTAGCCCGACGGAAAAATGGTTTAGACATGGACGTTCTCCTTAATCCCGATCACGACGTGGTGGACGATCATCGTCGTTGTTCCGGCGCGGGCGATCATCACGATCACGACGGGACAGAACAGGCGATGGGTTCGTATCATGCTCTTCAACCCGTAAGGTCATGAAGCGCAGGATGTCTTCGTTGATTTTCATCTGGCGTTCCATTTCAGCAATTGCTTCAGGCGCCGCTTCGATGTTCATCAGCGTATAATGACCCTTACGGTTTTTCTGGATTTTATATTGAAGTGTCCGAAGACCCCAATATTCTGACTTTGCGATTTTGCCGCCATTTTCTTTAACAATGGTCTGCAATTCTTCTGTCAGCGTTTCAACCTGAGCCGGGGAAATATCCTGCCGAGCCAGATAGATATGCTCATAGAGTGGCATGTAAATGCTCCTGTTTAGGCGACGGAGACCAATGTCGAGGGGAGGCCTCGATATAGCCTTTGGCTCAATAACGACCGGGACTATCCCGAAACCTCTAAAAGAGGCGATATTGACCATCGCTCAGAGCGGAGGCTTAGCCGAGGATTTGAAGGCGCGCAAGCACATTAGGTGATTAATTTAGAAAGGAATTATTAAGATTACCCGTTTTTCGCGTATCGATTAAGCTTAAGATGTTGTCATCCTTAACGATAAGGTAAAGCCTTAAGTGTAATTAGACGGAATGAGTAGGCGTAATTTAAAATTTGACGTTAGTCCTATTACATCGCGATTTCAGGATGCTGAAACGGAGAACGTGTATCAGGACTTCGTGTTAGAGCGCACGATGCGATTCGATAGAATCGCACTGGGACTTGGCGCGTTCGTCTATTTTTCTTATGGCGTGCTGGACCTCATCACCCTGACTTATGGTATACTGGCCTTCAGCCTCAGAATGCTCGGTGTGGTTGTCATTTTGGGCTTTGTGGGCATTTTTCAGAGTAAAAAAGTTGCGCGCCACTTTGAAAATATCACGACTGTTCTCGTCATTATGACAGGCTTATTGATCAATTTGGTTATGATGCTGGAGGGCAATTATCACAATGAATATTATGTTGGATTGATTCATGTGATGATCTTCTCCGCAGTGCTCTTGCGCACAGGGGTTTTGAACGGGGGCATTGTGGCGTTGAGCATGCTTGTCGGTTTCATCTTCTCATGGTCGTCATTTGCGCCAGAAGGCGCGATCCTGACACCGCTCTTCTTCCTCATCGGAACATTCATGACCTGTATTGCGGGGATGCACATTATTGAACGCATTCGAAGAATGGATTTTCAAAAATATGTTCAAACGGAACTCTATTCCGAAAAAGTTCAAGTGGCTTTGAAACAAGAAGCGCTTCGCGTTGAGCAAATGGAAAATATATTCCGCATATTTGGGCATTACATTAAAACACCGATCCATCAGATCATAGGCAATGGTGACCTTGCAAAATTTGCGAGTGAAAATGTGCCTGAGCAAGAAGAATTGCTGGATAGTTCCGTTCAGGAAATCCAAACAGCGGCCCATTCCCTGTTGAGGTTCACAACGCGGATTATGGATTATCATCGCATCGATGAAATCAGCCCCGCAACTTTCAAAGAATGTTCAATATCCATGGCGTTAGACAATGCCATCTATATGTTGCAAGAAAAATTCGACGTGCAAAACACCGTCGAAACAGTGTGCGTTCTCGGGGAAATTAATCTTCTCTCTTCTGCGCTTGATGAGCTTGCCCAAAACATCATCGATTTTGCTGTGCCGGAAAGCACTGTTCTCGTGAACGCCTATGAAGAAAACGAAGATGTGATTATTGAATTCCAAAGCACGCTGGCGACGGCGTTTGATCCAGCGCATTTTGAGAGAAACCGTATTCCAGTGGAAAAATCAGTGGATTATCTTTCCGAGGGTCACAAACTCGCTTTGGGTGTTCGGATTGCCGATAAATCAGTCGACAAAATGGGCGGCGAAATCAAATTCGTCGTCAAAGATGACAACCTTGTTTGCACGATAAGATTACCAGCTTATCGCGCGGAAGTTGATTTAACCACTAGAGAGAGTGCTTAAAAACATCAGTGCTATGCTGGTTTTGTCAGTGTTAGCATGTGAACAGCACCAGACTTATCAAGCTCAACTTTCGCTTCGCCATCAGGGCAATCAGTACACATATCATACATTTCTTCTTGCGTTCTGAATTGCAACGTCCAATCCAACGCCATTTCCATCTGCCAATAGCCCCCATGAGGGTCATTATTCACATTGCCGATAATCAAAGACCCACCAGGTTTCAAAAACGCATATAATTTCGAGACAAGTTTGCGCGACAGGCTAGGGTTTAGGTAATCCAATAGACCCGCAGAATAAATCAAATTCTGCTTTGGCATATGGCGGAAAGTGCTGTTGGGACGTAGCATTTCTACAAAGGACGTATGCATCCCCGAAATCATCATTGATGTGTCGATCGGGCTCACATGTTTGTAGCAATTGGAAATAGCATATTCGAGCGCTTGTTCTTCTTGGTCGACTAAAGTGTAAGAAAACCCATGCGCAAGCTCAGGCGATTCCTTTAGGAGTTTGATCAACTCTCGCGATGGCCCCGCACCGACGGACATGACATGCAAGGTTTCACTGTCTGGTGTGGAACGGCGCATATTACAGACGAAGTCATAAATATAGTTCATCCGTTGCACGATCAATTCACCAGAAATCAACCCTAGGACGTGCAAATATTTACTATAGAATGTGTCGCCAAGAGGTTGGTGATCATACATGTAATTCATGATCTGAAAATCACCTGGATATCCCATTGGCTTGAAATAACTGCGATGCCAGTTTGTGCCGCCAACAAGTTCATGGGTCAGGACACGCTCTGTAAGCTGTTTCATGTCGCGCAAACCATCGGCGTCATATTGAAATGGCAGAGCATGATCATTGCCTTTGAGTTGCAACTTTTGCCACTCTTCAGCGGATGTTTTTTCAAGATCAGCCATAATTTGAGAGACATCGTCTTGAGAAAAGTCATTCGCAAAAGGACTAATATTGGTCTCAATAAATCGGCGTTTTTCCGATAGAAAATCCAACATTTCCGTGCACCAGACTTTGTAGTCGTCCGGGATTTTTGTCTGTTTTGGAGATACCGTGTCAGCCATGGCGGCAAGGGCAATGGCATTCTTCCGGGCTATGGCCGCCATATCGGCATTGGCTTCAGCAAAACGCGCAAAGAATACAGCGCTGTCAGTTTCATCGGTGACAACTTTAATCGAGCCCAAATTGGTTTTGCCTTGTTTAAAGGCAACCGTTTGCGTCCCGATCAGTGCGGCAGGGGCTGTATTGTCGATAGCTTTTAAAAAGACACCCGAAAGGTTAACGCCTTCAACATTATAGTTAATGCGATTTAAAACAGCGACCGGCGGGAAGGCACCAAAAAATGCGTCAGCGCTATGTTTCATCGGCGAAAATCCGCGTTCTGGATTATCACTACCTTTTAGTTCAGTGTAATGTTGCATTCATTTGACCCCAAGATGTAAATCTTTCTCCCCAGACGCTGACTATATGAGCCTAAGTGCCCGGTGCCAAGAAGATATTTAATATGTGGTTAATTCTATTCCAAATGAAAATATTAACCAAATCGTAGTGACGTCAAGTTAAGTTAACGGCAAATATTCAAGGGGATTTGAGATGAACAAAACACTTTTAACGACCGCCATCGTTCTTTTTACCGGAACATATTATCCTTCTGCTTTCGCCGGAGATGGGAATAGTGCCTTGTCTTTGTCGGTCACTTCCGTTTCATTTAATGACAGCTCTTCTGATCTTGCCGGGCCAAACACACCGCCGGATGCGCGGGTTGTCGTCGGCGATGAGACAATTTTGTCCGGGACATATACGCGCAAATTGACGGATGATCTGGATTTGGAAGTGCTGATTGGCGCGCCGACTGAACTGACTGTGACAGGCGTTGCGTCTATTGATCCTTTAGGGCAGGTCGCAACAACAAAGGCCTTATCGCCTACTATTGGTTTGAGATATAACTTCGATCTTGGATATGAAAAGCTCGTCCCTTTCGTTAATATCTCAGCAAATTATACCACTTTTTACGATGAAGAAACGACAGCGCCTCTCGAGGCTGCCTTGTCGGGCCAAACATCTCTTGAGTTGGAAGACAGCTTTGGGCTCGCGGCTTTTGCCGGAGTAGACTATCATCTGAATGATAAATTCTTCCTCTCTGCTAAAATTGGACGTATACAGATGGAAACAACAGGGACGCTCGTAACGGATACGGTTATCGGCGGCACGTCTGTTGGAGAAATTTCGCGCGAAATTGATGTGGAAATGAATCCAACCGTAACTTTCATCGGCGGTGGCATCCGGTTTTAAAAAACCTATTGATCGATTTTCATATTATCGATCAATCTGGTCTTACCAAGCATGGAAGCGGCGAAAAGCCGCGCATAAAGCAGATCGACATCGCTTAAAGGTTCTGGCCCGAGCGGCTTTAAATCTTCTGAATGGCGGACTTCTAAATAATCGATATTGTTAAAGCCGGCTTCCAGAAGGTCGGCTTTTGCTTTTTTCAGTGTGTCATCAACCGCATCGCCTTTCGCCATTGATTTTGAGGCTTCGCGCATGATTTGGTTCAGCCGACCGGCAATTTTGCGTTCCGCTTCTGACAAATATCTGTTGCGGGATGACATGGCCAAGCCGTCGTCTTCGCGCTTGATCGGCGCGCCGACAATTTCAACTTGCATATCCAGATCGCGCACCATGCGCTTGATGACGAGAAGTTGTTGAAAATCTTTTTCCCCAAAAACGGCAATGTCGGGTTGGCATTGATTGAGCAATTTACACACAACAGTTGCAATACCGCCGAAGAAAACGGGGCGTGATCCGCCGCACAATCCTTGCGCAACATGTTCCACGGTGATGGCAGTTTGATAGCCTTCAGGATAGATCTGATCTGGTGTTGGCACATAGGCTAAGTCGCAGCCAATTTCTGATAATAAATCAATATCTTGCTGTTCATTTCGAGGGTAAGTTTCGAGGTCTTCATGGGGGGCGAATTGGCGCGGATTGACGAAGATGCTTGTGACAGTACGATCAGCAAATTCCTTCGCGGCCCGAACCAGAGATAGGTGGCCTTCGTGTAGTGCCCCCATTGTCGGAATAAGCGCAACTTTTTGCCCGGCATCGCGCCAAGAAGACACGCGCGCCCGAAGGCCTTGTACAGAACGCGTGAGTCCGATCGTCGAATCACTGTTTATGTTAGTCATAATGTACCCTTTTGTCCTGAGTAAGCCGATAGTTAAGGCTGAACACAGGCGCCAAACGCTATAATTTGGAGCAATGTCATGAAGCAGCTTTCCCCCCTGCGCAAGAGCGCATTAGACCGCAATATGGGTCTTGGCCCGGCGATGACAGCAGCAATATGTTTCGTTGGACTTGTCGGCTGTGAGAGTTTTGATGAGCCTGCACCACAGCTACAGGCGCGATCCTCTGAAGTGCAGCGCCCTAAAATTGCGCGCCCCGCCAAGATTGAAAATCTGGATTTGTTGGAAGCAGATGAAGGCCGTGGCTTGGAAGTACCGGATGCACCTGTTTCGCCTGATAGAGCTTTTACCCAAGGTGATCAGCAAATATCCACAAATGGCTATTTGTCTGTGGCTGAAGCGGAAATTTATGTTGGCGAACGCGATGATCTACCAACCTATCAAGGCGAGACACAATCCGTCTTGAACGCGCCTGCGCCGCAATCTTCTGGGTTGCGTCAAGGATCCACCAACAGACCAGTGACGCCGCAATCAACGGCTTATGATGCGCCAGCAACAACGCCGCGCGTCACATCACAGGGCACAGTTTATACCAATGATACGTATCAGGGCGATCGTTATGTGCGCACGGGTAAATATACGACGGCGGATGGCACGCCTTATCCGGGGCAATCTCAAGAACAACATTTGAGCAGTTCTTCTGTCATCAGCGATACAACTTCAGCCACTCCGGGGGATTATGCGGTGCATTTGGCCTCATATCGCTCTGTTGATGCGGCACAAACCGGGTGGGACGTTTTGAACCGTGAAGTGGGGTCTTATATCGCCGGTCGGTCTCCCATGATGGCGGAAGTGAATATTCCCGGCAAAGGCTATTTCGTGCGTCTCATGGCAGGGCCATATTCGAGCTATAATGCTGCGAAAGAAGCTTGTGCTCAGATCGATGCCGCTGGCACCTATTGTGGTGTCTTGCCTGTCGGGGGCTAAATGTTAAGCCGCTTTTCGCCGCTCGAAATAGTCCTTCGAAGCGGCGACCACTTTTGGCGAGAGGATGACGGCGGACACCATTGTTGGCACGGCCATTAAAGCAAAGCTCAAATCAAAGAAATTGAGGACCAATGCCAAAGGTGCCGTTGCACCAACAAGAATGCTGGCAACATAAACAGTGGAATAGATCCAACTACGTCGACTACCCGCTAAAAATGCAAAACATTTGTTCCCAAACCATGAATAGGAAAATAGGGAGGACATCCCGAACGCCAAGATGCAGGCAAGCAAGATATATCCACCTGCTTGGCCATAGGCTTCTTGGAAGGCGAGGATCGTCAACATCACACCTTTCATCCCTTTTTGGGCATCTCCCGCCAAGGTGACATCCATTTGCCAAGCCCCTGTTACCAAAATAGCCAAGGCGGTAAGCGTACAGACTAAGAGGGTGTCTATGACCGGGCCGAGCATTGCGACCAAGCCTTCATGAACGGGCTCTGAGGTCTTGGCGTCGCCATGGGCCATGGGCGCTGTGCCAAGGCCTGCTTCATTGGAGAAGGCTGCGCGCCGCGCGCCGAGAATAATCAAGGCACCCAGAGCGCCGCCAAAAGCGGCTTCATCATTGATATAATTGGCAGCAAACGCGTCCGTGAAAATCAAGCCGAGATATCGCGGCACGTCGCCAATATTGATCAGCATAATGCCGATGACGGCGACAAAATAGACAATGACCATCAAAGGCACTAACGCGGCGGTGGCCGTGGCGATCCGTTTTAGGCCACCAAAAATCACACTTGCAGTGATCACTAATAAAGTGAGACCAATCAACAGATTGGTCATCAATAAATCGGCGCCAGCTTCTGGCTGCAAGACAACAATTTGAAACGCCTTGGTGAGCTGGTTGGTGTTGAACACGGGCAAGCACCCAAACATCCCTGCAATGCAGAACCACCATGCCAGCGGCATCCATTTTTTACCGAGGCCTTCGCGGATCACATACATCGGACCGCCGCGCAAATTGCCTTGATCGTCCGTGCCGCGATACATCACCGCGAGGGTGCAGGTGAAATATTTCGTGGCCATGCCGATCAGCGCCGACATCCACATCCAGAAAATCGCGCCCGGCCCGCCAACGGAAATCGCCACAGCCACACCCGCAATATTGCCCATGCCAATGGTCGCCGCGAGGGCAACGGAGAGGGCTTTATAATGGGAGATCAATCCCGGGTCGCCGGACTTGTCATGCTTGCCCGCAAGCACGCCAAATGCATGGCCCACATGCCGCAACGGAATGAACCGGGCATAGACCATGAAGAACAACCCGCCACCTGAGACCAGCGCGAGAAGTGGCCAGCCCCACATAAAACCAGCGGCGCCTTCAACGAGGGCGGTGGTTCGGTCTAGGAGAGTGGGGTCTTCGGGGAGGACAGTTGGATCGGCCATATTGGATGCAATCGAATTATAGAGGAAATAGAAGTTTAAACAGCGGCAAAGCGGATGAGATGCGTGACAATATCAGACGGGTGACGCTCCCGCGCATTGCGGAACATATTATAGGTGTCTTTGTTCAAGAACCTGTCTTGTGCATCTAAGATCATCAGGCTCGGGAGGCCTTCCCAATCTGTCAGTCCGAAGCGAGCCGGGATGTCCATATTATGGTCATAGCGGCCAACGTCGATGATCACGGGCTGAAAATGGCTATTGATGAAATCTGCCAGATGATCAATCTCTAACATCCCGGCAAAGGCTTTTGCATCAGGGCACCAATTTGCGCCGAGGATCAGTAGTCGTTTCTTCTCGTCAGAGGCTTTGAGCGCCGCGACCATGTCATGTGCCGGAGCATCGGGGTCAAACGCTTCTTTGGGGGTGTAATTAGTCATAAAGAGAGTTTGGCCGGGCTTGGCGTCTCTGGCAAGGCGAGAGTTGATCTCTCCTTTTGGGAGATAGAACAGCCTTTGCCGATTTGGGGGGTCCATAAGCAGGTGCTAAATCAAGTGGTATGGTTTCTCGAAGATGGTAAGTTCAAACAAGA
>CALLVA010000047.1 GCA_938010655.1 uncultured Parvularculaceae bacterium | reverse complement strand
GCAAAAAAATCACCCCTTGTGAACTGACATCTGGGATCAGTTCGTAATTCTTTATTGACGGGGATAATGTCTTCTTCATGCCAATCAACAACAGCATCCAGATAATCAATTATATTCAGGGAACGTATTTTTTCAGATTTTAAAACCGCTGCCCCTGTATAGCCAAGCCCCAATCCTCCGACGATAATATCGAGATTATCTCCTTTTAAGTTTGCCAAAGCTAAATCCGCCAGAGCCACTTCCGACGCGATAAAGAGGCTGGACATGAGATGTTCATCTTTTAGGATGATCTCATAAACATCTGTTTCGATCGATAATATATGCCGTCGTCGAAGGCTGACGGGGCCAATAGGTGTCTCTCGATAATCTATTTCTTCAAAAAGCCGGCTCATCATCTTACATTTCGATATTACAAGCCGTCCTTATGGCAGACGTGTACCGATAATAGGAAGGCTTTTTCGATAGATCAGAAGATTGATGAAAGCCAATCCGAATAAGACCAAAGCCGTAATAAATAGGCCAATGCTTTCTTCGCCGCCCGCTTCCATCGGTGTATGCACCCCAAGCCAAGGAGAGAGATGAAACAAAATGGCCCCGCCAACAACGCCAGTCGCCACTAAAGCGCCCAAGCTTCGCGTCGCAGGCAGCAACAACATTAAACCACCAATGATCTCCATGACGCCAGTCACCCGCCGGATCAATGGCTCAAAAAGCGAGATGCCAGACCGATCTGCAATCCGCTCAAAAATAAAATTCTCCGCGCCAAATTTCTGAGCACCAAAGAAAATCAGCGCCGCGCCAAGCAACACGGCAACAGCATGTTTTACGTAAGTCATAAACTCGTTCCTCAAAAACCGATTACACCTTTACGCTGAACCGCTCCCAAAGGCCATTCACAAAACTATCGCGCAAAACCACTAGATTGTGAGGGTTTATGCCGTGATGCCCCCATCCACTCGCATTTCAGAGCCGGTGACGAATTTTGATTCATCAGACGCCAAATAGACAATCATATGACCAACCTCTTCTGGCTCGCCAATGCGCTTCATTGGGATTTGCTTGGCGAGTTTGCCTTCGCCCTCTTCTTTGCTCTTGGCCATAGAAACCATAGGATCAATAATCGCTGTACGGATAAAGACCGGGTGAACGGAGTTACAGGTGATCTGATAGCCAGACCGCGCACAATGCAGCGCGATCGACTTGCTCATCATGCCAACGCCTGCTTTGGCGACATTATACGCCAAGAAATTCGCATCCGCCATCAACCCTGCGGCAGAGGAAATATTGATGATGGAACTGGGTTGGTTCTCTTTCAAATATGGCATTGCTAATTGTGTGCCCACAAAAATCGCATCGAGATCAACGGCCATTGTTTTGCGATACATCTCAAAACTATCCGTCTCAATATTGCCCCAGCTGCCAATGCCTGCATTATTGATCAACACAGAAATCCCGCCCATTGCTTTTGCAGCCCCAGCAAGACTTGTTTCCCAATCTTCTTTGGACGTCACGTCATGGGCAAAGGCGAAGGCTTTTCCCGGAAAATCTTTATTAATCGCCGCCGCTGTTGCCTGAACAGCTTCGCTTTGCATATCGGTTAAAGCCACCATCGCGCCTTGTTCAGCGCACATCCGACCAAAGCAAGCCCCAAGGCCTTGCGCCCCGCCAGTGATGAAAATCTTTTTCCCTTCGAGCCGTCCTGTCATGCTGTCATTCCTTATGAAATTGCTGATTTTGGGGGTTTTGTATCAATGCTCATAAGGCTGCGCCAGCCTGATTGACAGTTGAAGGGGGAGAGCACGTTTCTGGCAGGATTAACCATGTATCATTGCCATCTCCCCAAAATGGTCTTTTCATTGCAATATTGATTTTAACTCGGAAGGGTATTTTTGGTCATTGTGCCAAAATGACGCTTTTTCAGGGGAGTATGATAGTGGGAAAAGGATTTTATCATGAGTAATAATGCATCACATAGTCGTATGCGTATCGCATTGGCACAATACGTCATCGCTAACAAATTTGAGCTTGAAGACCTCTATGCCTGTTTGGGCTTGGCGCCGTCTGATGCTGACGAGTCTGCCTTGTCACACATTGCAGGCGTTCTAGACGGGATGAATCTCGCCGCCAATCGCATCCGCACCCATGGGTTGGATGACTGGGCAAAAACCAGCTAATTTCTGCTTATTTTTGATAAGTGACAAATTACTGACAAAGCGCTTTTAACTGGCTTATAAAGAGCCATGGAAAAGCGCTCTGTCTCTCTTTCTGGGCATCGGACCTCCGTCTCGCTTGAGCCGGAGTTTTGGGCCGTTCTGAAAGACATTGCCGCCATGGAACACCGTTCCGTGGCCTCGCTGATTGGCGAAGTGGACGCAGCTCGAGTGGCCGATGGCACACCAAGCCATAATCTTTCCTCTGCTTTACGCGTTTTTGTTTTGAGCCATGCACAACGACAGAATGAAGAAGCATGATTTAGCGCCTAAAGTCATCTGCCCTTAATTCGCGCGCGACAGACGTTTTCTCTTTGTTTTTGGCCCCTAGCCCCCTTTCCTTCTGAAGTGAAACTGCTAAGCCATTTACCATGTCTACGTCTAACCCGGGGAAACTGTACGTCCAAAAATTCTTGCTTTGGATGCGACATGTGCGCAAACGAGCAGACTATGTTGCGCGGCCTAAAGTCTGGATCTTGTCGGCAATCCTTGGGGTCGTTGTGGGCTATGGCATGGTGGGGTTTGCCCGAGGGATTCATTTTCTCACAGAAGTTTTTTACGGCGTTGGCCCGCAAACTTTAGCAAGTGGCGCCAGAGGGCTAGACCCCGCGCGAAGTTGGATTGCGCCCGTGATTGGCGGCCTGCTTGTGGGGGCTTTGCTCTATTTGGGCAAGCGGATGAAATGGCTGCCTGAAGCAAAATGCCAAGGCGTTGCCGAAGTCATCGAAGCGCGCGCTGGCCCACCGGGGCATATCTCTTTTCGAGGCGGGATGACGAATACGGTTGTTGCGGCTGTCGCGCTCGGCAGTGGTGCTTCTGCAGGCCGGGAAGGCCCAGCGGTTCTCTTTTCCGGGACCATGGCCACGGTCATGTCAGAAAAGTTTAAAGTCTCTGGAACCGATGCGCGGACGTTAATTGGGTGTGCGGCGGCGGCGGCTGTTGCGGCAAGTTTTAACGCACCAATTGCGGGCGTGCTTTTCGCGCTTGAAGTTGTGCTCGGCAATTATGCCTTATCCATTTTTGGCCCTGTCGCTTTGGCCAGTGCAATCGGCGCGATGATCTCACGGTTTCACTTGGGCGATGCGCACGCATTTGCCATTCCAGAATATGGCGACCCCAAAGCCTATGAAGTTCCCTTGGCCGCTTTATTAGGGATTGTCTGCGGCGCTGTTTCCTTTGCCTTCCTTCAATTAAACGCAGCCGCGCGGGTCTCTATGCGGCGTTTCTTGGTGCGATATAAAAAAGTCGAGCCAGCAATGCTGCCTGTTATTGCAGGGGCCATTGTCGGGACGATCGCAATCTTTTTCCCTGAAATATTAGGCGTTGGCTATGAGACAACGAGTAAAGCGATTTCGGGCGAATATGCGTTACCTGTTTTAACAATTCTGCTCATCTTGAAAATCTTTGCTACTGTTGTTTGCCTCACTTGTCGTTTTGGCTCGGGCGTTTTTTCTGGTGGTTTGTTCCTTGGTGCTATTTCGGGAGCTGCCTTTGGCGCAACCCTCGGCCTCATTATGCCCGGCGCTTCTGCTGATCCTGCTTTCTATGCTATGATCGGCATGGGAGCGGTCTCCGGCGCGATTATTGGAGCACCAATTTCTACAACGCTGATCGTTTTTGAATTGACTGGTGACTATGAAATGACCATTGCCTTGATGGTCGCTGTGGGGATTGCGACGTTGATCTCGCAGCTTTCTTTTGGCTCCTCATGGTTCCACTGGCAATTGAACCAGCGGGGCTATGACCTCTCAGAAGGGCCTCAAGGGGTCATCCTGCAAACGATCCGTGTACGGGATGTTATGCGCCCCATGACCGATGATAGCCAACCTCTTGATGCAGAAAAGCCGCGTCTTCGTGCGAACCAAACATTAGGAGAAGCGCTTGCCAGAATGAGCGATCTCAATCTTGATGGCATGCCTGTTGTTTCAACAGAGGATAAGTCAAAAATTATTGGATATGTCACTCAAATTAAAGCGCTGAATGTCTATAACCGTGCATTGGTGGATAGCCATATTGAGCACCATAGATAGACCGCGCCTTTAGCCATATTGCCTATTTCATTTAGGCATCAGACTTTGGCACAAGAAATACCTCGTTCATGGCCTGCTCCATGCTCGGATTGAAATGTGCCAATTCATTATATTGCCCCGCTAAAACCCGGTGAGTTGTAATCGCGGTACCATCCCAATGATGCAACGAAATTGCTGGCGGCTCTTCGGTAATTAAAGGCCGTCCATCGGCGCTATCAGGGTCCAAGGGGGCCATATCGAGCGCCACTTGCGCGGCGGTCGCGGCGGAAACCATGACTTGCGTCCCGGCCCATGCTCGGTGCATGTGTCGATGGACGTGACCGCTAATCACACCCACCACTTTGTCTGATGACTGGATACAATCTTCAAGCAACTCGACCCAAGGATCATCCTGTTTTGTCGTCATCCAAGGGATTTGCGTTGGTATTGGGGGGTGGTGCAACGCAATTAAGACCGGACGGTCCGCGGCTGCCAATTGATTGCTAAGCCAAGCCGCGCGCTGCGCATCAAAAGCGCCGCCATGGAGCCCTTCTTCCAGCGTATCTAACATTAAGATGATCAGTCCCGGTGCCTTAATCGCATATTGCAAGAAGCCATCATTGAACCCCCGCGCGCCAAAAACTTTTCTAAACGGCGCCCGCCGGTCATGATTGCCCAATCCCAGATGAACTTCCCCCGGCAGAATGGCAAGTTTTCGAAACAGCAATTCATATGACTCCAACGTTCCGTTCTCAACCAGATCCCCTGTGACTAAAGTCAGGTCAGGTTGGACGGAAAAATTGTTCAGAACCTCAGCCACAAGATCAAACCGCGCTTCATTGGCTTTTGCCATCTCATTATTTGAGGCGCTTAGGTGAAGATCCGTGATTTGAGCAATTAGCATATTATTTCTCTGTCGCTCGAAAAATGCCATCCCAGTCTTCTGGCAAATTTGTTGTGCGCAACGTGGCAATTCTTCCAAGCATCATCTCGAAATATTGATCGAGTTGGAAACGACGCCCGACATGCGCCGCCTGCCCTAGCGCCTTTTGCGCGCCTTGCCAATCTTGCGCCCGATAGGCTTTCAAAAAGGCGATTTGTCCCTGCTGCAACGCTTTAAAATCATCTCGCTCAAGATATGTTTGATCCCCTAATAAAACATAAATCCGCTCTGGGGCCTGTCGCCCGACCACTTGTACCGTATCAAGTTCTAGCGCCGCAAAATCATCAAGCTGCCTCGCCATGGCTTCGCCCATAAGAATATTGACTTTATATTGCTTGGTTAAGCCTTCCAAACGAGAAGCAAGATTGACTGTATCGCCGAGGACAGAATACGCAAAACGCTGTTTGGACCCCATATTCCCGACAGTACACTCGCCCCAATTCAGCCCGATGCCGATCTTGGTCTCCACAGCCAAAGGCGCGATTTCTGGCTCTGATCGATGCAGATTATTCATCTCATCCAATGTCGTAAGCATTTTCAATGCGCCCCGCGCCGCATGACGCGGATGATCTTTAATTTCAATTGGTGCATTCCAAAATGCGACGATAGCGTCGCCTATATATTTGTCGATGGTCGCATTGGATTCGAGCAAAATATCCGTCATCGGGGTCAAATACGCATTGAGATATTGCGTCAGCTTTTGCGGCCCCAGCTTTTCAGATATGGCAGAAAAGTCCCGTACATCACAAAAGAGGATCGACAAATCACGGTCTTCTCCCCCAAGTTCCAACGCCTGCGGATTATCTGCAATCTGCTCCACCATTTCGGGAGAAAGGTATAAATTAAAAGCATCTTTAATTTGGGAACGTTCTCGCTCAGTCAAATAATAGTCACTGACCGATGTCACCGTAAAGACCGCCATGGCACCGAGAAAGGGGAAAGTTGGGTCAAAAACGGTTTGTTGATATCGGAACAAATACCAAGACAGTCCAGCAATCCCGGCCAGTACACCAAGGGCCAGAAATCCACTTTTCAAAGAGCCCAGCCAATTTTGGCTTACGGCAATCAGCGTGCCTGCAACCAATAAGACCAATATTTCTACCCCATAAATCCAGTCCGGTCTTAGCAGATAAGACTGAGACAGCATTTGCTCCGCTGCCTGAGCATGAACTTTCACGCCTGCGAAAACATTTTCCAGAGGGGTCGTCACATTATCGCGCAAGCCAACGGCTTCCACACCCACAAAAACCAGCGCACCGCTATAAATATCTTTTAGAACAGCTTCATCTGCATCTGGATCAAAAAGTTGCCACGCGGGCATCGCTTCCATTTTATCACGATAATATAATCGTAAACTACCGTCTGCTGTTGTGGGAATTTCCAGATCACCGAGACCAAGCGACACCACACTCGCATTGCCTTGCGTGCCAAATTCTCCAGACCCTGTGGATGTTTTAATCTTCATACTGCGTTCGCGCAGCGCAACCCGAAGCCCTTCCA
>CALLVA010000046.1 GCA_938010655.1 uncultured Parvularculaceae bacterium | reverse complement strand
AAGAAAGTCCAAACCATTGGCCTTCAGGGTGACGCAAGTTTTCAGGGATACGCTGTTCGAGAGTCTTGCTTGAAACAGGTGCGAGAATGCCAGCTTGCTCCGCGCGCCAAAGTCTCCCGGCGTCTACGGTAATCAATAAATCTGCTTTAGAAAGATCTCCTTCATTTGAAATCCGTTCAATTAGGGCATCTGCTTTTGCCTCGATTAGATTGACTTTAATGCCCGTTGCATCCGTAAAGTCCGTATACATCTTGAGATCAGTATCATAGTGACGTGCAGAATAGACATTTACTTCCTGAACCGATGCGGGCTTGGTTGCGTCATTAGTCTTGTCGGATGTTTGTTGCGAACAAGCCGTCAGCGCTAAGACTGTAAACAAAGCAAAAGGCAAAAACCGCATCGTTGTCTCCATATGTTGTTAATTCAATTATCATCACTTCCAGGCAAAGATACAGCCTTATTAAGAATGATTGTCAATTACAATTTGGTATGGGGGACATTAAAAAAAAGCCGCTTTTGGGAAAAGCGGCTTTATCAATTATTGGCAGATCAGCTTGTTAGCTCGCAATTTTGAGGGAGAAACAATCCCCACCAGATTTTTTCATGGCCACGCAGGCGCGTTTGGCTTGCGCTTCAGTTAACTGCGTCGCCCGAAGGCGATACATGTTCCGGCCTTTTGATTTGATGGTATCAACCTCCACATATGGGTCAGGCAGGTATGCTTCGAGCAATTCATTGGCTTTGTCCCGATGGTGGCGGGCGATTTTGACATTACGATAAGCGCCAATCTGTATGCCAAAATTACGTGGTTTGTCGCTGCCAAGATCACCTTGGCCCATGCCCTCAGCATCTAGGGACGCAACTTGATACCCTGTCATATTCAGATTTTCAGCATCAGTAATAAGCTCTTTAACAGTATCTTTTTCAGCCCACTTCATACCATCGTCGATCTTCATCTGATCAGCACTAACTTGTGCCATAACTTTTTGCGCTGTAATGGGTGCTGGCTTTGCGGGGGGCCACTGGCCTCCAAGGGAGGCTAGCACTGTGGGTTTGAGGCTTGGTAGAGGCACTTTGATTTTAGCTTGAAGCAATTTTGGATTTCTGCGCGCTTTCTTGAAGGCCGCATTCATGATCTCGACCATATGCTTATCGCGCGTATAAGATTTTCGTCCTCCAAGGACGATACCGATCAACTGGACATCATTCTGAGTCGCGGATGTCGCTAAATTATATCCTGACAGTCTGGTGTAGCCTGTTTTTAAGCCATCAGCGCCTTTTAACTTGGTCAAAACTTTATTATGGGACCGATAGGTGCGGCCCTTATAAGTGAAGGATTTCTGGCTGAAATAATGGAAATTCTCAGGAAAATCATTGATCAGCCGAGCTGATAGAATTGCCAAATCCTTTGCCGTCGATTTTTGTTTCGCATTAGGCAGGCCGGAAGCGTTTCGAAATGTTGTGGAGCGCATTCCCATCCGCTTGGCGCGAGCCGTCATTTTTTGAGCGAATTTTGCTTCGGAGCCAGCAATTTTTTCCGCGACAACGACAGCGACATCATTAGCTGATTTTATCACCAACGCTTCAATTGCTGTTTTGACAGTAATAGTGCTGCCGGCTTTCAGGCCTAGCCGTGAAGCAGGCTGGCGAGAGGCTTTTGTGCTGACTTTTAATTTAGAATTGAGTGTGAGGCGCCCGGCATCAATCTCTTCGAATAAGAGATAAACAGTCATCATTTTGGTGAGGGAAGCTGGATATCTCTTAGAAGTTGCATATTTTGAGAAAAGCACTTCGCCACTTTCAGGGTGGATTACGAAAGCGGCATATTTATTCTCTGCAGCATCTGCTGGCATGCTGCCGAGCAGTGTCATCATTGTTAAAGCGATGAAAAAAAGGACTTTTTTCACTTTGTGACGCAACATTATTTCTACCCGCATACTCATACCGATCCAGTCCTACCGATCTAATAGCATTTCACTATAATAATGTCATTGATTCAAAATTAGCGCCAAACTGTAAAGACGGGGTTAATTCTTTGTTAATAGCCTTAAATGAAGGTTAAATTTAGTGTTGCTGCACTGCAACAAAACCCGCTTTGCGGGATAAAAAATCCAATAAATACCCTAAAAAGCCCATTTTTATGTTGCGCTGCACAAAAAAGCCTTGACCTTTCACCCAAAATCCGTAATTTGTGCAGTGCAACATGGTTCTTCGAAATGTTGAATCTAAGAATTTATACGATGGAGCATATTATGAGCGCGACGAAAAAAACAGCTAAAGCTGCTAAAACACCAAAAATGACACCTGAAGGCATGACTGAAGGTTTGGAAAAAATGACTAAATCTATGGAAGATGCGACTGCATTTTCAAAAGACACATATGAAGCTGTTGTAGAATCTGCGACGACTTTTGCAAAAGGCGTTGAAGGCATTGTTGCTGAGCAAACAGAATTTGCAAAAGATGCGATGGAAGATACTCAGGATAAAATGAAGGCGTTTGCGTCTACACGTAATCCACAAGACTTCTTCGAAGCACAGACAGAATTCATGAAATCCGCTTTCGAAACAAACCTTTCTCAGATGACAAAAGTTTCTGATATGTGGATGGCGACTACTAAAGACGCTGTAAACCCACTCTCAAAGCGTTATTCAGCGATGGTTGAAATGGTACAAGGCTACCGTCTCTAACCTCCCAAAGTTATAGTTGCGTTCAGTATTTTGCGTATTTTAACCCGGATCAACCTTGATCCGGGTTTTTTGCTGGTTATCCGACGAGATCGCGCAATATAGATCCAAAGGATACAATGTATGAAGTTTTCTACCCTCAAGCGCACTGGGAAGCCGAATGACTTTCTAGTGGCCGATGCGATTAGTTGTGAAGCGGCAACACCAAACCAAACAGCTCCAGTCTATAATGTTCAACCTTCTGTTTTATATGAGGTTTTGGTTTCCTATTTGGAGAGCCAGCCGCGTGTAGAGGTGCGCGAAAAGGACGCTGACGCCTTCCAGATCCATGCGACTGAAACAACAAAAACTCTCAAATTTGTGGATGATGTTTATCTGAGCTGCGCGCCTCTTGAAACAAAGAATGCGACAAGATTGCTTGCCTATAGTCGATCCCGCACAGGATATTCTGACTTAGGCACCAATCGACGTCGATTGGAGACCTGGCTCTCAGCCATTTCAGATAAGTTGAAAAAGATGTGACACAATTTCTTTGCCAATTGGCATTATAGTGTGAAACTGAAATTTGTGATGAGTTACAATCTATTTTGCTCGCTGGGGTTGTTGCGTTCGCATTAACCCCCATCTTGGAAGATACTGCGGCGAACAACATCAAATGCCCAAAATGAAGCCTTATGAGAAGATGACAAAGATTGAATTTTTAAAGCCGTTGCGAATGAGTGATGATCAGGAAGACCCAGATAAGGGAATTGGTTTAGCGACCAAGGAGAAACCAAAGGTCAAGAAACCGCCGCTTTATCGGGTTCTACTGCTGAATGACGATTATACACCGCAAGAATTCGTGGTTTGGCTGTTGCAGTCCGTTTTTGGGAAAAGTCCTGATGAGGCGGTGAATATCATGTTGCATGTTCACCAAAATGGGGTCGGGGTTTGCGGTATTTATACATGTGAAGTGGCCGAGACGAAGGTCACGCAAGTGATGGATTTAGCGCAGTTGAACGAGCATCCGCTACAATGCACGATGGAAAAAGAGTAAAGTATGGCCACCTTTAGTAAAGATTTGGAAGAAGCAATTCACCGTGCGCTGGCGCTTGCCAGCGATCGTCGTCACGAATTGGCAACGCTGGAGCATTTGCTTCTGTCGCTGACGGAAGATGCGGATGCGCAAGCTGTGATGACAGCATGCGGTGTGAATATTACGTCCTTGCGTAAGGATCTGACCGATTATCTAGACAATGATCTGTCGACACTGATTTCCGAAACGACTGATGATGCGAAACCTACAACCGGCTTTCAGCGGGTTGTACAGCGCGCATTGATCCATGTGGAAACTTCAGGGCGAAGCGAGGTAACTGGCGCGAACATTATTATTGCTCTTTTTGCTGAGCGCGAAAGCCACGCCCTGTATTTTATACAGCAACAAGGCATGACGCGGTTTGATGCGGTCAATTATGTCTCCCACGGTATTTCAAAAGTAGCTGGTGAAACCGATACTCGGACGCCGCGCGGTGTTGATGAAGAGGGTGAGGTAGGTAAAACTGGCCCTGCTGCTTTGGAATCATATTGCGTTGATCTCAACGTCAAAGCCCGCAAGGGCAAGGTTGATCCGTTGATTGGCCGCGCAAAAGAAGTTGAACGCACCATTCAAATCCTCTGTCGCCGTCGAAAAAATAACCCTCTTTTGGTGGGTGACCCTGGCGTTGGCAAAACGGCCATTGCAGAAGGCTTGGCGCGCAAAATTGTTGATGAGGAAGTGCCAGAAGTCTTAGCGGATGCCGTTATATTCTCGCTGGATATGGGCGCGCTTTTGGCGGGCACGCGATATCGAGGTGATTTTGAAGAGCGATTAAAGGCTGTTTTGAAAGAGCTGGAAGAGAAACCAGAAGCGATTTTGTTCATTGATGAAATTCATACAATCATCGGAGCAGGGGCGACATCTGGTGGCGCAATGGACGCTTCCAACTTGCTTAAGCCAGCGCTGCAAAGCGGCGTTCTGCGCTGTATGGGGTCGACAACCTATAAAGAATATAAACAGCATTTTGAAAAAGACCGTGCCCTTGCACGACGTTTCCAGAAGATTGATGTGACTGAACCATCTGTGTTTGACACGATTGAAATTCTCAAAGGCTTAAAGCCTTATTTCGAAGAACATCACAAAACAACTTATACGGATGAAGCATTAAAAGTTGCCGCTGAATTAGCGGGAAAATATATGACAGACCGCAAGCTGCCTGACAAAGCGATAGATGTGATCGACGAGGCGGGCGCAAGGCAAATGCTATTTGATGAAGATAAGCGTGCAAAAGTGATTGATGTCGAGCAGATTGAAGAAGTGGTCGCGACGATGGCGCGTATTCCGCCTAAATCTGTATCTAAATCTGATACAGAACGCTTGAAAAACTTACCGGATGATTTGAAGCGCGTTGTATATGGACAAGATGATGCCATTGAACAACTCACTGCAGCAATCAAACTCGCCAGAGCAGGTTTGCGCGAGCCAGAAAAACCTATTGGCTCTTATCTCTTTACCGGTCCAACAGGCGTCGGCAAAACGGAAGTGGCTAAGCAACTTTCATCTATGATGGGCGTTGAACTGCTGCGGTTTGATATGTCTGAATATATGGAGCGGCATACGGTATCGCGTTTAATTGGCGCGCCCCCTGGATATGTTGGTTTTGAAGGAGGCGGTGGTCAGTTGACGGATGCTGTCGACCAAAACCCGCATGCTGTCTTATTGTTAGATGAAATTGAGAAAGCGCATCCTGAAATTTTCAATATTCTATTGCAAGTAATGGATAATGGATCGCTGACAGATAGCCACGGCAAGAAAATAGATTTTCGTAATGTGATTTTGATTATGACATCAAATGCAGGCGCGTCTGATGCGGCGAAAAATGCTATTGGCTTTGGGGCGGGTAAGAAAGACGAGGCCAGTGAAGAGGCGTTGAAGAATTACTTCACACCGGAATTCAGAAATCGTCTTGACGCCATTATCAAGTTTGCTGGTTTGTCCCCGGTTATCATCGATAAAATTGTTGGTAAATTTGTTCTTCAACTAGAAGCGCAATTGGCGGATCGTAATGTAACATTTGAATTGACGGATGGGGCAACCCGATGGTTGGCGAAAAAAGGATTTGACGAAGAAATGGGCGCGCGGCCATTATCACGCACCATTCAGGAACATATCAAGAAGCCAATCGCTGATGAATTGCTCTTTGGGTCTCTGAAAGCAGGAGGGGTCGTTCGCGTCTTATTAGATAAAAAGGACGATCAAAAACTCGCTTTTGAGTTTATTGCTGAAGAACAACCTAAATCAACAAAACCAGACGAAAAGCCTAAAAAAGAAGAAGTCAAATAGTCATCAAGGGAGCCAATC
>CALLVA010000045.1 GCA_938010655.1 uncultured Parvularculaceae bacterium | reverse complement strand
CCTGCTTTTCTTTCTAGCAAGGCGATTAAATCCGGGTCCAAATAGGCATAGTCATCGGGAATCCCGAGGCAAATGATATTCTTACCATTTAAGTGACGTTTGAACTTTCGCGACAAGCGTTTGCGATGGGTCTGCTCCATTACAAAAATAATGTCTGCCCAGTCTAGCTGTTCGGGAGACAGGGGCACATCTGCCGAGTCATCAAGACCAGCGGAGTCTGTTTCGATGTTTGGCCACTGCGCAAAGACATGCTCCGCCGTAGGACTACGCAATTTATTAGCACTACAAATAAACAGGACATTTTTCATCGTCTGGTCAAAATAGGCAGATCGTGGTTGTCTAGCAAGTCGATATAGAAAGCCCTGCCAGATGACTGAAACACAAACCGTCTTAATCACACTCGTCATTTACAAAATCGCCCTGATCGGCATTGGCCTTTGGGCGGCCCGGCGCGTGAAGACGGAAGATGATTTCTTCTTGGGCGGGCGCGGCGTTGGCGCGTTTGTCTCTGGTCTTTCTTATGCAGCGAGCACTTCCAGCGCATGGGTGCTGCTTGGGTTTTCCGGTTTTGTCTATGTCAACGGCATGTCCGCCCTCTGGATGATCCCCGGAATCTGGCTGGGCTATATTGTGATGTGGCTCTGGATCGCCCGGCCTTTGCGCGAAGAAACAAAGGCGTTTGGATATATTACGCTCACAGATTATTTAACCAGCGGCCTCGCCCCCCAAGCAAAAAAATCAGTTGCCCTTTTAAGCACGGCCCTCATTGTTTTTTGCTTTATCTTTTATATCGCCGCGCAATTTGATGCGGCGGGCAAAGCTTTCGTAGATCAATTTGACCTCAGCAAAACCGAAAGCATATTGCTGGGTGCGGTTATTATCCTCTTCTATTGTTTGCTCGGCGGATTTTGGGCGGTCTCTGTAACGGACACCTTGCAAGGGGTGATGATGGCGCTTGTTGCTTTTGGCCTTCCTCTTATTGCCCTTGCTGCTGTTGGCGGACCGGGAGATTTAATCAATCAACTTCACGAGACAACACCGCAACACTTCATGTCCCTGACGGGCAATATGGGCGGTTTTGTTTTTCTCGGTTTTGTTCTCGGTGTTGCCTCGATTGGTCTCGGCCCCTTTGGTCAGCCGCATTTGCTCAATCGCTTAATGGCGTTGAAAGATGAAAAAGCCCGGCGACAAGGGTTTCAAATCGCCATGGGGTGGGCCGTCGTGGTTTATCTCGGCATGGCCCTTCTGGCCTTAACAGGCCGCGTCTTGACCAATGGGTCTTTGGCAGATGGCGAAGTCATGTTTTATCGCGTGGCGAGCGACGTCCTGCCGCCTGTTCTTTCTGGCATCGTGATCGCGGCGATTTTGTCTGCTGTGATGTCGACAGTAGACTCAATCTTGCTGGCAGCCTCTGGCGCGGTCGCCCATGATTTGGGATTGACCAAACGCTTTGCGGGGAAAGCTGTTTTGGTTTCGCGCTTGGTGATGGTGGGGATTACTGTTTTTGCGGTCGTGCTCACCCTGACGGTGGAAGACAAAATTTTCAATCGCGTATTGTTTGCTTGGTCGGCTCTTGGCGCGGCCTTTGGCCCAGCGGTCATCGCCCGTGTTGCAGGCCGGGAGCCGAGTGGCACTCTGATTTTTTGGTCCATCGCGCTGGGCTTTTGCGTGACTGTCTTGTTTTATTCAGCAGGCACATGGTCCGTAGACGATACAAATGGGGTCAGCCAAATGCTTGTAAAATTGGCCAAGCTGCCCGGTGATCCATTTGAACGTTTTGTCCCATGGATCTTGCCCATGGTGCTATTATTTGGCTTTAGCAACCGCCGACCCGTTCTTGAAAATGTCAGCGAAGATTAGCCCATTTTCCTGATGGCGTCATAACAATGACAGTCAGTAGTATGATCATTCACCATGCCCATGGCTTGCATAAAAGCATAGACAATTACAGGGCCGCAGAAATTGAAGCCCCGTTTTTTCAAGTCTTTAGAAATCTTTTCGCTTAATTCTGTTTTCGCGGGCCCTTGCTCCATCAATTCCCATTCATTTTGAATCGGTTTGCCGTCCACGAAATCCCAGAGATACTCTGAAAAACTTTCACCGTTTTTTTCCATCTCAAGATAAATTTTCGCGCCTTTGATCGTGGCTTCAATCTTCCCCCGATGGCGGATAATGCCTGCGTCCCCTAATAGGCGCTCAATATCTTTTTCCTTGAAGCGGGAGACTTTTACAGGATCGAAGCCTTTAAATGCTTTACGAAAATTCTCGCGCTTATTCAAAATTGTCCGCCAGGAAAGCCCTGCCTGAAAACCATCCAGAATCAGCTTTTCATATAAAGTTCGACTGTCCCGCTGGGGCACGCCCCACTCCTTGTCGTGATAAGACTTATAAAGATCATCCCCCGCAGCAGCCCATTGGCATCTTACCAAGTCACTCATCAAACTTCTCCAAATAGGCTGGTCGCGAAACTGTCACCTGCGTCGATGTTTCCAAAGTGATGGGCACCTCTGCTTCAAATCGATCCAGCCTCAAAATGGCCAAGCCATCGGCGAGCATGGTCCCAACGGTTTTCTCGCCTTGCGTCAACTTTCCTTCAGAAGACTCGCCGCCACTGACGCCATAAACGCGCTTGCGAATACTGCCTTTTCGTTTCATCCGGCTACTGACTTCTTGCCCGACAAAACACCCCTTTTTATAATCGATCCCGTTTAGAGCATCCATGTTCACATCCAACGGGAAAACTGTCTCCGGGGCGAAATCGGCGCCGCCTTCAGGCACAGCCTTGCTGCGCCGAAAATCTTGATAAGCGTCTGGAGTGCCCTGCTCAGCATCGATCACATTCAGCGCAGCTTCTAGTTCTATCGTGGGCGACAAAACGCGCATCCCCAGTTCTGGGACTCTGGGGTCCACAAAACCAATTGCCTTGGTCTTGCCAAGCCCCATGATCCGCCCCGGCTCCGCTTCGCTCACATCCCCAAAAACCACCCCTACCGACCAATCATCCAATGGTTCAATCTCAACTTGGGCCCGCAACCGATAGAGTTTCAGCTTTTGCATAAAAGCAGGGGCATGATCTCGATGAATGTCGACCAGCACACCATCAGCTGTCTCAATCAGAAAAAAATCATATAGAATTTTTCCTTGAGGCGTGAGCAACAGGCTATAAATCGCAGAAATCGGCGAAAGGCGATCCATATCTTGGGTGATCAACCCTTGCATCAGGGATTTCACATCGTCGCCGGATAGACGAAAAAGGGCGCGGGTCTCTAAGGGGGTCTTCACGAGCTGGGTCATGACGTCTATGTAGGGCAGAGATTAGATCATCGCTACTGAAAAGGACACGCCCTCATGGCTACCAAGACTTTTGACCTTCTGCTGCGCGGCGGCACTGTTGTGAACCATGAAGGTCAGGGCGTCCGCGATGTCGGCGTGCGCGGGGGGCGGATTGCAGAGATAGGTTCACTCGCCAATGCCGAAGCCGATGAAGTGATTGATTGTACAGGGCTTCATGTTCTACCCGGCGTGATCGACAGTCAGGTGCATTTCCGCGAGCCGGGCAATGAGCATAAAGAAGATTTGGAATCAGGCTCCAGAGCCGCAGTTCTTGGCGGGGTCACAGGCGTTTTCGAAATGCCGAATACAAATCCGCTCACCACCACTCAAGATGCCATTGAAGACAAACTCTCCCGCGCCAAGCGCATGTGGTGTGACCATGCGTTTTATGCGGGCGCGACCCATGACAATTATAAAGACTTGGAAGAGCTAGAAATGCTCCCCGGCGTGTGCGGCGTGAAAATCTTCATGGGCGCCTCCACGGGCAATTTGTTGGTGCCGGATGATGATGGCGTGCGTAATGTGCTCTCTCATGGCAGACGCCGCGTGGCAATTCATTCTGAAGATGAGGAAATGCTGCGCAAGGAAGCGCATCTCGCCCGCGACGGCGATTGGACCTCCCACCCAGAAGCGCGCTCTGCAGCGGCGGCATTGCGGTGTACGGAACGCTTGCTAAAGTTAGCGCGGGAAACCGGGCGACGCATTCATGTGCTGCATATCTCCACCGCAGAAGAAGTGCCCCTCTTGCAGCAACATAAAGACATCGCCACTTGCGAAGTCACCCCGCAACATCTCACGCTGGAAGGGCCAGAAGTTTATGAGCGCCTCAAAGGCCTAGCACAAATGAACCCCCCTGTGCGCGATGCGCATCACCGGGCGGGTCTTTGGCAAGGCATCTGCCAAGGGGTCTTTGACGTAATCGGCTCAGACCATGCGCCCCACACGCTGGAAGAAAAAGCAAAATCATACCCCGCCTCGCCTTCTGGCATGCCCGGCGTGCAAACATTAGTGCCTGTAATGCTCACTCATGTGGCGGAAAAACGCCTCAGCCTATCGCGCTTTGTGGATCTTGTTTGCCATGGCCCGAACCGGATTTTTCAAATGGCCGGCAAAGGCCGCCTTGCTGCGGGCTATGATGCTGACTTCACCGTCGTTGATTTAAACCGCGAAGAAACCATCACCCATGACTGGTCCGCCACAAAATCCGGCTGGACCCCTTTTGATGGCTTCAAAGCCAAAGGCTGGCCTGTCGGAACAATCATCCGTGGACGGTGCGTTATGTGGCAAGGAGACTTAATCGGCGAAGCGGGCGGCATCCCAATTAGGTTTCAAGAAACGCTTTAAGTTTGAGCGCAACAGCAGATATAAATTTGAATGGTTGTTTGTGGCCCCAAGACGACATTCGCTGTTGCAAATTGAGTTATGAAAACTGTCTGTACCTTGCCTTAGCCAATGAGTTAAACTCGCCAGTAGCGGAAGCCCACAATGACTACGGCTTCCCTTTACAATTAGATGTGTACCAAGGGGTTTATGCTTGCTGCTGAGACACAATTTTGTATCGGTC
>CALLVA010000044.1 GCA_938010655.1 uncultured Parvularculaceae bacterium | reverse complement strand
TTGCCGAAGGCTTGTACGCCGTCTACGAATAAAAATCCACCATTGCTGAAAATGTCTTGCCGCAAGTCAGCGATGGGCTGGATAACACCCGTTTCATTATTGGCCAGCATAATACTAGCCAAAAAAGGTTTCTTCGCTTTCGCAAAAGCCGCTTTCGCCGCTTCAATATCGACGACGCCTTGTTTTGTTACGGGCAAAATATGCAGCTCAACAAGCCCTGTCGCCGCAATCGCTTCCGCAGTGTCGCGCACGGCGCTATGCTCAATATCTGTGATGAAAATCTGGCGCACTGGGTCTTTTTCCCGGCGCGCCATGCCCCATAAAGCCGCATTAATGGCTTCTGTGCCACCGCTGGTAAAGATCACGCCCGTGGGGTCACACTTTGTTGCCGCGCTAATTTGCTTGCGGGCCACTTCCAAAACGCCTTTGGCTTTTCGCCCTTCGCTATGAACCGAAGACGGGTTGCCACTATCCATCGCTGCAATCATTGCTTCTTTGGCGACAGGCAAGAGCGGGCTAGTGGCGTTATAATCCAAGAAGAGACGAGGCAGGCTCATAACTGCGCCTCTTTTGTCGGGGCCACATCAATATTTTGCGGGCCAACAACATCTGCCAATGTGATGGAGCCGAGATAGCTTTCAATATGCTCCCCAAGATCATGCCATAGGTGATGGGTCAAACATCTTGCATTGGTGCCACGACAGCCAATCTTCTCGCCGGGAATACAAGCCGTTGTGCGAATCGGTTCGTCCACCGCAGAGACAATTTCAGACACGCGAATCTCTGTGGGCGTTTTCGCCAAAGCATAGCCCCCAGAAGCGCCTCGAGCGCTTTCAACAAGCCACGCCAAGCGCAGTTTGCGGAAAAGTTGCTCTAAAAAAGACTGAGAAATCACCTGACGCGCCGCAATATCCGTTAAAGACACAGGGCCAGAAGCCCCAAAAGCAGCAATATCTGCAAGGGCCGTCACAGCATATCTGGCTTTGGCGGTCAGTTTCATGAATGACTTTCGTAAAAATGTCGCAATTTCTGGCCTTTGTGGAAAAAACGCGATATAGCGTATTTTCCACCCTGACATATCTGGGATGTAGGAAACCCGACTGATTTGGTCAAGTTTATTTGGCGCTCTTTTTCAAAGATTAGCGCCTTAAATTTTGCCCAAAATTTCTTACATCATTGGATATGTTCTTTTGCGAAGAAGAAAAGAGATTCCATGCCTGAAATTATTTTCGCTGGCCCAGAAGGCCGCCTCGAAGGCCGATACCAAAAAGGCAAAGGCGAGAACGCCCCGATTGCCTTAATACTACACCCTCACCCGCAATTTGGCGGCACCATGAACAATAAAGTGTGCTACGAAATGTATCACATGTTTGCGCGGCGCGGTTTTGGCGTCATGCGGTTTAACTTCCGCGGCGTTGGCAAAAGCCAAGGCGAATATGATCAAGGCCAAGGCGAATTGTCTGATGCGGCAACAGCTTTGGATTATCTCCAGAGCATGAACCCAAATGCGCCTTTCGTCTGGGTGGCGGGTCTGTCTTTCGGTTCCTGGATCGGTATGCAACTTTTGATGCGCCGGCCTGAAATTGTTGGCTTTCTTTCTGCTTCTGCGGCTGCAAATATTTACGACTTTACGTTTCTCGCCCCTTGCCCATCTTCCGGCTTGGTGATCCACGGATCAGAAGACCGGATTTGCCCCGCGGCGGAAACACAAGACATGGTCGAAAAAACCCGGACGCAAAAAGGCCGCAAGGTCGAATTTGCAGAAATCCCGGGCGGAGACCACTTCTTGGAAAACCAATTAGACGCCTTCATGGAAACCGCAGAAGGCTATCTCGATTATCGCCTGAACCAAGCAGACCCAACGGGCGAATATTTCGAAGTTTAAAGAAACGAAAAGCGGGCCTAAAGCGCCCGCTTTTTTATTATCACCAGGCACTGACCCAAAAAACTGGGCCTTTTCGATAAACCTAAAAAGGAAAACGCTTTATGAGTCATATTCGTGTCGAACCATCCATGCTCACACAAACCTATAAAGCGCCGCAGCAATTGGTGTTTGATGCTTGGACGAAAGTTGAGCATTTAAACCAGTGGATGTTCCCCATGCCCGGCTGCTCCTGTGAATTTGTCTCGGCTGATATAAAAACTGACGGCACATCGCTGCATAAAATGACCATGCCAAATGGGAATGAGATGTGGCTTTTCACCAAATATGAAGAAGTCAGCGCCCCAAACACGCTTGTCTTTTTTCAATATATGTCAAACCCGGCCGGCGAGATTTTGCCTAATCCGCATATGCCAACTTGGCCAAAAGATATGCGCGCTACGCTGACTTTTGAAGATATGGGCGACGAAACGGCACTCACCTTCGCGTGGGAGCCGATAAACCCAACCGAAGAAGAAGCAGCAACTTTTGAGTCCATGCGCGAGCAAAATGGCTGGGCCAGTGGCCTGCAGCAATTATCTGTTTATCTGGGTACGGTGTAACGACAAGAAGCTAATTTTTGCAAAGCGGCCTTTTGATTTACTCTGAAATTGTTGTGTCTTTGGCCTTAACCGGGACAGGCGTATAAGCCGTCCAGACTTGACCCTGACAAAACGGTCCAACGCAGCCACTTACTTTGAGTTCTGTATCAGACAAGCGCTCCATTTTGGACTTATAAGTCTTGCCGGAATTAGGGTCATAAATTTTTCCGCCCTTCCAATTATCGCCTTTGGCTTTGAACCCCCAAACCATTTTAATCCCATGCATCTTCCGGCCCGCAAGAGTTGCATCAGGATTTTGGTCATCAATCGCATTTGCTTGGGCATCTTCGCCAATCAACATGAGATAGCCGCATGGCGTGCCATCACCACAATCTTTCATTTGGATATAAGCGTCTCCGCTTTCAGCAAGCCAATTGCCCGCGATAGACAATTCCTCTGCAGCCGCATTGGAGAGGACAAAGGGAGTAAAGCACAGCGCCGCGGCGCTTAAAAATCGGCGGAAAGACACAGAGGTCATGATTATTCCTTCATTGGCTGGATCAATATTTCGGAACGCTAACAGGTTTTGCGCCCGCATCACCTGAAATTTCCTTCATAAACGAATTGCGAGAAAACATGACGGCGCGGGCTTCCTCGGCTATAAGGGCATAAATATTTATTTTGAGGAGATGACGATGAAGAAATTTGCCCTTCTGGCCGCCGCCAGCTTGATTGCCCTTTCTGGCTGCGAAGCCATTAATATGCCTGGTAAATTGCCCGGCATGCCGAAAGAAATCGCCTCAGCCAAAATGACTGAGAAAGCGGATCAACAACTTGTCGCGATGTTGGATGGTTGGTTTGAAGAAGACATTCTCTCCAGTCCAGAATATGCAACATATCTGGGCCGCCGGGACGGGTATGATAGCTGGAATGAGCGCACCAACGAAGAGTTTGACCGTCAGCGTCGCTTAACAGAAAAGCGCCTAGCAACCCTGCGCTCAACCGTTGATCCAGACACGTTGTCTGAAGAGGGCAAATTATCTTTCCGCCTTTGGGAATATTCCGCTGAGCAGGATTTGCGTCTCGATAATTTCCGAGATCACCAATTTGTCCTCTCACAATTCAGAGGGGTTCACTCGCAAATTCCGGTATCCCTTGCGAATTACCACAAAATACAAAGTCTGAAAGACGCTGAGGATTATATTTCGCGCGTGAGCAAAATTGGCACGGTGTTGGACCAAGCTGCAACTTTGATGGAAGACCGCGCGGCACAAGGCTATACGCTGCCTGAGTTTTCCTATGCCGGGATCGTTGAATCTGCCCAAAATGTCCGCAAGGGCAAGCCTTTCACCAATGATGGCGAATCGCCAATCTATGCAGACTTCACCAAAAAACTTGCAAAGCTAGACGCAGACAAAGCCACAAAAGACGACCTTCTCGCCCGCTTCATGACGGCGATGAAAGACAGTGTGGACACTGGCTATCGTGATTTTGAAAAACGGACGGCCTCCATCGGTTCCGGCGTTAGCGGCAATTATGGCGTTGCGAAAATGCCGGGCGGGGAGCCTTATTACAATGAACTCCTCCGCAATTACACAACCACGACAATGACCCAATTTGTTAACATACTCAGACCTCCTGATTTAACCTATTGCTTCTACCAACTAAGGAACTTTATGTCTAGAGAAGACCATCAACATTCATTATCTGACGCTGCTAATCAGG
>CALLVA010000043.1 GCA_938010655.1 uncultured Parvularculaceae bacterium | reverse complement strand
CGTTTGGGTCAATAGATTTCCCACCTTTTTTTGGGGAATCTTAATGAGCGATACATTCTTGCGCCACACCCTAGCGCTATGACCGAAAATAGCGGGTGGTTTTGGCTTTATATATCTCACACCAGATGTCGCTCTGGCTTGCGGACGCCAAAACATGGCCATCAAAACCCGCTTCGCGCATTTTTTGACCTTGATCAGAATCACTTTTGCCAACCGGCTGATCTGTAACAGAGATAATCACACTTCTAGACGCCTGATAAACCCGCTCTATTCGGCGTAATGCTTTGCAAAGATCATATGCGTTTTCTTCATCCTGCCCTACACTTAAAAGGATGATATCGACTGATTTCCCTTCACTATAAAAACCTGTAGCCATTTCAAGAAGCGCCGCCCCATCCTCACAAGGAATGGCCTCGCTGCCTTTCCCGAAACGCCCCTCTTGGTCCACCTTCTCGTCTTTAATATATAGGACACGCAGCGCATCGCTCGCCTGCCCCCGCCTCTGACGCGGCCAACGCATTAATGCGGCTGCCCCAGTGAACGCCGCTAGCGCGACAAGGCGTTCGGCTTCGGCTACCCAAGTTGTTGCTGCCGATTTCATATAATATGTGAAACTCAAGCTTACAGTCGTGTCTAAGCGAGTTGCCATGAAGGTGATGATGATCCAGCAGCCAATGGCGACCCCGCCCGTAAACAATATGCGCTTATTTCCGCCCCGCACGCCCTGCAAAGCAATCAAGGCAAAATAAAACGCAAAAGTCGGTGCTTTCAGCACCACACCAGCTTCCCCTCCATAAAGAGACGCAAATTGGACCAAAAACAGCGAGAACAGGACAATTCTGCCGCCGCCCAAAAGCCCTTTAAGCGCCCTCTGTTGGGCGAGCAAATGATCCTCGAGCAGAACACATAAGATAAATGCCAAAATCAAAATGAGTGGCAGCCCGAAAAACGGCACCCCGACAGCATAGAGATGCGCTAAAGCCAGCAGAATAAGCGCCAATAAAGCAAGACCGATCTCCAGCAGAACGGCGAGGTTTCTACGGTTCAAAAAGATGCTCTTTGAGGGAGCATGAAAATCAGGCGACGGCGAGCTGGTCATCTTTTCTTCGATAAGCTGACCCGGTTTATGGGTCAATTCTCAGCGAATCGATCTCAAATCCTCTTTGCTGTAATCGCGCACAATCATTGCCGCTGTTGCCTTAGGCGCAGCAATTCATATAGCGTAGCACTATAGTTGGGGAAATCAGGATGTATTGAGCCAAAATATCAGCTCAAGCAATGCATTAGATTACGGCTCCACCTTACTGATCTACCTCATCTATATCTCCAAAACCTGAACCATTTTACGAGGCGCGAGACCCAAGGATTTCCTAATCAACTTTCCCCAGACAGCTTGGCACTTTTTTAAGGAGAATGTGATACTACTTCCCTGTTGTGTAAGTTGAGAATTTGGACAGAGTTATGGGGATCAATGTGCAAAGATGGATTGACGCCTCGGCGGCGAAAACCACCTTTGCCCTCAGCAAATATTTCGCCCCCTCTGGCGATATCGCTCTTTTTATCCATCACCAAGATAGTGGCCGGATCGGCAGGGCGCAATTACAGCTCTATATTGACCAAGCTGAAGATATTCAATCTCGCTACAATATGACCCCGGTTTTCATCTATGAAAAAGACGTTTCATCCCTGCCCGCTTTATTATTAAACCGTGTCAAATGGATCGGCGTTCAAACGCATTTTGATGTTTCAAAAGATGAATATGAAGCGCTCCTTGAGCCTGTCTTGTCTGCCGCCCCTTCAGCACCCGTTATTCACATGGACTGGTCTGCCCCGACTGATCTGCGCCAAGCTTCTGCTGTTATGCATATCGCCACGCGCTATATGAAAAAACATGTCTTGAAAGACCGGTCCGCCTATGAGGCGCAAGCCTTTGGCGATACGAATTTGATGGACCATTATGTGCGTCGTTTCAATTTAATCCCAAGCTTGACGGAGACAGTTCTGCCCGATCAATTTTGGTCAAAGTTTATTCTTGCGCCGACTTTCTATACAGAGCGCCCATTGCGCAGACTTTTTGAGGCAACAGTGACAGCGCCCAATAGCGATGATCGGGAAATAGACATTCATAGCCGCCTCGCCACAGAAGGCACGGCTTGGTATCAAACCATGCGCGAAGAAGCTTTAAAGGCAGTGTCGAACTTATCCGAGATTAGCGCATTAACAGATTTCCCGGTCCCCTTACCGCAATTTATGCATGAGCTCCAAAGATCGAAGATGGGCTTTAGTCCGTTTGGGTATGGCGAAATCTGTTGGCGGGATTTTGAGACGCTGGCGGCGGGCAGTCTGTTGATCAAACCAGATTGCGACCATATTGAACTTGCCCCCAATATGCTTCGCGCCAACGAGACCTATGTCCCGCTCAAATGGGACTTTTCGGATTTAGCTGAGAAAGTTAACTATTATAAGCTGCATGAAAAGGAACGCCGGGCCATTGTTGATACAGGTTTCCACATGATCAAAAGCTATTTTGCTGAGAAACAATTCATGCATCATTTTGATGATCTATTCTCGATCCGAGCTTCATAAAAAAGCCGCTTCAAAAATGAAGCGGCTTTTTTCTTTTTACTGTGAAAAACCCTTACTCAGCAGCAGGTGTTTCTTCCCCGCCTTCGCTGGCTTCAGCATTGCCGAAAACCACATCAGCTTCACTTGGCACATCCGGCTCTGGCGCAGGCAACGCAGCGGCAGCGCGAACTTCGCGTTCCTCGATGAGTGTTTCATCTCTTGAGTCCGCAACAGCTTGGTGCTTCGACATCATGCCGCCAGTACCCGCTGGGATGAGACGACCAACAATGACGTTCTCTTTCAAGCCATCAAGTGTATCAATCTTACCCTGAACAGCAGCCTCGGTCAGAACCCGTGTGGTTTCCTGGAACGACGCAGCAGAAATAAAGGAGCGTGTTTGGAGCGACGCTTTGGTAATCCCGAGAAGAACAGGTGCGCCAATTGCTGGCTGTTTGCCCTCTTCTTCCAGACGGATATTCGTCTCTTCAAACTCAACTTTGTCGATATGCTCTTCTTTGAGGAACGGTGAGTCCCCGCCATCTGAGATTTCAACTTTCTGTAGCATCTGACGCACGATCACTTCGATATGCTTATCGTTGATTGGCACGCCCTGCAGACGGTAAACTTCCTGAATCTCATTGATCAGATAGTTCGCCAATTCCTCGATACCCAAAATCGTCAGGATATCATGGGGTGCAGGATTACCATCCAGAAGGTATTCGCCCTTCGCAATGAAGTCCCCTTCTTGAACGGCAATGTGCTTGCCCTTCGGCACGAGATATTCGACCTTTTCCTGATCTTCTTCCACAGGAACAATCGCGATACGGCGCTTGTTCTTATAGTCACGGCCAAATTCAACACGGCCATCAATATCAGCAATGATCGCATGGTCTTTTGGACGACGCGCTTCAAAGAGTTCCGCAACCCGCGGTAGACCACCGGTAATATCCCGTGTCTTCGCGCCTTCCGTTGGAATACGAGACAGCGCATCCCCCGGACGAATATCGTGATCATCTTCCACAGAGAGGATCGCATCCACAGGCAGAATATAACGGGCTTCATTGCCGTTTTCGAGGGTGAGAATTTCGCCCTTGTCGTCAACAATTGTCACCGCTGGTTTAAGGTCTGCCCCACGTGGACTAGAGCGCCAGTCTGTGATCACGCGAGAAGAAAGGCCTGTTGCTTCATCAGAAACAACTTGCATCGAGACCCCTTCAACAAGGTCTTCAAACTTCACCTTACCCGCAACTTCCGTCAGCATAGGTAGTGTATAAGGATCCCAGTCTGCAAGGCGGTTGCCCCGGATCACCTTGTCGCCATCATCAACACGGAGTTTTGTCCCGTAATTAACTTTGAACGAGGCTTGATCCTTGCCGTCTTTGTCGACGATTTTGATCAATGTGTTCCGGCCCATGACAACGAGATCGCCATCAGAGTCTTTCACCACATTCCGGTTTTCTAGTTTAATCTCACCTTCATGGCTCGCTTCGATGAAGGATACGTCACCAACTTGCGCCGTTCCACCAACGTGGAAAGTCCGCATCGTCAACTGAGTACCCGGCTCACCAATCGATTGCGCCGCAATAACACCAACAGCTTCGCCGATATTAACCGCGTCACCACGTGCCAGATCCCGCCCGTAACATTTGGCGCAGACACCAATCTTGGTGTCACAAGTCAAAACAGACCGCACACGGAGTTTTTGAACACCTGCTAGATCAATCTCTTCTGATTTAGCTTCGTCAAGTTCCAAGTCTTTCTCGCCAATGATTTCACCGCTATCAGGATGCACCACATCCTCAAGCAATGTCCGGCCCAGAATACGCTCATGCAGCGGCACAACAATATCACCACTATCAATTACAGGTTCAATGGTGATCCCATTTTCTGTCCCGCAATCAACCTCTTTAATGATGCAATCCTGCGCAACATCAACGAGACGTCTGGTCAGATATCCTGAGTTCGCGGTTTTCAACGCCGTATCCGCTAGGCCCTTACGCGCCCCGTGGGTGGAGTTAAAGTATTCAAGAACGGTCAATCCCTCTTTAAAGTTAGAGGTAATTGGCGTTTCAATGATTTCACCTGACGGCTTGGCCATTAGCCCCCGCATCGCAGCCAATTGACGCATTTGCGTTGGGCTACCACGCGCCCCTGAGTGCGACATCATATATACTGAATTCGGCTCAAGCATTTTGCCGGACTCTGGATCATATTTTGTCGTTGAGAGTTCTTTCATCATCTCATCGGCAACTTTGTCCGTACACTTCGCCCAAGCATCAACAACTTTGTTATACTTTTCGCCGCGCGTAATCAGACCGTCAGCATATTGCTGCTCATACTCAGACGCTTGATCTTTTGTTTCTTGCACGATTGTTTTCTTCGTATCAGGAATGATCATATCATCCTTACCAAAGGAAATACCGGCTTTACACGCTTCGCGGAAGCCAAGAGCCATGATGTGGTCAGCGAAGATCACTGTCTTCTTCTGGCCGCAGTGGCGATACACCACGTCAATCAAGCCCTGAATAGTCTTTTTCGTCAAAAGCTGGTTCACAGCATCAAACGGAATATTCGCTGTTCGTGGCAATTGATCTGCCACCATCATGCGGCCCGGAGTCGTGTCCACGACTTCCGTAATGTCATTGCCTTCAGCATCCACTGTATGCCAGAGAACTTTGACTTTCGCATGAAGCGTGACAGCGCCAGAGTTCAACGCATGTTCAATCTCAGCAAGGTTCGCAAAAACACTGCCCTCGCCTGTCTCTTTTGGCTTCTCCATCGTGATGTAATAGAGACCCAAAACAATATCCTGAGACGGCACAATGATCGGCTTCCCGTTCGCCGGTGACAGAATGTTGTTGGTCGACATCATCAAGACGCGCGCTTCCAATTGCGCCTCAAGCGATAATGGGACGTGAACCGCCATTTGGTCGCCATCAAAGTCCGCGTTAAACGCAGTACACACCAATGGGTGAAGCTGGATCGCTTTGCCCTCAATGAGTTTTGGTTCAAATGCTTGAATGCCCAAACGGTGAAGTGTTGGCGCCCGGTTCAACATGATCGGGTGCTCGCGGATCACTTCATCCAGAATATCCCAAACTTCTGGACGTTCTTTTTCAACAAGTTTCTTGGCTTGTTTAACGGTCGCAGAAAGCCCCTTCGCGTCGAGACGCGAATAGATAAATGGCTTGAACAACTCCAATGCCATTTTCTTTGGCAGGCCACATTCGTGCAATTTCAATTCAGGTCCAACCACGATGACGGAACGACCAGAATAGTCGACGCGCTTCCCGAGCAAGTTCTGACGGAAACGACCCTGCTTACCCTTCAGCATGTCTGAAAGAGATTTTAGCGGGCGTTTATTGGTGCCGGTGATGACACGGCCACGACGACCATTGTCAAACAATGCATCAACAGATTCCTGCAACATCCGTTTTTCGTTCCGAACAATAATATCCGGCGCGCGCAGTTCCATCAGGCGCTTCAAACGATTGTTCCGGTTAATCACCCGGCGATAAAGATCGTTCAAATCAGAGGTCGCGAAACGACCGCCATCAAGGGGCACCAAAGGACGCAGCTCTGGCGGGATCACAGGGACAACCGTCATGATCATCCACTCAGGCTTATTGCCAGACCCCATGAAGCTTTCAATCAGCTTCAAGCGCTTGTTCAATTTCTTTGGCTTCAGTTCAGACGTCGTCTCAGAAATCTCCTGACGGATATTTTCACAGACTTGTTCGAGGTCCATAGACCCCAAAATTTCGCGGATCGCTTCAGCGCCAATGCCAGCTGTAAAGCTATCTTCGCCATACTGCTCTTGCGCTTCAATGAACTCTTCTTCTGTCAGCAATTGATGCGGCATGAGCGGTGTAAGGCCTGGCTCAATCACGATATATTGTTCAAAGTAAAGAACGCGCTCTACATCTTTCAATGTCATGTCGAGGAACAAAGAAATCCGGCTCGGAAGGGATTTCAGGAACCAGATATGCGCGACAGGGGACGCCAACTCAATATGGCCCATGCGCTCGCGACGCACTTTGGACAAGGTCACTTCAACGCCGCATTTTTCGCAGACGACGCCTTTATATTTCATCCGCTTATATTTGCCGCAGAGACATTCATAGTCTTTGACCGGGCCAAAGATACGCGCACAGAACAGACCATCCCGCTCCGGCTTAAATGTCCGGTAGTTGATGGTTTCCGGCTTTTTGATCTCGCCAAAGGACCAAGAGAGAATTTTCTCCGGGCTCGCAAGAGAAATGCGGATTTGGTTGAACGTCTCTGGCTGCGCCAAAGGATTAAAGACGTTTGAAAGTTCCTGAGACATCTACTGTCCTTTCACTTGATCTGGTGTCGGTTCCGGGAGTCGGAAAAATCGACACGATACTTGTTGTTCTTTGAATTCTGAAATTTGGTTTTTGACAGTCTTGGGCATTTTATATTTTGTCGTGCAATGTTTGCCTTCTCGACCGTTGACCTCGATTAGGTGCTCATCAAATTCAGTTCCCCAAATGTCATCTATAGTTAAAATTGTATCATCATTAACTTCTAGGCGAACATTATGTTCACCATTAAGCGGCCAATCTTCATTACTCATTCCCGTATAGCCTTCTGCGAAAATTCTAATCTCAGCTTTTCGCTCAAAGGGGAGGAAAAAATTGCATAAAGAAACTGGCTCATACTGATATCCTGCACGCGCCATAACTGTTTTATCAGTTGGAGAAGCTACATAAACATCTACAAAATCTGATCCAACGCCATACTCAGAAGATCCCGTAAAAGCCTTCCAACTGAAATGCTGAACCTCTGGATCGCAGTCGACTTTCACCAAATTATATATCACAGTCGCATAGGCAGAAGCATTCAGCACAAGAATTGTGCTGGTAATTGTCATTAGAGATTTGATCAAATTTCTCATCACTACAATCTACTTCCGATCAAAGTCGCTCTCATCTTCTGCGAACTCAGTTTGTTTCTCGTCGCAGCTTTAAACCGTCTTTCCTCTTCCTTCAAAGCCGCTTCGCGGTGCTTTAGGAAGAGGAAGTGGCTTTCGCTTTATCCGTTGCGCAGCTCAACATTCAGGCCGAGAGAACGCATCTCTTTGACCAATACGTTGAAGCTTTCCGGGATACCTGCTTCGAAGCTATCGTCACCACGGACAATCGCTTCATACACTTTGGTCCGGCCCGCAACGTCATCGGATTTCACCGTCAACATCTCTTGGAGCGTATAGGCCGCGCCATAAGCTTCGAGCGCCCACACTTCCATCTCCCCGAAGCGCTGACCACCAAACTGCGCCTTACCACCCAGCGGCTGCTGTGTAACGAGCGAGTATGGGCCAATCGACCGAGCGTGAATCTTGTCATCAACCAAGTGGTGCAGTTTCAGAAGGTATTTATACCCCACAGTCACTGGACGCGCGAAACGCTCGCCCGTCCGACCATCGGTCAGCCAAACTTGTCCCGTCTCGTCAAGACCAGCCTTTTTCAGCATCTCCACAATATCTGGCTCATGCGCGCCATCAAACACAGGCGTCGCAATCGGCACACCATGCTCAAGGTTGCGGCCAAGTTCCAGAAGCTCTGTCTCGTCGGATGGCAAT
>CALLVA010000042.1 GCA_938010655.1 uncultured Parvularculaceae bacterium | reverse complement strand
AGTCCGAGCTTGAGGGCTTGATTTATAGCAAAATGCTGCAAATTGGAAGCCAGCAATGAGAACGTAAAAAGAACACTTGCAATGTTCCATTTATGTTCTTATAATGACTTTATGCAAATGTCTCTTACCTTTGCCCGAGATGGGCGCTTACCAGAAATTCTCAAACGCTTACGGGCGTCTTGGCCGCCTCGTGGTCAGGGAAAATGTGATCCTTTGTCTCAACTGATCTTCGTAATCGTTGCTGCGCGGGCACCGGGGGCGTCTGCATTGGCGGCATTTCAACGGCTGAAACGCAGTTTTCCACGTTGGCATGACGTAAAATTAGCGGATCTAGATCTTTTGACTCGCGCCTTAGCCGGGGTCGAAGATGCTCGTGAAAAAGCAAAAACGATACAAAATATATTACGCGAAATTGAAAAACGACATGAATATCTTGAGTTAGATTTCCTAAGCGATTGGTCGACCAGTGCAGCACGGCAGTTTTTGGAAAGCTTGCCCGGCGTTGGACCCACAGCCAGCGCAGCAACCTTAAATTTCTCCACGCTTCAACGAACAGTCTTATCTGTGAGTGATGAAACGGCACGGCCTGTCCGGCGGTTGGGAATAGTGCCAGAGGGGGCAGTTCGTTCCTCTTTAGATCGCCACATTATCGAGCGGATGCCGACAGAATGGCAGGCACATGATTTAACGGCTCTTCATCAAGGTCTTGAAAAACTGGCGCGTCATTTTTGCCACCACGGCCGCCCGGCATGCAAAGGGTGCCCACTATCAGATTTATGCCCCACGGCGCGGCGCGGAGCAGGGGATGTCGTACAATTCAAGCGGCGGGAAGATTAGTATACTTTGACGCCTGTATTGTAATACTCAACAAAGCTGGCTTGCGTTCTAAACTCACTATTCAAAGCCAAGCGAACTTCGGAGAAGCGGGCATTGAGTTTCGCAATTAAGTCCCAAGCGGTCGTTGCGCCTTCATCGCCAGCATTAGACAATGTTTCAGTCTGTAACTTATTCATAGATTTTAACAGCCGGTCCATTTCGTTACGGCGTTGTACGAGGCAGTTTTGATAGGACTTCACCCAGCCAATATTGACATTGTAAGACCCCGGGCGATCCCCAATACGGCTTTCAATTTCACTACGCAATTGTTGGCATTTGGCAACTTCGCTTTCAATGGCATTAAGGTGAATCACGAGATCAACCTCGCTAGGGAAGTCGAGCATTTGCTGGTTGAAAAGCGAGTCCACATCCGTTGAATTTGGCGGGGCCTGATAGTTGATAAAAGTCTCCGCAAACTCCTCTTCGGTTTGCATGTTTTCAACAGCTTCCAACGCCTCTTCTTCGGTCGTGATAGCGGTCATATCTTTCGATTCTTCCATATCAGAAGCTTTGACCATTTCTTCGGTAAGCTCTTTAGAAGAAGTCATCATTTCAGGCGAAACTTCTTCAACGATGTCCTTTGACATCTCTGAAATGTTTTCTTGTAAGGCTTCTTGAGCAGTTTCTGCCGCTTCTATTGTTGCTTTTTCAACCTCTGAAGGCGCTTGCGCATAAGCGGAGCTAAGACAGAGAATAGCAGTACCACTCATCAATAAAGAAGCGAGACGAGACGATATGATGGGCAAAGGTCGAGTAGCCATGAGAATATCCTTAAAAATATAGCGCATGTTATTTTATAGCATGCGTCAAGTGGCAGCGCAAAGCGTCATTAAGCATAATAATAGCGGCTTATTTTTTGCGGAATGCGTCCAAACTGACAACATCAGCGCTTTCACCATCTTCCTTCGGTGCGGCGCTTGTTTTTGACTCGTCATCCGTATGATCCTGCCCGTTTTCGTCAGTTTCTTCATCAAACGCTTCATTAGCGGCAACATCCACCAGCTCAAAACGTAATTGATAATCTGTGGAAGGGTCATGAAACCCAGTAATCGCATCAAATGGCACCACCAAAGTTTCTGGTGCCCCTTTGAAATGGAGAACAACGGAGAAGAAGTCCTCTTCAACGGTTAAAGACTGAAATTTATGCTGTAAAACAATGGTCATCCGTTCTGGAAACTCATCTTTTAAAAACTTGGCGATACTGACGCCTTTATGGGTCGTATCAAACTCAATATAAAAATGATGTTCCCCCGGACAGCGCCCAAGATCAGCGGTGATCTCCAAAACGTCGCGAATAACTTCGCGAAGAGCTTTTTGAGTCAAATAGCCGTAATCCAGTTCAATTTCAGTATCGCGCTGGTCAGTCATGTTTCATTCCACTCACTTAAATCTTAACCTTGATATATCGTTACGCGCCTTCGGGAGCCGGGTAAAGCGCCAGCTTAGAGCCAATTTTGTCGGCAAGGGTCTCAAAATGCCGTGAGCCGGTACTATCTGGCTTTGAGATTTGGTCAGGCATCCCCCTATCAGACCCAGCAGCAATATCTGGGATCATGGGGATTGCACCTAAAAAGCCAACACCTAAAGCCTTTGCGGCTTGTTCCGCGCCGCCTTCCCCAAAGAGTTTTGCCTTTGTCCCATCCGGCAGTTCAAGCCATGCCATATTCTCGATCAATCCGAGAAGGGGAATATCCATTTTACGAAAAAGTTCGACCCCTCGGCGCACATCCGCTAGGGCCATTTGTTGCGGCGTTGAGACAATAATAGCGCCATCAATATCCACTTTCTGGAGCAAGGTAAGATGCGCATCGCCTGTCCCTGGCGGCGTATCGATCACTAAAACATCCAAAGGCGGCCATGCTACATCCGTCAGCAATTGCTGCACCGCCCCCATCACCATCGGCCCGCGCCATGCCAAAGATTTGCTCTCATCTAGCAATAAGCCAATGGACATCAATTCAATACCGAATTTATTGATAGTCTGGATTTTATTCTCTTTCATCGGCGGTCGACCAGACAGCCCAAACAGCACGGGCAGGGAAGGGCCGTAAATATCAGCATCCATCAACCCGACTTTAAGTCCCTTATTTTTCGCTAAGGAAATCGCCAAGTTAGCGGCGATTGTTGATTTGCCAACGCCGCCTTTGCCGCTGGCTACCAAGATAATATGCTTGATTTGCGGGAGGGTAATTTTCGGAGATGGCGCGCGCTTCCCCGGCACCCCCAAAGGGTTTGCATGTCCGCTCACTCTAGGCTGTTGGCTAGCTGGACTCGCGCCCGCAGGGGCATGAGCCGTTGCGAGAACTGTGACTTTTTCAAGCCCCTCAATATTTGCGAGTTTCACCTTAATCTCATCCATCAAGGCGCTCTCGGCAGATGTCGGCGCTTTGCCCATGGGCGCACATGTTATGATTGCTAGCGCGTGGCCAGACTTTTGTTTGCTGACATTCACATCTTGGACGAAACCGACAGAGATCAGATCTTGATCAGCGCGAGGGTCTATTATCTGCTTCAGAAGAAGGGTTATATTTTCTTTGATAACAGTGACCTGTGGGGAATTTTGATTATTAAACATAAAGAGCTAATAGTCGCTTTCAATCTCATCGTCGCCGAACCGCTAGGTCGATATAAGCGGCTTTGAGAATTATTACCGTAAAAATACTGCAACTGGTCGGATTTATTTGGGAAAACATTGTGATTATCGATGCAATCGCCATATATATCGCAGAAGAATATATGCCGATGCCGAAATCGGGCGACTGGCATAGGCGATAATAATTGATGGAGCAAATTTACATGCCATGGAATGATAATAGCGGCAGCGGCAATAATGGCGGCGACAAAGGCCCATGGGGACAACCCGGCGGCAATAATAATGGCGGCAACCGCCCAAGCCGACCAACGGGCAGTGGTAATGGCGGCGGCAAAGGCCAGCAGCCTGATATTGAAGAATTGCTGCGTTCAGGGCGTGACCGTTTCAAAAACGCAATTCCCGGCGGCGGCAAAGGTCGCGGCGGGCGCTCTGGGGGCGGTGAGTTTAAACCGCCGAGCAAGAAGATATTCATGCTGGGTGCTCTAGGACTGCTAGCTCTTTATCTCGCAAGTGGTATCTACACGGTTGAACCTGGAGAACGCGCCGTTGTTACGACTTTTGGCAAATATACCAAAATGGAAACTGAAGGGTTGAACTGGCATATTCCGTCCCCGTTTCAGGCAGTGCGTAAAGTCTCCGTCACAGAACGCCGTCAAACATCAATTGGCGGTAATAATTCTGTAGAAGGCTTAATGCTAACAAGTGACCTCAACATTGTTGATGTCTCTCTGGTGGTTGACTGGCGTCTAAAAGATGAGCCAGGTCAAGATGGTGATCTTCCTAGTGTCGCAAAATTTGTTTATCGAATTGACGAGCCTGTTGCTTTAGTCAAAGCCGTTGGCCAGTCTGCTCTAAGAGAAGTGATCGGCACCAATCGTCTTGATCCGATTATTTCAAATGGCCGGGCACTTGTGCCTGAGGAAATGCGCAAATTGATGCAAGAAGCGCTGAATTCCTATGGAGCTGGTATTGAGATAGTCCGGGTGAACTTCCAAAAGTCTGACCCGCCAAACGCCGTTGTTGAAGCTTTCCGCGATGTTGTTGACGCAAGGTCCGATGCTGAAAAAGCGCAAAATGATGCTATCGGCTATCGTAACAGAGTTGTGCCGGAAGCAAGGGCAGATGCGCAGCGCATGTTATTTGAAGCAGAAGCTTACAAAGCAACCGAAGTTGCCAAAGCGCGCGGTGCAGCAGCTCGGTTCAACGATATCTATGCTGAATATGCAAAAGCGCCAGAGGTCACACGTCAACGTATGTATCTCGAGACAATGGAAGGCGTTCTGGGCGGCATGAACAAAATTATCATTGATGAGGGCGCTGGCGGCGCTGTGCCTTACCTCAATCTAAATGAAATCAACCGCAACACTCGATCTCTCGGGAATTAAAGGAAACACTCATGGCTAAATTTTTTACAGGCTTTGGTGCCTTTATCCTGATCGTTGCTGCTGTGGTGATCTCTCAAACTTTTTATATCGTGGATGAAAGCGAACAAGCTTTGCTGATCCAGCTTGGTGATCCGAAGAAAAAGGAAGACACTGCTGGGCTTAAAATGAAAATACCTTTCATTCAGAACGTGATTAAAGTTAGTCGCAAAAACCTCGAATATGATGTTGAGCGTCCAATTGAAGTTATCGCAGAGAATGAAGAACGTCTCGTGATTGATGCGTTTGTCAGATATGAAATTATTGACCCGCTGGTTTATTATAAAACCTTCCCGGGCTCCACGTCTTGGCAACAATTAAAAGATAGAGGGGACAATAACATTTCCTCAATTCTTGAAGGGTCAATTCGTGAAGCGTTAGGTGCTTTGACAATCACTGAGATTATCAACACAAAGCGAGCTGAGTTGATGCAGACTATTACGACCACAACGGCGGCAGAAGCTACTAAATTTGGCGTGCGGATCATTGATGTAAAAATTCGTCGCGCTGACTTCCCAGAAGAAAATGCTGAAAAAGTGTTCGAGCGAATGCGCTCAGAACGGCAGCAACAGGCTCAGCGAATTCGGTCTGAAGGGCAGGAAGCAGCCGTCAAAATTAAAGCTGAAGCCGATAAAGACCGGGCAACATTGGTTGCTGAAGCGCAAGAGCAATCCCAAAAAGTCCGCGGTGAAGCAGATGCTGAACGGAATGCCATTTTTGCTGCAGCCTATAGCCGGGATGCAGAATTCTTCGCTTTTTATCGGTCGATGACGGCTTATGAAGAAGCTTTGAGAAATGATGCAAATGGCGACACATCTATGTTGATGTCGCCAGATTCAGAATTCTTCCGCTATTTCAATGACGTTCGCGGTAAGAAATAAGCCTGAATAATTGTCTTTATCATGCGATTAAGCCCCTGAAACCAAGCGTTTCGGGGGCTTTTTTGATTAAGGCTTTGTCAGATTGGCTAACGTGCTTTTGATTTTCGTCAATTCGGGGTAGAGTATAGGTTAATTGAACTTCGGGAGTCTTTTTGTATGTCCAATATCCGTCATTTCTTATTGAGTTTTGTTGCGCTCATATTTGTTAACGCCACTATTATTGATGGTGCTTTTGCCAGAGGCGCGCCAGATGGATTTGCGGATTTGGTGGATGATTTAACGCCGGCCGTTGTCAATATATCAACAGCGCAAACAATTAGCCGGCCCGGGGTTTTAAAAACTTCGGACCAACAAGCGCTTTCTCTTGGTTCAGGTTTCATCGTAACTTCTTCTGGCATTGTGGTGACAAATAATCACGTTATTCAGAAGGCGGATGAAATCAAAGTCACGCTTTCAGATGGTCGGGAATATACGGCAATTTTGCGCGGTAAAGACGAAGAGACCGATCTCGCCGTTTTGCAGATGCAAGAAGTGACAGGCAAAATGCCTTTTGTGAAATTTGGCGATTCCAACAAAGCCCGCGTTGGCGATTGGGTGATTGCGATCGGTAATCCATTTGGTCTTGGGGGCTCTGTTTCTGCAGGGATCATCTCCGCCAGTAACCGAAACATTCAATCCGGTCTTTATGATGATTACATCCAGACAGATGCAGCGATCAACCGAGGCAATTCTGGCGGACCTTTATTTGATACAGACGGCAATGTTATTGGGGTGAACACGGCGATTTTCTCGCAAACAGGCGGCTCTGTTGGTGTTGGTTTCGCCGTCTCGTCGGACCTTGCTGCGAATATTGTAAAGCAAATTATTGATAATGGTGTTGTGCGCCGTGGGTTCCTTGGGGTCACTTTAAGAGACATCGAAAAAGCAGACGTGACGCGTTTTGGGTTGAAAAATACAGAAGGTGCATTTGTAAGAGGCGTAACCGTTGGGGCCTCTGCCGATATTGCAGGCATTAAAACCAATGATGTTATTGTGAAATTTGATGGGAAAAAGATCAAAGTAACACGTGATTTGAACCGCGCCATTGCTGATGCCCCCGTTGATCGAAAGCTGCCTGTTGAAGTGATCCGCAATGCTCAATTGATCAAGTTAAACGTTATGCTGAAATGGCGCGGCGAGACGCTTGCGCAAGCTGATCAAGGTTCAAAGAATTTTGAGATCATGTCAAAAACAGCAGCGCGCGCTTCTGGGCTAACGATGGAATCACCATCTGTAAAAATTCGCAATATGTTTGGTATTAAAGGCCCTGTGGAAGGCGTTGTGATCACGTCCTTAGATCCTGAGTCACCTGCGGCGAATATCGTGCAACAAGGCGACGTGATCCGCGAAATTGCGTGGGAGCCTGTGGTTGGTCCGAAGGAAGCCGCAGAGCATCTTGAGCGGTTACGCAAGATCAACTCTGGCCCTGTTCAAATTCTCGTGCAGCGCGGCGATTTGCAGTTTTATCAACTGCTCAAGCCGTAACAGCATCGCTCACAAACTCACCCATGGGGATGCCTTGCAAATAGAGCAGGGCTGTTAAATCCCCATGGTCAATGCGCATCTTTGCGGCGCTGGCCACGGCTGGTTTGGCATGGAAAGCAACGCCGCTGCCTGCTGCGCCAAGCATATCAAGATCATTTGCGCCGTCGCCAACGGCTAAAGACATATCTGGTGATATGCCGAGCATCTGACAATGATGTTCCAAGGCTTCCTGTTTGGCTTCTCGGCCCAAAATAGGGTCTTCAACACGGCCATCCAAATTTGGTCCGTCCTGTCCAAGAATATTGCCTTGATTGTCCTGAAAACCCACTGCTTGAGCGATGCGATGGGTGAAAAATGTAAACCCACCAGAGACAAGCGCCGTCATCGCGCCTCGCTTATTCATAGTCTGCACCAACTCATACGCGCCAGGCGTAAGACTGATACATTTCTTTAAAGTATCTTCCATTGTCGATAGCGGTAAACCTTTGAGCATTGCCACGCGTTCACGCAAAGCCGATTCAAAGTCTAGTTCGCCGCGCATGGCCCGTTCGGTGATTTCCGAAACTTGCTCTTTTAACCCTGCAAAACCAGCCAACTCATCTAAACATTCTTGCTGAATAATTGTGGAATCCATATCCGCAATGAGAAGCTTCTTCTCGCGGCCCTCTATAGGCTGGATGACAACGTCTAATCCATCAAAGCTTTCTGAAATCAATTCGGCCTCGATTGCGCCATCAAAGAAAAAATCAGCCGCAATCTCGTCTGCCAAAATAGTAACGCTCTTAGCTTTTGTTAGATTTATGGCTTGCTCAATCGCAGCGGACGTTAGCCGTTTTGTGGTTGGATTTGAGATCAGGGTGAGCACCTGATTGATGGGCGTGGCTGCGGACATGTGCTATGGGACTTTCATGACAGATCAAATTAGAGCGGTCCTTATTGCAGGGCCAACGGCCAGCGGCAAGTCCGCAACCGCACTGGACATAGCGGACAAGCAAAATGGCGAAATCATCAATGCTGATGCGATGCAAGTCTATGCGGATTTGCGGGTGATTACGGCGCGCCCTTCTGCAGAAGAAGAAGCGCTCGCGCCGCATCATCTTTATGGCACGATTGACGGCGCAACATGGTGTTCTGCAGGAATATGGGCCGCAATGGCCAAAGACGTCATTTTGGATGTCACCAAGCGAGGCAAATTGCCGATCATTGTCGGCGGGACGGGGCTTTATATGAAAGCGCTGGAGGAGGGGCTCTCGCCTATTCCTGATATTCCAATCGAAATACGACACGCCGCCGAAGCCGAACGCGAAGCCCTTGGCCCTGCCGCCTTTCGGGAAAAAGTTATTGGTTTTGATCCGGCAATGGCGCGCCTTCCTGAAGGCGATAAGCAACGTTTGTTAAGGGCATGGGAAGTATATCAAGGGACGGGCCAAGCTTTATCTGAATGGCAGGACAAACCCCGTATTCCAATGATTGAAGGATCGCTCGAAAAATGGCTCATCCTGCCAGAGCGAGACACGCTTTATGATCGATGCAATCGTCGGTTTGATATGATGATAGAGCAGGGCGCATTGGAAGAAGTTCGCACTTTGATGAGCCGTAATTTGTCTGCGACATTGCCCGTGATGAAAAGCCTCGGTGTCCCGGAACTAGCCGCTCACCTATCAGGCCTCGTTTCCATAGAAGACGCGATTGAACGCGCAAAAATGAACACGCGGCGTTTTGCAAAGAGGCAAATGACATGGTTTAGAAATCAAACACAAGATTGGGGTGTTTGGCAGGGATAGTTTTATCGGTTCTGCCTGTGCTCGATCAAATCATCCACCACGCCCGGCTCTGCCAATGTCGATATATCTCCCAGATTACTATAATCATTTTCAGCAATCTTGCGCAAAATCCGCCGCATAATTTTGCCTGATCTTGTTTTGGGCAAACCACTGGAGAATTGTATGAGGTCTGGCGAGGCAATTGGTCCAATTTCAGATCTTACATGAGCCACAAGGCTTTTGCGCAAGGCTTCATCGGTTTCAACGCCGCGACGAACAGTGACATAGGCATAAATGCCCTGACCTTTAATATCATGAGGATATCCAACGACAGCAGCCTCGGCGACAGCATCATGCGCCACAAGCGCGCTTTCAACTTCTGCTGTGCCCATGCGATGACCGGACACATTGATAACATCATCAACACGGCCTGTAATCCAATAAAATCCGTCTGCGTCTCTTTTGCAGCCATCACCTGTAAAATAATTCCCTGGATAGGCAGAGAAATATGTTTCCTTGAAACGATCATCATCCCCATAAACGGTTCGCATCTGACCGGGCCAACTCTCTGTGATCAATAAATTCCCCTCTGCTGCGCCCGTTAGAACCGCTCCTTCAGCATCAACCAAAGCCGGTTGCACACCAAAAAAAGGTAATGTCGCAGCGCCTGGTTTCATTTGCGTTGTGCCGGGCAGGGGGAATATCATCGTTCCACCAGTCTCTGTTTGCCACCATGTATCTACAATGGGGCAACGCGCATCGCCGACAACATGAAAATACCACTCCCATGCTTCAGGATTAATCGGCTCTCCAACTGTCCCCAATAGGCGTAGACTCTTTCGAGACGTGGCTTTAACGGGGCCTTCCCCTTCGCGCATCAAAGCCCGTATCGCTGTTGGGGCCGTATACAGAATACTCACATTATGCGCATCACAAGTCTTCCAAAACCGAGAGGCGTCTGGATAGGTTGGGACACCTTCAAACACAACACTGGTCGCTCCATTTGCAAGGGGGCCATAAACAATATAAGTATGCCCTGTAACCCAGCCGACATCTGCCGTACACCAATAAATATCATCTTCTTTTAGATCAAACGCATATTCATGGGTCATAGAAGCCCAAACAAGATATCCCCCTGTGGTATGCAAAACACCTTTGGGTTTTCCTGTCGATCCAGACGTATAAAGAATGAAGAGGGGGTCTTCCGCTTTCATTGGTTCTGGGGGGCAATCAGATGAAACAGTTTCAGCCAATTCATGATACCAATAATCGCGGCCTTCTTTCATGGTGACAGCATTACCAGTACGCCGCACCACCAAGACTTGCTCGGCCTTATCCGTCAAGGTCATGACCTGATCAACATTGGCCTTTAACGGCACTAGCTTGCCGCCCCGAACGCCTTCATCGGCCGTTATAATCAGTTTAGAATCACAATCCTCAACACGACCAGATAGCGACTCTGGCGAGAAGCCGCCAAAGACAACAGAATGAATCGCGCCGATCCTCGCGCAAGCCAGCATCGCGTAGGTGGCTTCCAAAATCATCGGCATGTAAATGGTGACACGGTCTCCTTTTTGAACGCCCATTTTTTTCAAAACATTCGCAAAGCGACAGACTTCTACATGCAACTCTTTATAAGTGACATGTTTGTGATCCCCCAGCTCATCCCCTTCAAACAAAAGGGCGGTCTTATCGCCCCGCGTTGCCAGATGCCGATCAATGCAATTCGCGGTGACATTCAGCACACCATCGGCATACCATTTGATATGAAAGTCACCATCCTCCCAAGAGGTATCCTTAGCTTTGCTATAAGGCTTGATCCAATCCAGCCGTTGACCATGCTCGGCCCAAAAGGCCTCAGGATTATCAATAGATGCTTGATACATCGTCTTATAAGCCTCAGTCGACAAATTCGCTTTTGCCGCAAAATCTGCAGGAACAGGATAAATATTGCCATGGTCAGCAGGCGCAAGTTTGTCAGACAAAGTCATTCTCCAATTTATAGCTTAAGATGCAGATATAGCTGAAAT
>CALLVA010000041.1 GCA_938010655.1 uncultured Parvularculaceae bacterium | reverse complement strand
CGCCTTGGCGCGAAAGTGGTTTTGGAAACCAAATCAGCCGATTATGATCCTTATGCATATGATCTATCGGGCTATATTCTTTCTTATGATTTGCGCATCGGCAAAGGCGCATATCTTGATCTGGATTATCACAATACAAGCCTGACATTTGATGGCGCAGATGGTTTCGTTGTGTTTGGGTCTACTGACGATCGCGAAGACGATCGGACCTATATGCGCGGGGCGGTTGGCGTGCCCATTAGTAGCTTTATGGGCGGGCGAGGCAGCGACAATCCTTGGCTGAACCCAGAAAAAATTAAAATTGAGCTGCAAGCGACCAATGAATCAAGAGAATCAAACTTCGCAACTTATGATTATGACAATACCAGCCTCGAAATTCGGTTGGTGTATGGCTTTGGGCACTGAGGAGAAAGATGATGAAAAAATATAAAAAACAACATCACATGGCCGTTTCGACAATCGCCTTATCTTGTTCCTTGGCCTGCTTAATGTTCAGTTCAGCTATGGCGCAAAAAGTGGGCGTCAACTCGGCCATATCTGGCGAAGTCATGATTGATGGCGATGAAGCCATTGAAGATGATGATATTGAACTTGGCCAGGAGGTTGATAGCGGTGCAGATAGCGCCCTGCAAATTTTGCTCTTAGACGAAACAGTTTTCACCGTCGGCGAAGAAACCTTGTTGACGATTGACGAATTTGTCTACGACCCAAACAAAAGCGCCGGGGAAATGGCAGCGTCTGTTGCCCGGGGCACTTTTCGTTTTATGTCGGGCAATACGGCAGATGATGTAGAGGATGTCCAAATTGATACGCCTGTTGCCTCTATGGGCGTACGCGGCACTATTATTGAAGGCGCCATCGGCCAACAAGCAATAGAATTGGCAGCGGCTGAAGGATTGAATATTACTGGTGCAGGCGACGCCGCGACCATCATCATGTTGCGGGGACCCGGCAGAAATTCAAACAGTTTAAACAAACGAGGTGCAGTTGATGTTCGCAGCGGCGGACAAACCCGCACCTTGCGTACACAAGGAACAGCATTATTTGTGCCGCAATCCGGCAATATTATTGGGCCATTTGATGTCTCTGATAATATGTGGCGTTTCATGAGCGGTAAATTGCGCACAAGCCCGTCAGAAAGTTTGGAACGTGCTATGCCGCCAATTGATAATGCGAGCGGTGAAACAAACGATGATCTGTTTGACGCAAGTCCTGATCCGTTTGATCCGCGGGGGCCAGAAAATGTGCTGGATTGGCCAACGACCGTAGACGGAGAATTTGACGATAATTTCGACGATTTTTAGTCAATGCACTAGATTATAGACAAAGCGTATGTTTCAACTTTGTCATTCACGATCCATTCAAAAAGCCCTTTTGTTCCATCGGCAAAGGGGCTTTTTGTAAAAGGGATTAATTTTTAAATTGCAATCGACAAAGCCGAGCATAAGCGCCGCCCTTGGCCACAAGTTCTTCATGACCGCCTTGTTCAATAATCCGCCCCTGCTCCATCACGCAAATGATATCAGCATTGCGCACGGTTGCGAGACGGTGAGCGATGACGAGTGTCGTCCTGCCTTTGGAGAGCTCACGAAGCGCGATTTGGACCTTTTCTTCGCTCTCTGCATCAAGAGCGGACGTTGCTTCATCTAGGAGCAAAATCGGGGCGTCTTTCAAAAAGGCGCGCGCCAAAGAAACTCGCTGCCGTTGCCCGCCAGAAAGATCGCCGCCGCCATCTCCCACAGGCGTTTCATATCGCGCCGGGAAAGTCAGAATAAATTCTTCCGCTGCCGCAGCTCTTGCTGCTTTTGTAATTTCAGCATCTGTGGCATTTGGTTTGCCAAAGGCAATATTTGCGCGAATAGTATCGTCAAACATCACAGCATCTTGGCTTACCAAAGCAATCGCCTTGCGCAAGCTCTCAATTGTCACGGTACTGATTTCTTGATCATCAATCAAAATTTCCCCGGTCTGCACGTCATATAGTCTGGGGATCAAATTAAATACGGTCGACTTGCCAGACCCACTTTCGCCCACAAGGGCCACTGTTTTGCCTGCTGGAATATCCAATGAAAAATCTGTCAGCGCTTTTGCATCTGGCCCATAATCAAAGCTCACATGGCGAAAGCTGATCGCCGCGCCATTGGCCTTATCAGCGATGACCAAATTCTCAGCGCGATGATTGTCTGTAATTTCTGGACGCCGATCAATCACCCAAAAGACCCGCTCTAAAGCTGCAAGGCCTTCTTGCAGGATCGCATTCAGCGTTCCCAGATTTCGCAGAGGTGCAGAAAGCATGGCCAGCAAAACGAGAAAGCCGACAAGCTCCTCCCCTCCCAAGGCGCCTGCCTTTACTCGCATCACGGCGACAACCACCACCAAAGCAAAAGCGACGGTCCCGATCACCGTAATGATCGGCGCATTCGCCGCTCTGAGCCGGATCAGTTTGGAGAGCATTTTTTCGCGCGTTTCAAACGTTTCATCCGCGCGCGCTTGTTCGTAACTTTCCAGCCGATAGGTTTTCACCATGCGGGCACCGCGCATGCTCTCAGATAATAAGGTGGTCATGTCACCAATCTGGCTCTGCACTTTGCGGGATAAACGACGGATGAACTTGCCAAGCGCTGCGATGGGAATACCGATCAATGGATAAATCGCGACAACCACCAGGAACAAAACCCAATCATGCCAGATCATCATGCCGACATATACAATCAGGCGGACAATATCATTTAACGACGTCTGCACTCTGTTGAGGCTCTCTCGCAAAGTTGTCGTATCATTTGTAAATCGGGAGACGAGTTGCCCTGCCCCGTCTTCGCGGGTCTGGGCATAATCATAGCGCAAGAAATTACCAAACATGGCTTTTTGCAAATCCCGCAAAACGCGCACAGCAGCGGTTTGAGAAAGCGTCGTCTGCATGAACATTGCGCCGCCTGCGACAATTCCAAGCCCGATTAAAATCACCGGGGCCCAAACCATCACCTGGTCTGGCGTCGCAGAAAAACGGCCTGAGCCATCTTGTCCAAAAGCAGAAAAAATCCAGGTCGTCGCCACGGCGGTCCCGGCTTCCGCGAAAGCCTGAATGATCATGAAAAATAAAGCAGGCAACAATACTGGCCAATAGCGCTTGGCATAATCCCGCCATAGCCGCTTGGCGTGGCCCGGTTTATCCATGCTAGATATGCTCTTATCGACTTGTTTTGCCATATCGACGGTTTACCAACCATTCCTTAATGTGACCCTTAAAGTGCTGATTGTCGGGCTGGATTGCAAGCGGGGAAAGCGGATTGGCTTGACAATTACGGCGCAAGATTGGGAAACTATCCTATGACCCATTTCACGCAAAATCGCCGTTTCTTCCTTCAAAGCTCAGCCACATTATTGGCAGCTGGCCCTCCTCTTTTGTCAAACCTCGCCCATGCAAGTGCAGTAAACCCAGTGGCGAAGGGGCAACCGTTTCCGGGGCGCGTCACGCTACCCACAACGCCGCAAGAGCAACCGGCCAAAGACAGTCTCGGGATCGCCATTGTCGGTCTTGGATATTACGCTTTGGGCTTAATGATGCCCGCTTTTGCAAAAACCAAACAGTGCCACATCGCAGCAGTAGTTTCCGGCAATGCCCAAAAAGCAGCGCGTGTCGCCAATGCTTATGGCCTGCCGGAAGATGCGGTTTATAGCTATGAGACTTTCGATCAGATTGCCGCAGATGACAGGGTTGATGCTGTTTATATTGTCTTGCCAAGTGGCCTTCACGCAAGCTGGACAGAAAAAGCATTTGCTGCGGGAAAGCATGTTTTATGCGAAAAACCCATGGCCCTTTCGACAGCAGAATGTGACCGGATGATCTTGGCGTCTCAAAAAGCGCAAAAGAAATTGATGATCGCTTATCGCTGTCATTTTGATCCGTTCAATCTCCAGGCCATGAGCTTGATACGTGAGGGGGCGATTGGGCAGATTGAGCAGGTCGAGACGGCCCATCAATATACGATGGGCCCAACAAGCCCCGCGCAAAATTGGCGCGCGAAACGGGCGTTGGCAGGCGGCGGGGCATTAGAAGATTACGGGGTCTATGGTGTTCAAGCGGCATTATATATGACGAATGAAATGCCAGAAACCATATCAGCGAAGATCGACACGGGCGGCAACGATCCACGATTTGAAGAAATTGTGGCCGGTGTCCGAGCTGAAATGACCTTCCCTTCTGGCGCGAAGGCCGTGATCAATACGTCCTATAATGCCCCCGGCGATAATTCAATTATGACCAAAGGCAGTAACGGCAGCCTGACGATGCGCCCGGCCACAAGCTATAGCGGTCACAAAATGAACCTTGAGACTGGCAAGACGTCAAAAATCATTGCGACGCCAGACCCGGAAGAACAATTCCACGCACAGCTCTCTCATTTTGCCACATGCATCAAAAATGATCTGCCGATCAAAACCGGCGGAGAGATGGGCCGCCGAGATGTTCAATTGATGGAAGCAATTTATAAAGCTGGGGCGACGGGCAAAACGATCAGGCTTTAAGACGCTTTCGGCTTCAGTGAATACACCTGGCTTTCGCCGGGAAAACTGCGTTCGCGCACTTCATGGGCATAGGCCTCTACGGCTCTTGCAACATTATCTTTTTGACTGCCATAGCGTTTGACGAATTTTGGGGTCCACTCAAACAAGCCAAGCATGTCTGGCGTTACCAAAATCTGTCCATCACATTTGGCAGAAGCGCCAATACCAATGGTCGGAATTTTCACCGTTTTGGTAATTTCCTCGGCAAGATCTTCCGCAACGCCTTCAACTACAATCGCAAAAGCGCCTGCCTTTTCGGCGGCTAAGGCTTCGGCCATAACCTTATCCCATTCGGCTTGATTGCGCCCTTTGGCTTTGAACCCACCATCCACATGTACTGCTTGAGGGCGCAGACCCACATGGCCCATGACCGGGATTGAGCGCTCCACCAAATAAGCAATCGTGTCCGCTGCATAAGTGCCGCTTTCGATTTTCACGGCCTGACAGCCTGTTTCCTGCATAATCCGTGCAGCATTTTTAAATGCTTGTTCTTTGCTCTCTTCATAAGAACCGAAGGGCATATCAACGACAACCATCGCTCGCTGCGTCCCGCGCATCACGGCTTGGCCATGCATGATCATCATTTCCATGGTCACACCAACCGTGCTCGGCAGCCCGTGAACCACCATCCCGACACTATCCCCCACAAGAAGAAAATCGCAATAATCATCAAGGATGGCTGCATTCGGCGCATCATAAGCCGTCAGCGATACGATGGGCTGTTGGTTTTTACGGGCGCGAATATCAGCTGTCGTAAGACGACGAATGGTGGCGTGAGATGACATGAAAAGGGTCCTTCAATGGCGTGTTCAGGGTGAAGCTACACTTTGATTGCAAAAACGGATTCAATCGTTTTCAGGAAATCATCTTCCCGAGCATGAATGACCTCATCCGACATCGTAATACGCTTCAATTCCTTATATAGTGCTTCTCGATCAGATTTTGAGAGGCAAGCCCGACTTTTTGCGGCAAAACCATAAATTGTCATTGTCTGCTCAATCGCTGCTTCCGCCTCTAGCCGCAAGCGCCTCGCTTGCTCAAGTGATATATTAAAATGATCTTTTAACCACCTGTCCGCCATGGATTTTTGATCATCAGCGTAATCACCATCTCGGCGGGCCGCTTCAACAAAAAGACCCGCAATCGCGACATCCTCAGACAAGCTTTCCACATCCGCTGGGGCCTGGGGCACAAGCCTCAAAATCGCTCTAAGTAGCCCAATCATGCGCAATAGCCTCCCCTGAAAACCTGAAACTTAGACAAATTTTGAGCCGTTAGAAAGAAGCTATTCTCATAAAACTGCGCCCCTAAAACCGCCAGACAGCGCCTTCATGTGGGGGCACCTTGCCGTCTCGCACTTGCGCGAAGATGTTTTCAATCTCCCCTTGGCCCTTCGCCTTGGTCACAGCCATCCACCGCTCTGATGCTTCGGCGATGCCATGGCTTGCCATCATCATCTCTTTCAAAAAGCCCCCTTTGGTCGCTTTCATTTGTTCTGCCGCATAACTTGGCATGAAGAAGAATTTTGTTCGCTCGGCAATCACGCCTTCGGCCTTTGTGGGGTCTTCTTTATGGGTCGCACCGACTTTTGCGGTATGGACCATCTGATCGCCGAGATGTTGATGAATTTTGCCCATCAACTTGCCATTGCCAGACATATCTAAAATCACATGCCCTGCCCCGGCGTCCAGCTTGTCGACATCATCATAGGTCAACACTTCATCATAAAAACCCGTGGCCTCGACCATGGCTTTATTGCCTGCGGAAGTCATGCCGATGGTGCTGACTTTCTTGTCTTGATCCTGTGCAAAGAGACAGCCAATGCCGAGCGCTGTTTTGGAAGACGCACTCAAGATCAAGACCTTCTCTGCCCCAAGGGCATCACTGGTTTTCATCCAGTGGTAAAGGCCGAATGACGTGCCAACCAACGGGAACAAAATTGACCGCCGTTCCTCACGAGATTCAGAATAAACCGGATCAGCCGACATACGCTGATACATATTATAGATGACGGGCAAATCGGCACGGTGCGGAGTCGTATCTGTAAAGCCACGCTCAGAAACGCTTCCGGGCATGACCACCAACTGCGACGCACTCGGAAAATATCCATAAAGCCGCTCGCCTTTGGTCAAGCCACTTTCCCCAGCATCCACAACCGTCGCAAATCCCCAAACCGGGATCACGCCCCACGCAGCATCATCGGTCGGAAAGAACTTCCAATAGCCAAGCGCCTCGCCC
>CALLVA010000040.1 GCA_938010655.1 uncultured Parvularculaceae bacterium | reverse complement strand
GACGTGCATGATTTATATGTTCAACCAATCAACTACCCAACAGTGCCAAAAGGTACAGAGCGCCTACGTTTAACACCGACACCAATGCATACCGATGAACATCTCCAAAAACTGGTCAGTACGCTCGATGAAGTTTGGGCTTCTCTAAAGCTCAAAAGAGCTGCTTGATAGTCTCATCGCGCAATATCAGCCCAGAAACTTTGAGGGGGACTGATATGATATCGATCAACAGAAGACTGATCCGCTCGGCGCATTAATTGCTGAAATTTCAAGGAAGCTGGTGCTGGGGTGAATTTGACTTTCATATCATCACATTCCCCTTGAGGCGCGGCCATTCCTAAAAAGCCGTTAGATGGAGACAAGGTAAAGCTTGAATTTGGAGAAAGGTCTCCCACAAAACCATTCAATCGATAGCGTGCCAGTTTATATGCAGGCGTTTGTGCATTGATCTCTTCTTTGTCCACTTCCAGCATTTTGCAATTTTGTGGCATCAATTTCATATTTCGATGTTGCCCAAACGCAAATTTGGCAGAGCCAACATATTGCGGAAAGCCTCTTATTTTGCTTGGAGAAGGGGCAGACATGCCCCCATCCATAAAGCAATCATATTCCGGGAAATAGGCATACCCCTTCACCGCATTTTGCCTGCGCCCATTGGTATAAAGCGCAATTTCCACATCGGTATCATTAATCTTCCCGCGCCATGCACCTGAAACGCCCGGAAACATCGCATTTATCTTTTGTGTATCAGGCATTACAATGCCGTTCTGATAAGCATTTTGCTGACGTTTGCCGCATTGAAAGCTTGGCTTTGGCAGAGCAGTGAGAATGGCTTGCTCCTTTTGATACTGAACCACCATGCGATCATAAGAGATTTTCGTCCAAGCCTTGATCTGTTGCTTACGCGCAGCAATCGCGTTTGCTTCCTGCTGTTTAAGCGCCGCAAAATCTGCAGATCTTTGCGGGGTTTTGCCTGTGGTGTAATTGATCAAATTTGCATAGGTGCGTTTCACATTAGAAGATGTGCAGCCTTGGGAGAAATGCTCGCGCATGAACTCTATTGAATCAACTTCCTGCCCAATCAATTTGCCAATTTCTTTGAATGAAATTTCACCCGTAAAATAAGGTTTCAGGACGGCGACCAGCATATTAGCCAGAACGGCATTTTCATCTGCCTTCGAATATTGCTTGTAATATTCAATGAGGCTTGGATGGATTCTGGTTTTCCTGACAAATGTATTGCCCTTATACCAAACGTGATCCACACGCTCCCACTCTTGGCTCGTCACTGTTTCTTCGATGTAATTCGTCATCAAGTTACCGCAATAAGCAGAATACCCAGTGACGTAATCGATGAAGTATCGCTTGAAGAGCGTATCTCGTTTTAAAGCCTTAAAATCGCCATCAGTTAAAAGGTTGGTTTTGATGTGGTAGGCATAAGTGGTTGGGTTGCCAGGGTCTTCCTTGAGGCAACCTTTAAAGTTGTTTTTCAAGCAGTTGCGGTAATGATCGCCATACATTGAGAGATATCGCTGATAGCTATAGGCATCTCCCACTTTTTTGGCGTCATAAGCTAACTTAAAATAGTCTTGCGTATATTTCTGCCAGTCTGAGGGGGTTAAGAGCTGTAGCAAATAATCATTGATCACTCGGCAATAATTATCGCTGGCCTCGATTGGCGAGATTTCGCGGCTCGCCTCACAAGCGTATCGGATATCATTATCGCTTGTCTCGGGGCTTTGGGCAAAAGTTTGCGCACTGAACATGCAGGCAAAGAATATCACATATAAGATAACCCGCTTCATTCTCTCTCTCCCTAGAATGCTTCAGTATGATGAGCCTATAGATGAGAGGCCCTGATGACAAGCGTTGCCAAGGGCTGGGCAAATGATCGTGTGACTGCGATCAAAAAAGCCAGGCTTGAAAAGAAGCCTGGCTCAATAAAATTTAGCGTTTTTTCTTTTTCGCTTTTTTCTTAGCGGCTTTGCGCGGAGCGCCTGTCGCGCCTTTGCCGAGGCCAATATCTTTTGCGAATTGAGAGCGGCGCTTAGAGTAGTTTGGCGCAACCATCGGATAACTCGCTGGCAAGCCCCACTTACGGCGATAATCATCTGGGCTCATATCATACTGTGAGCGCAAATAGCGCTTCAGCATTTTTAATTCTTTACCGTCTTCCAAGCAGATAATGTAATCTTTAGTAATTGATTTATCGATTGGCACAGCTGGTTTTTGGTTGATTGATTGTGCTGTAGCATCTTTAGAATTTAAGGCATGAAGAGTTGCATATGTAGATTGCAGCAAGTCGGGAATATCGTCCGAATTTGTTTTGTTATTGCTCACATACGCAGCGACAATGTCGGTAGCTAGATGAAGTGCCTCATTCACTTCTAGCGATACCGGTTCATCATTTTTAGGCATATTAGAAAGTCTCCTAATCTGTTGGTGAGCTTGCAATGTGTATGACGTCCCTGTCAGCAGGACTTGCAAGCAGCTATTATTATTTATCCTGCTTATTTTAGTTATTTAACTGTGATTGCTATTTAAAGCAATAGTGCTGTGCAGCATGCTAAGTGTATGTAATAATTATGTTATATAGTTCATGGTGCGACGTTTTGTCAGTGAATTGTTTTTCGTTGTCGAGGGACGGTGAGCGCTGTATAGAGGGGGCGAATATGGGGTTAGGCCCAACATATAGTATATAAGGAGCGTATCACATGGCGCGGACTCTCAATGACAATTACGAAACCCCGAACGGTTTCTTTACTCAAACAGTGGCTGATTCTGATCCAGAATTGTTTCAAACCATGGCTCATGAGTCTTTGCGGCAACAAGAGCAGATTGAGTTGATTGCTTCTGAGAATATTGTGTCGCGCGCTGTTTTGGAAACGCAAGGGTCCGTTTTAACAAACAAATATGCCGAAGGATATCCAGGGCGTCGCTATTATGGCGGCTGCGAATTTGTAGACGAATCAGAGCGCCTTGCGATTGATCGGGCAAAACGCTTGTTCAATTGTAAAGAAGCCGTGGTGCAACCCCATTCTGGGAGCCAAGCCAACCAAGCTGTCTTTATGTCTCTATTGAAGCCGGGTGATACATTTATGGGGATGGACCTTTCCGCTGGGGGGCATTTGACCCATGGCTCTAAGGTCAACCAATCGGGCAAATGGTTTAATGCTGTGCATTATTCTGTCGACCCTGAAACAATGCTGATTGATTATGATCAGATGGAGAAAGACGCGTTAGAGCATAAGCCGAAGCTTATTATTGCTGGTGGTTCTGCTTATTCTCGCGTGATTGATTTTAAACGTTTTCGTGAAGTTGCTGATAAAGTCGGCGCACATCTCATGGTCGACATGGCCCATTTTGCTGGGCTTGTCGCAGGGGGGCATTATCCAAATCCACTAGAATTTGCTGATGTGGCCACCAGTACGACCCATAAAACATTGCGCGGCCCGCGCGGTGGCATCATTTTGACAAATGACGAAGCTCTAGCGAAGAAGTTTCGGTCTGCATTGTTCCCCGGCCTGCAAGGCGGGCCATTGATGCATGTTGTGGCGGCAAAAGCCGTTGCCTTTGGGGAGGCACTACGTCCTGAATTTAAGACTTATACTGCGCAAGTAATCGCAAATGCTAAAGCAGTTTCTGATGTGTTGGTGGAAGGGGGATACGCCGTTATTTCTGGCGGCACGGATACGCATTTGGCCTTGATCGACCTTCGCCCAAAAGGCGTTAAAGGCAATATGGCCGAAGAAAGCCTAGAGCGCGCTGGCATGACATGTAATAAAAACGGCGTCCCGTTTGATCCTGAAAAGCCAGCCATTACATCGGGTATCCGTATTGGCACGCCAGCAGGCACGACACGCGGTTTTGGCATCGCCGAGTTCCAGCAAATTGGCCATATGATGGTTGAAGTGCTTGATGGCTTAGCCAAAAATGGGGATGACAATAGCGCTGTTGAAAAAGCGGTCTATAAAAAGGTCAAGGCACTTACCGCCAAATTCCCGATTTATTGATCAATAGCGATAGCTCGGCCCATTTAACGACGAACGGAGAACATAATGCGCTGTCCTTTCTGCACCAGTGAAGACACGCAAGTGAAAGATAGCCGCCCGACGGAAGACGCTTCGGCTATTCGGCGACGGCGGCTCTGTTCTAAATGTGGCGCTCGGTTCACAACATTTGAGCGGGTTCAGCTCCGTGAGCTGACGATCATCAAAAAAACGGGTAAAAAAGCGCCGTTTGATCGAGATAAATTAATGCGCTCGATCATCATTGCGACTCGTAAGCGAAATATAGATCCAGATGCTTTGGAGCAAATGGTCTCAGGGGTCGTGCGGCGGTTGGAATCTATGGGCGAGAGTGAGATCGAATCTGGTGCTGTGGGGGAATTGGTGATGCAAGGGTTGCAAAAGCTCGACGATGTCGCTTTCGTTCGCTATGCCTCTGTTTATAAGAATTTTAGTGAAGCCAAAGATTTTGAAAAATTCCTTGGACGTATGGAAGAGGACGATGAATAGTGGCTGACCCAGCGAAAAACACGACCCAACAAGACCAGCGCAGCCTAGCGCGATTGGCGGCCGTACAGGCGCTCTATCAAATGGAGCATAGCGGCAAGGGCGTGAATGCCATCATTAAAGAATTTCAGGACCACCGGCTTGGGGGCGAGTTAGATGGTCAGGCTATCCGCGATGCGGATGATGCCTTTTTCACTGATATTGTTGAGGGGGTGATTGAGGCGCAGTTGAAGATTGATCCTTTTATTGAGCGTTCTCTGAAAAAGGGATGGACGTTGAAGCGATTGGACGCAACGGCGCGGGCAATTTTGCGGGCGGGTATTTTTGAATTGATCCGCCGTCCCGATGTGCCGGTCAAAGTTGTCATCGATGAATATGTTGATTTAACCAATGCTTTTTTTGAAGAAGGCGAAAGCGAACCTTCTTTTGTGAACGGTGTGTTGGATAGTGCTGCTAAAGATGTGCGCAGTGAAGAATTGAGTTAAAGGCAATGGATGAGTTTGACCTCATCAAGACTTATTTCCGCCCCCTGACGAAAATAAGTGGTGCCGATGGTTTGAGGGATGATGTTACATTTCTGAATCTGGACCAAATTATTACAAAAGATATATTAGTTTCAGACACGCATTATTTTGCCGAAGACCCTCTGAATATGGTTGCGCGCAAAGCATTGCGAGCAAATATTTCTGATTGCGTTGCCAAAGGGGCAACACCAACAGGCTATATGTTGGGGGGCGTTTGGCGCGCAGATACGACACCTGAAGACATAGCGAAGTTTGCCTCTGGTTTAGCTGCTGATCATCAATACTTCCCTGACGGATTATTAGGGGGGGATACAACTAAATCTAAAGAAACGGGCAGGGGGCTTAGTATGGTCTCAGTCACGATGTTTGGGCGTACTGATAAAGTCATCCGCCGTTCAGGGGCGAGTCAAGGCGATGTGCTATATGTTACAGGGACTATTGGCGATAGTTGGTTAGGTCTTCAGCAGCGTCTCAACGCTGATCAAGTGCATGGTCTTTCTGACGTGGATATGGATTGGTTGAAGCAAGCTTATTTGCTCCCGACACCTCCAATGCATATTGCCCAATTGATCCGACAATATGCGACTGCTAGTCTTGATGTGTCTGATGGGTTGATATCAGATGCACAACATTTAGCTTCCGCGAGTTGCGTTGGGGTTGATCTCCAATCGGAAAAAATACCCTTTTCAAAAGCTGTAGACAATTGGCTTAAGACACAAGCGGATAAAATAGAGAGTAAGCTTAAGCTCATTTCTGGGGGCGATGATTATCAAACCTTATGCGCGATCCCTGAAAAAAATGCAGAAGATTTTGAACGGGAAGTTGCGGAAACAGGCACGCAGATTACGCGTATTGGTGTTTGCGCAAAAGGATCAGGCGTTAAGCTTTTCGAGAACCATAAACCAATTTCATTTAATCAGCGCGGCGGATATAACCATTTTGGATAGTTGCTCAATATGAGTATGGCTATTTGATAGAAATGCGCTGCATAGAATTGAAATGAGCGATAGTGGATTAATCGACAGGCCACACTTTTTTGAAACGTTCGCATACGCAAATCATATCATCCGTATAGATAAAATCATCTTGCTTTGCCTGGCGCTGATAATAAGCATCATGTTCCGATTTCCAATAGGAGAGAGAACGATCTCCTTCGCCTTCATCCCACGCAAATTGATCATCAACTTCTTTAACTGCGCAAAGATCAACTTTGGTGGTTTGAATGATGGCTTTTGGGCGGCCAGCGCTATTGGTAATAATCCAATAATTGCCAATCTGTGGCAGAGGAATATTGCGGGAATCAAACCAATGTTTAAGCTCGCATGTTGCTTGTTTTTGACCGATTAAAACCAAGCCGAGCAATTCATCAGCTAAGGCGGGTGTATCGCCAAATTGATCCGCTGGCGGGCAAGAGCCAGAAGCGCCAGTTTCTTGGCAAAAAGAATCCCAAAATGCGGTTATTTGCTTTTCGTGCTTATTGGTCATTTAAGTTCGCTTTGCTTTGGGTGTATCGCGATAATTAGTCCCAATCTAGAACGACCTTGCCAGACTGTCCTGACCGCATAATATCAAACCCTTCTTGAAAATTCGTTACGGGCAGGCGGTGCGTGATCATTGGGGTGAGATCAAGGCCCGATTGAATGAGTGAGCCCATTTGATACCAAGTTTCAAACATACGCCGACCATAAATACCATGGATTTCGAGGCCTTTAAATATCACTTCATTCCAATCAATACCCGCCCCTTCTGGCTGAATACCAAGCATGGCAATTTTTCCGCCATGGTTCATCGTATTGAGCATGCCCGCAAAAGCCGTTGGCTGGCCTGACATTTCCAAGCCAATATCAAACCCTTCAGTCATATTGAGTTTATTCATAACATCGGGAAGCTTTTCTTGCGTAGCATCCATGCCATATGTTGCGCCCATTTTTTTCGCGAGGTCTAGCCTATATGGATTAACGTCAGTCACGACGATATGTCTTGCGCCAGCATGCTTCGCGACGGCGGCGGCCATCGCCCCAATCGGTCCAGCGCCAGTGATTAAAACATCCTCCCCCACGAGGTTAAAGGTGAGGGCCGTATGACAAGCATTTCCAAAAGGATCGAGAATGGCCCCTAATTCATCAGAAATAGCATCGGGTAATTTATATACGTTAAAAGAGGGAACACTGATGAATTCCGCAAAAGCACCGGGGCGGTCGACGCCAACGCCTATTGTGTTGCGACATAAGTGCCTCTTCCCAGCGCGGCAATTTCGGCAATGACCACACGTAATATGCCCTTCGGCAGAGACACGATCCCCTTCCTGAAGGCCGGCAACTTCAGACCCTAGTTCAACTATCTCTCCCATAAACTCATGGCCAACAGTCATTGGTACGGGGATGGTTTTTTGGGCCCAATCATCCCAATTATAAATGTGAATATCCGTGCCGCAAATGGCTGTTTTTTTGACCTTTATCAATACATCGTTTGGGCCAACTTTTGGTCGGGCGACATCCGCCATCCAAATGCCTTCTTCAGATTTTGCTTTGATAAGAGAGCGCATGAGAAAATCCTTAGATGATATTAAGTTCTTTGCCTGCTTTGGTAAAAGATTCTATTGCTTGTGCGACTTGATCTTCCGTATGCCCCGCAGACATTTGGGTGCGAATGCGTGCTTTTTCTTTTGGCACAACAGGAAAGAAAAAGCCGGTGACATAAACACCCAATTCCAACAATCTATTTGCAAGAGTTTGAGACTTTTTTGCATCATACAGCATCACGGGAATAATCGGGTGTTCGCCTGGAATAAGGTCAAACCCTGCTGCGCTCATGCCCTCGCGAAATTGTCTAGCATTTCGGAAAAGTTGCTCGCGCAAATCATCGCCATGTTCGACAAGGTCAATGGCTTTCAAACTGCCCCCCACCAAAGACGGGGTTAGGGCGTTTGAAAAAAGATAGGGCCTTGCGCGCTGGCGCAATAAGTCAATGACATTTTGCCGTGCACAGATGAAACCGCCCATGGCACCGCCAAGAGCTTTTCCCAATGTACTGGTGAGAATATCTACCTTATTCATGACATGGTGATGTTTATGTGTGCCGCGTCCGCCTTGCCCCATAAAGCCGGTGGCATGGCAATCATCGACCATCACCAAAGCATCATATTTTTTGGCAATGACGCATAGCTGATCCAAATCCGCAATGATCCCGTCCATAGAGAAGACGCCATCTGTCACCACGAGCTTTGTTCGTGCACCGTCAGCATCCGCCTGTTTTAGCTGCGCTTCCAAATCTGACATATTGTTATTGGCAAAACGGTAGCGTTTGGCTTTGCAAAGGCGCACACCGTCAATGATGGAGGCATGGTTTAAAGCGTCGGAAATAATAGCATCTTCCGCGCCAAGCAATGGTTCGAATACGCCGCCATTAGCATCAAAACATGCCGCAAAAAGAATTGAATCTTCAAAACCTAACCATGATGCAATGCGCTGTTCTAACTCTCGATGGATATCTTGAGTACCACAAATAAAACGGACTGAGGCCATGCCATAGCCATATTTTTGCGAGGTCTCATGGGCCGCTGCCACAAGCTCCGGGTGGTCCGCGAGACCAAGATAATTATTGGCGCAAAAATTCAGAACACGGCTGCTACCTACCGTAATTTCCGAAGATTGCGCAGAAAGGATAGGGCGCTCAACTTTCGTCAGGCCGTCTTGTTCAATTTCCTCAAGGGTCTCGGATATTCTGTTGTAAAATGCATCAGACATCGGGCGTTTCTTTCGCTTGCGAGGTGGTGATTAGACTTGAGATATATGAGGAACCGGAAAAAGAATCGAGGGAGGCACGTTCTAAACTTCGGGCAATTTTGCGGAAGATTAGCATTGTATCTCTGTTAATTAGAAGAATATGCTCTTGGGAAAACCATAATGTTCTTTAAATGTTCATGGTACAGGTGATTTTTTAGGTATTTTGCGGGATAATATAATATAACATAACGATTTGAAGATGTTACGCCGATATCGCTATTTTCATATATATTACGGTGGATTAGGTCAAAATTTTCACATTGAGATCGGGGAAAGGTTAACAAAATCAGGATTTTGTTAACCTTGTATTGTTTGACAGGGGACGCATAACATTACACAATTTCAATCAGGAGAGGTGTGTTCGCGCGATTTTACATCGCAAAGACGCAAATCTCTGGAGAATACATGCGGCAATTTCGCCGCGGACTAAATTGGGGCTTTAATAGCATGAAGAAATTTAACTTGAAATATACTCTTGCGCCTTTGGCGCTGGCGACATTTGCGCTGACGGGTTGTGAATCTATTTCTGACAATTTGCCATCCTTTGGCGGCGGTGCGAGCAAGTCTGCTTCTGAAATGGAAGATAAGCAGATGGCATCAAATGGCATGTCTGCTGAAGAAGCAGCGCGCGTTGCAGAACTTGAGCGTCAAAACGCGTCTTTAAGAAACGAAATGAATCGTATGCGGACGACGTCTGAGACAGCGAGCACGATGTCTGCGTCTTCGAATGGTGGTTCTGCAGATCTTCCTCCTGCGAAGCCAGGCGAATGTTATGCTCGGATTTTGATTCCAGCATCTTATTCTTCTTCTACTGAGCGCGTTCTGCAAAATGAAGCGTCTGAAAAAGTAGATATTGTCCCTGCTAAATATAACTGGGCTGAAGAGCGCGTTCTCGTAAGTGAAGCGTCATCACGTTTGGAAGTTGTTCCTGCAACATACCGCACTGTGACAGAAGAAGTTGTTGTAGAGCCTGCGCGTAAAGAATTGCGCACTGTGCCTGCAAAATATGATAACCGTTCAGAGCGTGTGCTTGTTAAGGCGGCTTATACAACATGGAAAAAAGGCGCAGGCCCAATTGGGGGATCCTTAGGCGGCGGGACGATTTCCGACACCAAGGAAACAGCGACTGGCGAAATTATGTGTCTCGTTGAAGTGCCTGCTGAATATCGCACTGTGACAAAACGTGTCTTGGTTGAGCCAGCGCGGACAACAGAAGTGATGATCCCAGCTGTGACAAAAAATGTGACGAAGCGCGTTGTGGCGACACCAGCGACAACTCGTGAAGTAACTATTCCAGCAAAATACGAAACTGTTCGTGTGCGGAAACTTGTGACACCTGCTCAAGAGCGCCGGACGCCAGTTCCTGCGACATATCGCACCGTGACAAAGCAAACTAAAGTGACAGACGAAAAACTCGTTTGGCGCGAAGTTCTTTGCGACACTAACACAACGCCAGACGTTGTACGTCGCGTTCAGCAAGCGTTGAAAGCTAAAGGCTTCAATCCAGGTGACGTCGATGGCGTTCTTGGAAATGACACGCTACGCGCGGTTCGTGCTTATCAAAAGCGTGAAGGTCTAGGTACAGGGGGCTTAACAATGGCTACTGTAAAACGCCTTGGCGTCATGTAATTTAACCTGAAACGGTTGATACAAAGAGAGCCCTCGCAGCAATGCGGGGGCTTTTTTCATATCCGCTAGTCTATCAACGGCTTGACATTCACACGATGTTCCTTTTTTGTTCTATTCTCTTTTTCAAAACAGAACTGAGGATAACCCCCCCTTATGGATGGCCTTCGATATCTTTTTATTGATTTCAATGCCTATTTTGCGGGGGTTGAACAACATGATAATCCCGCGGCGCGCGGTCGGCCTTTAATTGTTGTGCCAACAAAATCAGAGTTTACCAGCGCCATTGCCGCTAGCTATGAAGCGCGCCCTTTTGGTATTAAGCGCGGGACGCGGGTTCAAGAGGCGCGGGCTTTGTGTCCGGGGTTGATTGTTCGGGCGGCGCGTCATGATCGGTATGTGCAGGTCCATAAAATCCTAAAGGCGGAAGTTGAACGCTATTTGCCAATTACAAAGGTTTATTCCGTTGATGAATGGACGTGCCGTTTGTCTCGTGAGGAGGGGGCGAAGCCTGCCGCGTTGGAGATTGGTCGGCGGGTTCAGCAGGGAATTTTGAAAAATGTGGGACCTTCTTTGCGCTCCTCGATCGGCCTTGCTCCATCGCGCTTATTAGCCAAAATTGCGGCTGAAATGCATAAGCCTGATGGGCTAACAGCCATTGGCATTAATGACCTGCCACATTTTTTGAAAGATATTGACCTCTCCAAAATTCCCGGAATTGGCGCGGGTGTCAAAGCGCGTCTGGCGCGAGCGGGCATTGATGATTTTATGGGGGTCTGGAACCTGCAACCGAAACAAGCAAGGGCGATCTGGGGATCGGTGCAAGGTGAGCGATTTTGGTATGCGCTTCACGGACACGAAACGTTTGAGGATGACCACCCCAAAAAAGCGATGATTGGCCATAGCAGGGTTTTGCTCAAGGGTCACGAAGCGCCTGACAAAGCCCTGATTGTTGCGCGCGCTTTATTGATGAAAGCTGCCAGTCGTTTGCGTCATTATGGGCTCTATGCTGGCGCTTTGTCTCTCGGCGTGCGAATGCGAGCTGGTGCCGTGAAAGGACAGAAATGGCAAGCAACGCGGGCGTTTTCCGTGTCACAAGACAGCTATCTGTTTTTGGCAGAATTAGAAGAGTTGTGGGCGCAATTGCGCGAAGCTTTGCGGCTTTTGGCCGATGGCAATGGCGGTCATCGCCTGGGCGGCGTAACGGTTTATCTCCATCGCCTTGCGGAAAAGTCTGATTTGGCGATCAGGCAAACTGATTTGTTTGAGGATCATCAAGCTGCCGCAATAGAGGCCAAGCGGGCCAAGCTATGGTCGTTGCTAGATGGCTTGAATGCTGATCTTGATGAGAAGCTCGCGAAGATGGGTCCAGTAGGGGGCGAGCGACCGGCCAATGGCCGCTATGTGACGCTCGCCAGTCAACAAGGGCTTTCGCTTGACTATCTGGGCGCAAAAATCGCTTTTTCCCGTGTGCCCGATGAAGCGGAGTTTTTATTTTGACGTGGATCAAAAATCGACAAAATCAAATGATCTTGGTGATTAATAACCGCCCGCATGATGTCCCCGCGGACTTCCATTTCTTGCGATACCGCCATGAAATACCACATAATCGAGCCAAGGCGCGCTTTTTGGTCTGTGGTCAGTTTTAGGGAAATACGATCCTGCATTTCGCAGAGCGGGACGCCTTGAGAGCCAGCATTTCGCAGAATAATGGTGATCGCGGCAAAAACCGTATCAAATTTCCATTTAGGAATGTCACTGCCTTGTTGCCCTGCAACTGGCGTCCGACATTTTACGAGTGAATCAACTTGTCTATATTCTGGCATCAGGTCTTTCCCATTTGGGCGCACTCTGCTTAAAGAAGATGGCACAACAATGACCAAGTAGAGAGATTTTTAACCATGACCAAACTTGCCCTTCTTCGCCACGGCCAAAGCGAATGGAATTTACAGAACCGCTTTACAGGATGGGTCGACGTGCCTTTGACCGAACAGGGGCGGGCTGAGGCTGCCAAGGCGGGCACATTGTTGAAGGAAAGCGGCGCTCAATTTGCGCGCGCCTACACTTCTGTCATTTCGCGGGCAATCATTACGTTGAATATCGCCCTTGAAGAGATGGGGGAGACATGGCTGCCTGTGACGAAGGATTACCGCCTCAATGAGCGTCATTATGGTGGGTTAACAGGGTTGAACAAAGCTGAGACAGCGAAGAAACATGGCGACGAGCAGGTTAAAATTTGGCGCCGTTCTTATGATACGCCGCCGCCGCCGCTTGAAGATGCTTCGGATTTCCCGAGCCTGACAGATCGACGCTATGCCAATATCGATGTGCCCAAAGCAGAAAGCTTGAAATTGACCCTTGATCGTGTGCAGCCTTATTGGGAAAATGTCATCGCGCCGCAATTGACCGCTGGTGAACCTTTGATCATTGCGGCTCATGGCAATTCTCTTCGGGCGCTTTCAAAGCTTCTGCTTGATGTGTCGGATAATGATATTGTCGGCCTCGAAATTCCAACAGGTAATCCGTTATTATTTGATCTGGAGCCGGGCAGCACGAAAGTGAAGAGTGTGAAATATCTTGACGAAGAGCGCGCACGCGATCTGCCGAAAATTCCGTAAATTTTATAGCGAGCCCAATGAGCAAAATAAAAAATCAGTGGGATTTCCCCGTTGGCACTGACCAATGGACGGCGCAGCTTTGCGAGGAGGGCGACGATGTCGTTTATAAACTTCTTTGCAATGGCGTGGTGCGGGAAGAAAAACGATTAATCTATCCAAGCACGAAAATGTCTCTATCGCCGCAGACTGTGACGACGGAAGCCAATGAGGGTCAATTAGAAGTGACGATTGGCGCGATTGGCTGGCGCAAAACAAAATGCGTCGCAACACTTTCGGCACAGCCTTTGTTTGCCTCTCACGATGAAGCATTCAAGTTGCCAACCTTCGGGCTTAAAGCGCTTACCAAGCTAGAAGGCATGTCTGGCCATACGCCGGGGCAGGAGAAAACATCAGAACAAATAGCGATTGAGCAAAGAGCGAAAGAGCGTCATCCCGAGATTGCTGTTGATATAAGCATGGGGATATTTTTCTTTATCGTTGCTAAAAATTTCGGCCTTGTAACGGCGGCTGTAAGCGGCGCAGCGATCACCGTTGTTTTGTTTGGTGTTCAGCGCGTAATCAAAATGAACCTTCTTGGGGGCTTTGCCGTGTTCGGTGTCTGCATGGCGTTGATCTCTGCTGGATTGGCCATGATTTTTCAAGATGACACTTTCGTCAAATTGCGGGGCACAATTATGGGCCTTATTGGCGTTACTTGCTTCTCCATAGATGCGCTGCGCGGCGGGTCTTATTTGGGGAAACGTATGGCCGGCTATATGGAAGCGGTGTTTCCGGTGGAGCCACAAAGAGCAGCCATGGCAATGGCGGCAGCTTCTTTTCTGCTGATCATTATCGATCTGCCATTGGTTTTCCTCCTGACCACAGATCAGTGGATTTTCTATAATGCATTTCTTGATGGATTTATCGCTATGCCAATTGTCATGTTTGCTTTGTGGAAGGCGCGTATAAAGCCAGAAGATGCTGCGGTAGCGCGAGCCTCGAATGACCTTGATTCAGAAAAATGACATTAGACTAGATTAAAGGGTTGTATCAGCGTGATAACACAGCTATACGCCCACCCATGACTGATCAAGACCCATCATATCAAGCCCTATGGCGCACTATTGCTGATTTGAAATCAGAAGATGAGGCAGCACGATTTCTATTAGATTTGTGCACCCCCTCGGAATTAGCGTCGATGGCGGAACGTTGGCGCATTGCAAAATTGTTGGATGCGGGTGAATTATCCTATCGCCAAATCGCACGTGAAATCGGGGCAAGCACAACCACAGTTGCCAGGGTCGCTAGATTTCTTCGGGACGAACCCCATCGAGGGTATCGTATGATGTTGGACCGCCCTTCATAAATATCCCTGTTCCAAGACCTAAGACTTTCCCAATTCAAGAGTTCATTAAAGAGTTCCCATATGTCTGAAAAATTCGAAGACTCACGCTTGCGCCTAGCCATCCAAAAAAAGGGCCGTTTATCAGATGGCTGTTTTGACCTGCTCAAAAGATGTGGCCTGACGATAAGTCACGGTCGCGATAAGCTTTATGCGCGGATTGAAGAATTGGCGATTGATCTCTTATTGGTGCGAGATGATGATATTCCGTCTTTTGTGGGCGATGGCGCGAGTGACATTGGTATTGTTGGGCAAAATGTTTTTGAAGAAAAACGCTTAATGGGGGCCAGTGTTGGCAAAGAAGTTCTCGCCCTTGGGTTTTCCAAGTGCAAATTATGCATCGCCTTGCCTAAAAGTGTCGAATATCAGTCGGCGGATCAATTAAATGATATGCGGATTGCCACGTCCTATCCTGAAATCACGCAGAATTGGCTGAAGGGGAAGGGCGTTTCTGCCAAAACAGTGATGATGAATGGCGCTGTCGAAATTGCGCCGCGCCTTAGCATTGCCGATGCAATTTGCGATATTGTTTCTACTGGCGCAACATTGGACGCCCACGGCCTCGCGCCTGTTGAAACGATTTATAAATCAGAAGCGATATTAATTCGAGCTGACGCGGCATTGTCACCGGAAAAGCAAAAAATTTATGATGCGTTGATCAAACGGATTGAAGCGGTTCAGGCGTCTCGTGAAGCAAAATATGTGATGATGAACGCGCCGCGCTCAGCGCTAGACAAAATCACAAAATATTTGCCGGGGGCAGATGCCCCAACCATTCTTGAGCTTACAGGGCAACCAGACATGGTCGCGATTCATGCTGTTTGCCGGGAAAGTGTTTTTTGGGATACGCTGGAAGAGTTGAAGGCTTTGGGGGCAAGCGCAGTTCTCGTCTTGGATATTGATAAGATGATGGCTTAAATTTGCCCTGTCCCAACATTTAAATTGTAAAAAGACAAACGTCTTTTCTGGCCGCAGATCAGCGACCAGAAAATTCAGGGACAGCGTTTTGGAGTGAAGCCTCTAAATTAATATTGACGGATCAAGCCGACAAGTTTGCCTTGAACCTTCACGCGGTTTGGGCCGAAAATGCGTGTTTCATAAGCTGCGTTCGCCGCTTCCAGCGCAATAGACGCCCCTTTTTTGCGTAGCCGCTTTAGGGTCGCTTCTTCATCGTCCACTAGGGCAACAACAATATCGCCGGAACCAGCATCATCTGATCGTTGAATGATGACATGATCCCCATCATGAATGCCTGCGTCGATCATTGAATCGCCCTCGACTTCGAGCGCGAAATGTTCGCCGGAGCGGAGCATGGATTTGGGCACAGCAAACCGGTCATGTTCGTGTTGGATGGCAGCGATTGGCGTACCCGCAGCAATTTTGCCAAGGATCGCGACTTCTTCGACATCTGGTGATGAGTCTGCGGGGGCGGGCTTATTCTGTTGATTACCCCCTTCGATGACGGAAGGCCTAAAGCCACTGGCGCCAATTCTGGTTCTATCTGGGCTAACATCATCTGGAAGACGGAGAACTTCTAGGGCTCTGGCTCGGTGGGCAAGGCGTTTGATGAAGCCTCGTTCTTCTAGCGCCGTGATTAATCTATGAATGCCAGACTTTGAGCGCAGTTCTAGTGCTTCCTTCATTTCATCAAAAGACGGGGAAACGCCCGTTTCTTTGATCCGTTGATTGATGAAGATCAATAATTCGCGCTGTTTGGCCGTGAGCATAGTATTTCCCGTCAATTAGAGGGCGCGGCATTTTCGCCGCTGCCCAGAAGAACAAAGCAAATACGTTCTATGATTGTTCCAATTGCAGGTCAAGCACCCCACACGCAAAAAGTGCAGGGCTTGTTATCAGTTTTATTTAGAAACCGGGATCTCATACCCAACTGGCGCATTTGGCCCGAGCGGAATATCAAAATGCACAAAGCCAACCATTAAGGCGACCCCGAAAATCAACAGCCAGAAAGAATAGGGCAGCATCATTGCGGTTAAAGAGCCGATGCCAAAATCCTTCTGCCAGCGTTGGCAGAAAATCAAGATCAACGGGAAATAGACCATCAATGGCGTGATGATATTCGTCGCAGAATCGCCCACCCGATAAGCGGCTGTTGCCCCTTCAGGAGAGACGCCGAGCAGCATCAGAATCGGCACAAGGACAGGCGCGAGAAGCGCCCATTTCGCCGAAGATGACCCTACAAAGAGATTGAGTAATCCTGCAAAGAGCACAATTAAGCCAAGCACGATGGGCAGTGGCAGGCCGGTCTGTTCAATCGCGGCTGCGCCGTGCACTGCAGAAATGAGCCCTAAATTTGACCAGTTAAACATGGCAACAAAATGCGCTGCAGCAAAAGAGAGCACCAAATAATAGCCCATATCTTTCATAGCTTCTGACATCATATCTACAAGATCTTGCTTATCCTTGATCGTGCCAGCAGCCTTGCCATAGACCCAACCTGCGAGCAAAAATAGCAAGAAGAACGCGCCTACTAATGACTTATAAAAAGGGCTGAGGGTTGTGTGAATGCTACATTCCCCAGCGGCAATTGTGCCTGGCGCGCAAGCCGCTTCATCGATCAGCGGGGTGCCTGGAGAAAATGTCATGGCGACCCAGAGCAAAACAACGCCAATAAAGGCAAAACCTGCCCAGCGCAAACCTTTGCGTTCATCATCGGTTAGGGGTTTATCTTCACTTGATACTTTCGCAGCGGTTTCACCATCGGGCTGCCATGTCCCAAGGCGGCGCTCAATGATCACATCTGTCACAAACCAGATGATTGGCAGGTAAAGGAAGAGCATTGCGGCGATAAAGAAGCTATTGCCAGCAATATTCATCGTCCAAGTAGGGTCAATGCTGGAGGATTCTACAGCGGCTTCTGTCAGACCAAAGAGAAGGGCATCCAGTTGGCCGGGGGAAATATTCGCGGAAAACCCGCCGGAGACGCCAGCAAATGCTGCGGCTATCCCGGCCAAGGGGTGGCGTCCGGCAGAGGCAAAGAGAATACCCGCCAGCGGAATAAGCACAACATAACCCGCATCCGCCGCATGGTTCCCGATCATAGCGACCAGCGCCACAACAGGGGTCAGTAAAAATTTAGGCGCATTGCGCACAGCCGCGCGCATGGCCGTTCCAAAAAGGCCGGAGCGTTCGGCAACGCCCGCGCCGAGCATCACCACCAGAACATAGCCTAGGGGGTAAAAATGCGTGAAGGTTTTGGGCATATCCACCCAAAGCCGCTGAATATTCTCCGCCGAAAGAAGGCTGGTCGCGCTGACCACTCTGGCGGTGCCGTCTTCATTGAGTTGTGTCGGATGGAAGGCCGAGACCCCAAGCAATTTACAAACTACCGAAACGAGCACCAGAAAAATGATCAAATAAAAGAAGATGAAAACAGGATCGGGCAGTTTATTACCCGCTTTTTCGACAAGGCCCAAAAAGCCACCAGTTTTTCGCGCACGCACGGGGGATGCTGTAGATGCCATGGATCTTAGACCTTCTTTTGCTTAGAGAATAATATAACCGTGGTTTGGCTAATTGTCCGCAAAAACTTACACCCAATGCTATCTGGTGCGCTGCAACATTTCTTAAGGGCTAAGGGTTTTCAAACCCCCCAAACTTGCCCTATACGATCCCATGGCGCGTACACCAAAAAAAACGAGTAAGAAAAGCCCTTCTGCAAAGGCCAATAAGCCCAAGCAGAAACCGATTGCGCGAACGGCGCTTGGCGAGGAGCCTGTGAAGCGCGGCTTAAAGCGCTCACAAATTTCCGATGCTGAACAGCAATCCAATCGGAAGCTTTTTGAAAAAGTGAAGTCGGCGCGTGGGCGAAAGCTCTCGTCTACTATGTGGCTCCAGCGGCAATTGAACGACCCTTATGTGGCGCGAGCGCGAGCCGAGGGCTATCGGAGCCGTGCCGCTTATAAGCTTATCGAGATTCACGAGAAGTTCAACATTCTCAAAAAAGGCGTTCGTGTGGTGGACCTTGGGGCGGCCCCCGGTGGCTGGTGTCAGGTGGCTGTGGCCGAAGGCGGAAAGAATGCTAAAGTGGTGGGGATAGATTATTTGGGCATGGAGCCTGTTGACGGCGCCGATGTGTTGGAAATGGATTTCCTCGATGATGATGCGCCGGACCGCTTGAAAGAATTGCTCGGCGGCAAGGCTGATGTGGTGCTGTCGGATATGGCCGCGCCGACAACAGGCCATAAGCAAACCGACCATTTGAATATCGTCAATCTCGTAGAAGTCGCGCTTCAGTTTGCAGATGAAGTCTTGGAAGAGGGCGGCCACTTCGCTGCAAAAACCTTCCAAGGCGGTGCGACCAATGAGCTGGTGGATTTGCTGAAAAAGAAATTCAAAAAAGTGCAACATTTCAAGCCGAAAAGTTCGCGGCCTGATAGTGCGGAAATGTATGTGGTGGCAATGGGGTATCGGGGGTAGACAGATGAACGAAGATCAAAAATTTAATTGGCCACATGACGATTATGGCCCTGTAAGTCTCTTGGTGAATCGTGAATTCATAAGGAACCTACCCAGCAATTGGTGTGATGCAGTCGAGGTAATCGCAAGTAATATACAATTGCTTACATCAGAGATTAGAGAGAAACCGTCTGATTACGACCAACGAGACATAATGTCCTTTAGTTCTAATTTAGTTCTGTTGAAGAAGTTCTTGGCCAAAAGCGACATTGCAAAATTTCTTATCGATGACTATTCAATGTTATTTGAGTTTGAGAACTTTGTATTGGATTATGATCTAATGTCCAACACAGACGCTCTAGTTTCAAAAATCATGCACCTTCTTCTTGAAATAGAAATAGATGAGCAATTTTTCAAACAGGACTTCTCTAATAATGGTGAGTTTGAAATTGTATTAGAAGAAGAAGAAAGGGTAGAGATTCAAAACAAAATAGATGATCTGAGAAAAGCAATACAGGAAAACACTTTGTTGACGCCGAGCCACAAAAGAAGATTATTGAGTCGGTTGGAGCGAATGCAATTGGAGCTGCATAAAGTAATGTCTGACTATGATGTCTTTCTCGGCGGAGTTGTCGATGCAGCAAACGCAGCAGGACAGGTTGGCGAAGATGTAAAGCCACTGATTGATAGGTTTCGTGAAATTGCCGAAGTATTCTGGAGAAAATCTAGTCAAGACCAAGTTGGCAAAGATCAAGATCTCCCTCAATTGCCAGGATCATAATAACTATGACCGTCATCTGCGCCCTATACGCTCAAAACGAAATCCACCTTGGTTGTAATAGCCAAGGCACTGTTGGCGCGACGCGTCTGCCGAACCATCAATCTAAGTGGCAGTTCTTTGGGGATTGGGCGATTGCATTGACGGGGTCTGGTTTTCCGTCGGATGTGCTTGAGTCTGAGCGCAAAGAATTTCCATCTACGTCTGAAAATATTCTGGAAGTAACCTCTTTCATTCGCAGCATTTTCAATGATTATGAAATTGGTGATGCGAAGAAAATGAAAAATTTCGATTCGCAAGGTTTGCTGGTACATAAGTCCGGCAAGATTTACGATATGGATGGCTATACCTCCGTGTCGATGATCCCTGAGAATACGCTTTGGGCGCGAGGCTGTGGGATGGACTATGCTCTGGGAGCGGACGAAGTTTCCAAAAAACATGGCGCATCACCCAAAGAACGTGTGGAAGCAGCTGTTGAGGCAAGCATTGAACTTGATTGTGATTGTCCGGGCAAGGTGATTTTGGAGCGACATGGGTAGAGTAGGGCGGGGATTTATACCCGCCGATTTGTGAATAATAATGGCGGGTATAAATACTCGCCCTACGATGGGAAAAATTTATGACGGTCATTTGTGCACTATATGATGATACGAAAAATACGGTGTATCTTGGCTGTAATTCCGGGGCGCTTATTGGCGACGTACATGTACCAGAGCATAAATCAAAATGGGTCCGGTTCGATGATTGGGCGATTGCCTTTTCCGGCCATAGTCGCCTTATGGGTTATTTGCAGCTAGAGCGCTCTAAATTTCCAATTAGTACGGATGAACCGCATCGAGTGATCAGTTTTATCCGTGAGACGGCAAGCAAATATAATCTTGGTGAAATGCAAGAAGGATATTTGAGTTTTGGATGCGCCACGCTTCTTGTTCATAAAAATGGGACTTTCTTAGATTTGGATCATAAAATGACACCGTCGGAGATTCCGTCGGGCACTCTATGGGCGCGTGGCTCGGGTATGGAATTTGCTCTTGGGGCTGATGATGCCGTTAAAATGATCAACTATCCTGCGGAGCAGCGCATTCAATATGCTGTTGATGCCGCCATTAAACTAGATAGCTGTTGTCCTGGCGACACGATTATCGACAAAATGTAATAACGAAAGGCGGGGCGGACCCGCC
>CALLVA010000039.1 GCA_938010655.1 uncultured Parvularculaceae bacterium | reverse complement strand
GGCAAGATCAGGTCGCCCTCTTCACATCGGCCCTGCCCTGACAATAAGAACCCCTCTTCGCCAACCCGCTTTAGAGATGTGGCAAGCGCGTCGGTCTCTACTGAAAAATTGCCACGCTCACATCCTTGCAAAGAGATGTCGAGCAGATCAATCGCGCCAGAGAACATGCCATACATTTTCTGGCCAAATGCATCCCGGATTGAATAGGCCCCAAGATTGATTTGGAAATCTGTTTGCTCAAGCAGCGCGGTTTTGCGCGACAACGTGATTTGCCCATCGCCACTGCCTCCTTGCCCCTCAATAGAAAACTTCAATCCCAACTTCCCCATTAGGAGCGGAAGTGGTTTTGCCGAGATATCCGCCGTCCCGATCTCATATTGCTGATATTTCAACCCGATAATCTGCCCACGCCACACGGTTCCCTGCACAGCCTGCCAAGAAACCCCCGACGCAGGATCAAGCTGCCCCATCACCAAACCAAGTGGTAATCTGAGCAAGAAGAAAAAGAGCAAAAAGCCTATGACCAACAAGACTTGAAGTTTACGAGACGAAAACACGAGAGTTGAGCAGCCTTTATTTCTTCACAAAAAATAATGTGGCATTGATCGCGCCAGAGCGGGCATCTTTACGAATATCACCTTCTGCTACCACAATTTTCTGGTCCCGTTCCAAGCCATAAACCCAAGCGAACAGATCTTTCGTGGAGACATCATTCAACTTCACCAAATACCGATTATTATCCGATACCCCAAACGTGCTAAGCTGAAACCCGGCTTGCTGCGCCGAACGACGGACGATCACCCCAACTTGATCTGGGTTTAACTGGTCTGTGCTCCCGCCATTTTTTGCTGCGCGCTCAACAAGACGATATGTCTCTTGCGCCGAAGCGAGGTCAGCCAAATTATTGCTCCGCATATTGAGGATTGGGTTTATCACGACCAGCAGCAAGACCAAAAACAGCGCCAAGCCGCCTGCAATCAGAAGTAATATCTGTTCGCGTCTGGAATATTTCTCTAAAAATCCCATCATCTGCCCTGCCTCAATGTCAGTCCGCCCACATATACATTCCCATCAAGGCGCGGGTTGCGGCTTTCTGTGGCGGTCACGCCCGCATCGGATAAGGCTTTTTTCAACGTATCCAGATCATCTTGCGAAAAACGAAGCCGCGTCTCAAGCGTGCCATCTGCCCGATAGGCGATTTCTTCCACCGTGATGTTTGGCAAGGCCTCGACGCTTTTTGTCAGGGTCGCCGCTAAAGCCATAAAACTGGCGTTCCCAGTCGCGGCGGTGCCAGATTTGCGCCGTGCTTGGGCCGAGAGATTGGTCACCCGCTCTCCCGGAAAGGCTTGCTGATAGAGGACCGTAGCATCGGTTCTGATACCTTGCGCCGCATTGCCCGCGCGAACGCCATCCACAGCTGCCCAGATCAAGGCAATCCCGGCGCAACACGCCGCCAAGCCTGCCGCTATTTTCCAAGGCCCAATCGCGCCGCGCCAATTCTTGGCCGGGGCAAAAGCGCCTTGTTGAAAATCAACAGTCTCATCGGTAATGCCTTTAATATAGAGCGCAGCAAGCTCTTCTTTGCTCGCAATAGGCCGAGGCGACACTTGCCCAATATTGGGCACAGGCGCATCGCCATATTGAAAAATCGCCGCTTGCGTCACGCCTTCTTCTGATAATAGTTCTGGCAAAATCGCCGCGGCAAAAGACGCATCCGCGACAAAGCCCGTGCCGCCAATATTCGCCACAACGCGCGTCTCATCGAACAATAATGTCGCCACCCCTTCACCAGAGCGCAGCAACATATAATCTGCCGTGATCAAAGAGAGGCTTAAGCCATTTGCCGCCATGGCCTCTGTCCACTGCGCCAGCCACTCTTTGGGCACCGCGATAACGAGGTTTCGGCCAGAACTAAAATCGTCCGGCACAACGAGATGCATGTCTTCAACTGGCGCCGCCAGCACATCTTCCAGCGCAAATTGTGCGGCTTGACGAAATTGCGCTTTGGATTTGGCAGGCGTATCGATCATACGTGCCGCGATCTGATCCCCAGGCAACACAAGGGTGACGGGCACATCGCCCGCATCAGGATAGGCCTGCACAAGACCTTCCAGAGACGACGCGATCCCCATATCCTCAACTTCGCCATCATGCACCAAGGCCCAGCGCAATGGCGCATCAGGGGTTTCACTGGTGAATAAAACTAAACTCATATCGCGCCTTGTTAAATCCCGATCATGCGTATTTCGATCATTCTGCGTCTTTGCCATAAATGGCAAGTCCTACCCGCTTATTTCCGCCGCCTACGCCCTAGATCAAGGCCTCGCCCCATAAACCCGGGTCACAGGCTTGGCGACGCCATCTGCCGTCACAACCAGCAGGCTCGACATCGTTAAATATGACCGCGCCAGCGTAATATCCGCCTCTACCCGGACAAAACCACTCCAGACTTGCAGCCGTTGCTTCGCCTCTTCAGGAATGGTCTTGCCTGAAAAAACCGGCAGCGCCCAAAACGCTTCAGCTGTTTCATACCCTAAAAGGGGCCGCTGCGCGAGGATTTGCTGCGCCTCTTCCAGGGTCAATAAATCGCCCATGGCAGCAGAGAGAAGCGGCGCTTTTCGCTGGTGCAAGAGGTTGATATTCATCGGCACAGACCCCGCAACAGGCTGAGCGCAAACGAATGGCGCAAGCTTGGTGACGAACTCATCCGTATAATTTGCAATGGCGCGCAACTCACTCACATTGGCCAGCAAAGTGTTGCCCGCACGATAGGGAATGGTTTGACGCAGATAAGTCTCATCTTCTGCGCCATTGCCTTCCGGGAAGGTATCACTGTCCAACCAATCCACCAGAATGTCAGACAGATCTGACGCAGTAAGCTGGTCCAAGCCCAAATCGACCAAGAGCCTGATATATTCCGCTTTTGCTTCTGCATTCACAATCAAGTTCCCGGCTTCGAGCCGAACCAGAGCATTGAGGTTGAAACAATTTGTGGCATCGCGCAGGCGCGCTTGTATGAGCCCGCCTTCAACAGGCAAGGTCAACGCATCCAGCAACCAAGGCTCTGACGCAATATCGACACCGGGTTTGATTTTTGCCTGTTCTTTTAAAACATATGCAGCAAATTGCTCCGTGCCCAGCGCATACCACATGGCCTGATCTTGCGCCCCAGTTGCGACGCTTCGTCCAACAGCTTGGCGCATGGTGGTTGTCATGGCCAAGGCGAGCACGGATAATGTGGCGACCAATAATAAGACGACAAGAAGCGCCACCCCTTTTTGCGCGTCGCTGGATTTAGATTGCTGAGGAAGACCCATGCTCAGTTGCTCCCCAAACCATCAGGCAAATTCCGTCCAGCAGGCGGTGTTTCTTCTGGATTAGGCGGCTCTTCCGCGCTGGCTGGTCTGCTTGCTGATCCTTGAACTTCTTCGGCTTGCGATTGGGGCGGAATGTAAAACACTTGTCGCATCTCCCCATATTTAGGATGGATAAAGAAGAGCGAGACGGCGGCAGGCAGGAGCTGTCGTTGACTGATAAATTCATCCACCCAATTCCGGCCATCAAAAAACTCAATCTCAACCTCTTCAAGCCCCCTCAATAATACACGCTCATTGATGCTGTCTTCATTGGCTCTATCAGGATAATTCGCCGACCGACGCAAGAGCTGCTTATCCCGCACGACATATTCCACATATTGCAAATCAGACCGCGCCGCGACATAGCCGGGATTAAGATTGCCTTGGCGCACCAAGAGCAAAAGCCGCTCTCCATCAACCGCTCTGACATTATCATTTGCAAAACGCCCCCCTAAAACGGCTTCGACAATCTCTGTACCAAAAGGATCGCGGGTTTGACGGTTCACCGCTTGGTGCAAATCGCTGCGCAACAGCGCCCGCATCAACGAAATTTGCTGCACGTCGCCAGAGGTCTGCGCCAATTGATCACGCCCCTCGATCGACACACGCATCACCACAACACTTGCGGCGGCCACCATGCTGAACACAAAAAGGGCGATCATGACTTCTGCTAGTGTCAGGCCTTTTTGAGCGTGTTTATCGCGGAAGGACATTTGCGCGGCCTCCCTCTTCTTGGCGGATTGCGATACGTTTTGCCATCACTTGGCTTTGGCCGCTGCGCGTAACTTCAACGGAAACTTCCAGAAAGGGCAATTCATCATTACGCGAAACAGTTTGTACCCAGCTCCATTCTCGCCCGACCAATTCCTCTTCGCCTTGGGAGACTTTGATCTCTATCGGTCTGTTGGAGGCCATGGTTTCGGCCAACACATTTTCAGCAACAATCCCCGCGAAGGTTTTGGCTTCTATCTCTGAAAGTGTGCGCGCTTGAGTGCCCATCATCACCATTAAAGAAACCACCACGGTTGCTAAGATCGACATGGCGATTAGCACTTCGACCAGCGTAAATCCTTTGTGGGCAGCGTGTTGATGCATTTTATCGGTCAAGACGCGCCACCTCAACATTGCCAAGCCGTGTGAGGCGCACTTGCCATATAGTATCGCGATTTCGGAATGTCACATCGAGCGGCGACGCATCCCCCGTGGGCGAGAATAAATATAAAGGCGGGTCCGGCTCTTTCTCTTTGGCTTGTTCTTCAAAACCTGTTTCTCGAAAAGTCACCCGAAACCCGCTGCCCGCGGTTTCTGTGTTGCTGTCTTTGAGCGGCGAAGCGAGATTCAAATCCATATTCTCTATATCAGTCGCGGCCAATTGGTCTCTGGGTGAAAAAGCGATCCACTCGCCCTCTTTATACTGACGAAACTGATAGCCTGTTTCACTGACGTCCACGCCAATAACTTGCCCAGCAAAAACTGCCCGTTCAGACGCCAAAACAAGCTTGGCGCCAAAGCTGCGCGCTTGTTTTTCGACCGAGCTTGTTGGGGTCGGTAAAGTGAGCATCACAGCGCTAGCGGTGAGGCCGAGGATCACTATTACAACCAAAAGCTCAATAAGGGTCATCCCCTTTTCAGAGGCCTTTCCTCGTTGCAAGGCCATCTGTGAATTGGGGCGTTGAGCTTTTGTGGGTCTCACTTGTTGAAATTCCGAGTCAGGATTATTCCCAATTGCCAATATCAGCATTGAGGCCTTCACCCCCTTGGCGGCCATCGGCGCCATAGGAATAAATATCGTAAGTTGTGCGGCTGACACTGCCGGGGTTTTCGAAAATATAGTCATTGCCCCACGGGTCTTTCGGCAAATTACGGATATATCCACCGGGGCGATAATTATTGATGGTTCTTAAATCATCTGGCGCGATGACGAGCGCATCCAAGCCTTGAGAGGTTGTCGGATAATTGAAATGATCAAGACTATATTGTTCCAAAGCCGTTTCAAGCGTAGCGATATCTGTCTTCACTTTTTGAACCTGCGCGCGGTCGCGCTCTGGTAGAACATTGATCACAATGATCGACGTCAACAGGCCGAGAATAACGATGACGACCATCAGCTCAACAAGGGTAAGGCCCTTTTGGCGTTGTTGGTGGATTGTCTCTTTTATCGTTTTATTTGTCATGGCCTTCACTTCCCTAAACACATCTCATTAGACGCTTACATAGCTATTAATTTGCAGGATCGGCACGATAATCGCCATCACGATCCCTAACACAGCAACCCCCATCCCGACAATAATGGCAGGCTCCAAAAGCCGCAAAGCCAAGGTGGTGGTTGCGTCAAAACGCTCTTCCATATGGGAAGCTGTTTTATCAAGCATCAATGGCAAATCGCCAGACCGCTCCCCGGCTGCGACCATATAGATCATCATGGAGGGCAGGACTTGGCCCTTCTTTAACCCACCTGATAGCGAGGCCCCTTCTCTAACGGCGGTGATGCTCACCCCCAATCGATCATCAATATGCGCATTACTGACAGTTCGTCGCGCAGCCTGCAAACTATCCAGCAAGGGCGTACCAGACGCAAACAAGGTCGACAGTGTTCTGCCAAATCGTGCCGCGTCTAGCTCCCGCACGAGATTGCCAATTAAAGGCAAGCGCAGCACAAACCGATCTACTGCCATTTTAAAAGCCGGCACTTTCATGCCCCGCCAAAATGCAATAATCGCAATGATGATTCCACAGAAGAGGAGCAGCCCCCAATTTTGCATGAAGTCCGCAAGGCCGATAATCATCCGCGTCACGAGGGGAAGCTTGGCGTTGAGCGTTTCAAATTGTTCGACAATTTTAGGAACAACCCCAACCATCAACCCGGTGACCACAAGCACAGCCACAATCAACAAGACCGCAGGATAGATCAACGCCGTGATCGCCTTCATCGCCATGGCGCGGTTTTTCTCTAACATATCTGCGAGGCGGTTTAAGACGCCACCTAGATCTCCCGATGTCTCCCCCGCCGCGACGATCCCGCGATAGAGACTTGAGAATGATTTAGGATGTTCCCCAAGCGCGTCCGAAAGCCGCCACCCTTCCATCACGCGTGCGCGAATGCCCAAAAGGGCTTTGGCAATCCTGTCTTTGTCCATCTGGTTCGCGACCGCTTGCAAAGCTTCTTCGACAGTTGTGCCCGCATTAATCAGGGTCGCCAATTGCCGGGTGATAAAAACGGTCTCGTTTTTTTTAATGGCCGCAGCGCTGCTGCCAGAACGCGCTTGCCTTGCGACTTGGTCTAATTTCAAGGGCGAAAGGCCCGCCTCTTTCAATTGGGCGCGCGCCAGCCGAATATTATCCGCATCCAGCGTTCCGCGTTTTTTACGGCCTGTCGCGTCGAGAGCTTCA
>CALLVA010000038.1 GCA_938010655.1 uncultured Parvularculaceae bacterium | reverse complement strand
GATTGCAGCGCTTGCTTGCCGCCGCCATAAAGCAGCGCAGAAGCGGTGAGCCCCAACATGCAAGCCCAAAAAATCCGTTGGGCGACAGGCGCATTGACCTTGCCGCCAGAGGTAATGGTATCCACCACCAAAGCTCCAGAGTCCGCAGAGGTAACGATGAAAATGATCAATAAGCCAATCGCAACAACGGACATGATGCTGCCAAATGGCAATGCCGCTAACATGTGAAAGAGCACAGTGGCGGAGCTTTCCACGCCGCCAGCTAAATCTCCAATGCCTTGCTCAAATTGAAATACGGCTGTTTCCCCAAAGGCCGTAAACCAGACGACGCAAATCGCAAAGGGTGCCACAAGCACAACGCTAAAATATTCTCGAACGGTGCGCCCGCGGGAAATCCGCGCGATAAACATTCCCACAAAAGGCGACCACGAAATCCACCAAGCCCAATAGAAGATGGTCCAATCATGAAACCAAGCAACATCTTCCCGGCCAATCCAATTCGTCAGGGCAGGGATATCTTTAAAATAGGCCAGAAGATTGTCGCCCATCCCGGTGAAAATCAGCGCGGTTGGCCCCGCAATACAAACAAAAACGAGGAGGCAAAAAGCAATGCCCATATTAATATTGCTCAAAAGCTTCACGCCGCCATCCATACCGCGCACAACTGAGAGCACGGCCAGCGCCGTCATCGCTCCAATAAGACCCACTTGCAGATATATATTTGGGGTGAAGTTGAACATATAGCCAATGCCACTGGCTGCTTGCGTCGCCCCAAGGCCGATCGTTGTGGCAAGGCCGAAGACAGTTGAAACAACGGCAAAGAGGTCAATAATATGACCGGGCCATCCCCAAATGCGTTCCCCTAAGAGGGGATAAAATGCGGATCTTATGGAAAGGGGCAGGCCTTTATTATGGGCAAAAAACCCGAGGGAAAGCCCAACCACAGCATAAATTGCCCAAGGGGAAAGACCCCAATGAAACAGGGTGGCGCTAAACGCAAGGCGATCTGCTTCTGGCGTTCCTGCTTCTGCGTTGAGCGGCGTGCCATACCAATTTGTATGATAGGCCAAAGGCTCCGCCGCGCCCCAAAACATAAACCCAATACCAACCCCAGCGGCAAACAACATGGCCACCCAAGAGTGGCGCTTGAATTCAGGCTTCGCGTCCTGTCCGCCAAGGCGAATGGCCCCGAGCGGGGAGATAAACAGAAAGATACAAAATGCCGAAACCAAAACGGGCGTAATGGCAAAAAGCCAGTCAAAATTTTGCAAGGTCATCGCTTTGGCTGAAGCAAGCGCCGCCCCAGCTGATTCGGGGAAGAACAATGTCAGACCAGAAAATAACAGGACGAGCGTGGCGGCCAAGAAGAATACGGGATTATGCACATCCAGCCCTAGAACCTCGACATTATCTTGACCGATTTCATATTCGGTTTCGTATTCAAGATCGATAGGGTCAGAATCCTGCATAAAAGCTCATTTTGTTAGGTAAGTAGCGGTCAAAAATGCCCTTAATTATGTCGAACGTCAAATATTTAAACTTCGCTAAGTGATGTAATTAAGCAAATTTTCCCATAAAAATCGCGATTTTGGCCGCCATTAGCATTTTATGCCAATAATTTTAACCTAAACTCTTTCCATTATCGAAATATATGGTATGTCCTATGGCAGGGGCGTTTGCGACAATTCTTATTTTTCACGCGACGCAAGGGCAGAACAGCGCGCCCGCAACTTCAAAGAGGTTTTTATGTATCGACTATTAAGTGGTGTTTCCGTCTTGGCTGTCACCAGCGCCTTGAGCGTACAAGCTGTGGCGCAGGAAGCCGAAACATCTTCCAATAGCCGTATTGACGAAATTGTAGTGACAGCGACAAAGCGCGCTGAAAGCTCTCAAAATATTCCCGTTGCGGTCAACGCACTTGGCGAAGAACAGTTGGATGAATTAGGGGTTAGCACCTTTACAGATTATCTCGTCCAACTGCCGGGCGTGACAGCTGGTGGCGCAGGGCCGGGGCAAAGCACGATTTATATTCGGGGTCTGGCCTCAACAACGCCAAACCTGACAACAGCGGGTGTGTCCGGATTAGCGCCAAATGTGGCGTTTTATTTAGACGAACAACCTCTGGCACAACCGGGCCGGAACCTTGATGTCTATGCGACAGACCTTGAGCGCGTCGAAGTGCTCTCAGGTCCGCAAGGCACATTGTTCGGCGCGAGTTCGCAAGCCGGGACAGTTCGCTTGATCACGAATAAGCCAAGCTTGGGCGGTTATGACGCCAATATTAAAGCGAGCACTGCTTTTACCGAAGGCGGCGAGGCCAGCAATAGTTTTGAAGCTATGATTAATGTTCCCATCACGGAACAATTTGCCATGCGCGGTGTGATTTATCGTGATCATCAGGGCGGATACATTGATAATGTCGCGGGCACACGCAGCGCCGCAGACTCAGCCAGATTTCGCGAAGGCGGCACCGTGCGTGCCAATGGAACGACTGTAAATGCTGGTCGAACTGGTTTTCAAGCCGGTGCTGATCTTTCCGGCGTGACCTTCATCACTGCCGACAATGCCAATTTGGTTCAAGAAGATTTCAACGATACAACATATACCGGTTTCCGGGTAAGTGGATTGTATGAATTCGATAGTGATTGGAATCTACTGGTCACCCATGCGCAGCAGCAATTAGATAGTGATGGTGTTTTCTTCAGCGACCCGGATTTGGACGAATATGAAGTTCAACGTTTTTCTGATGATGAAATTGAAGATAGCTTCACCAATACAAGTTGGACCTTAAAAGGCCGCCTTGGCGCTTTGGAGGCTCTTTATACTGGGGCGTATACGGAGCGTACAACCGAGCAGGTGGTGGATTATTCTGACTATCTATTTGTGGGCCAGTATTTGCCTTATTATATTTGTGACGGCTCAGTTTCCTATCCGGGAGCGGCACCATCGGGCACCTGCCAAGCGCCAAATCTATTCGTGGATTCATCTACTGAAACAACGGTTCAAACCCACGAATTGCGCTTTAACACGCCTAGCGATAACCGTCTGCGAGCGACTTTTGGGGCGTTTTTGAGTGATTTGGAATTGGCTGAGCTGAACGATTTCAATTATCCCGGATCGGAAAGTGTTATCGGTTTTAATGGTGTTGTTGGCTTCGGGCCGAATTATCCCCTAACAAACACAGCCGTGACAGGCGTTGTTGGCAATGCCGCTGATGGATATTTCAGTGATCCCGGGCCATTCCCTGAAGGGGTGATTTTCCGTAACGATATTCTGCGGACAGATAAACAACAAGGCGTCTTTGGTGAAGCGACTTACGATATTTCTGAGCAATTCGCTGTCACCTTTGGTGCTCGATATTATGATATCGAAGTTGATTTGGAGGGGTCTTCCAATTCTTCCTTCTTCAACCTTGGGCAAACAGAAGATGCTCAGGCTTTCGGGACAAACTTGTCAACGCAGTTCGGGCCAAACAGCCCGGTTGGCGCACCCGACAAAGCGGCCACAGACGGATTCATCTATAAGCTAACCGGGACATGGACGCCGAATGATGATCTGTTGTTCTTTGCAACCTATTCAGAAGGGTTCCGCCCGGGGCTTCTGAACCGTCCGGGCGGCGCAGCGGGGCCAAATGGCTTTATCGTGCCATTCGCTCTTGATACGGATGAAGTGAAAAATTACGAACTCGGCTGGAAGACAGATCTCCTCGAAAATTCTCTGCGGTTTAATGGTTCTGCTTTCTTTGTGGAAATCGAAAACTTGCAAACAACCATTTTCGACCCTGCCATTACAAACCTCTTCTTCTCTGATAATGCGGCGAATGCTGAAATTACCGGTGTGGAAGGGGATGTCACTTGGGCGCCTTATGCTGTTGACGGGTTGACGATTGCAGGCGCATTTTCGTTATTGGATACGGAGATCACGGAAGTCTTGACGCCGACCAATGATGTGATAGCCGGCGAAGAATTGGCTTATGCACCGTCTTTCCAAGGGAACATCCGGGCGCGCTATGAGTGGGATTTAGATACCCAAATTGGCGGGTCCAACCTAACAGCCCATGTCATGCCACAGCTTATTTTCTCGGATGATTCATTCAGTGACATTATCGAGATCAATAAGGCGCAAATTGAGGGCTTCACGACCCTCGGCGGCACGCTTGGTGTGACGGCGGATAAATGGTCTGCAGAAATTTATGCGACCAATTTGACCAATGAATATGCTGAACTGAGCAACAATTTTGTCTTTGACCGTGAGCGCGTTGCGCCCATGCGCCCGAGAACAATTGGTGTTCGTTTTGGCTATGATTTCTAATTGAAAAGCTCCATAAGCTGGCGCATCTTTAATTATCGATGCGCCAGCTAGACCTATCAATGAAACAACCTGTCACTTCCCTGCCAGACTTGAACCTCGCCCGTAAATCCATGGCGGCAGGCGATTTTTCGGCGGCTTTCGAAATGGCGAAAGAGCATCTTGCCCATCGCGCGGAAGACCAAGACGCTTTGTATATCGCGGCTGTTTGCGCCAGATATTTGCAAGATTACAAATCAGCCAAATCATATTTAGAGACATTGAAGCAAGCCACGCCAGATTTTGGCCGTGCTTTTCAAGAAGAGGGGCATTTGCTAGCGGCGCAAGGGCAAAAGGAAGCGGCGTTCTTGGTCTATAAAATGGCCACACAGTTTAACCCCACGCTCACGGCTAGTTGGGCAGCGCAAGCCAAAATAGCTGATGATACCGGGCGGCAAAATGAAGCCTCCATGGCAACAGCGCAATTGCAACGCTTGAATGAAATGCCAAAAGAATTATTGGCGGTGACAAATCACCTTCATGAAGGCCGTATCCTGCAAGGCGAAAAAATCGTACGGGCTTTTTTGCAAAAACAGCCCCATCATATAGAAGCCATGCGCTTGCTGGCGGATATTGGGACGAAGCTTGGGGTGCATGAAGATGCCGAGTTTTTACTTGGATCAGCGATTGAGCTCGACCCTGAAAACATTCAATTACGGATTGATTATATTCAAGTCCTCCGTAAGCGTCAGAAATATGAAGATGCTTTATTGCAGGCCGAAGCACTTCTTCAAAAAGACCAGGACAGTCCTGTATTTCAATCTTTATATGCAATTGAAAGCATGCAAGCGGGAAATTATGACACAGCGCTAGAAATGTTTGATCGCGTGCTTGTAGCCTTGCCAAGAGATGCGTCAACCCTGACTTCCAAAGGTCATGCACTAAAAACCTATGGGCGCACAGAAGATGCTATTACGTCTTATCAGGCGGCGCTAAAGGCGTCTCCTTCTCATGGGGATGCTTGGTACGCGCTGGCAAATTTGAAAACCTATAAATTTTCAAGCCAAGAAATTGAAACGATGCAAGAGGTTCAAAAGAACCCGGACCTTGCTTTAATGGCGCGCATCCATATTGCTTTTGCTTTGGGAAAAGCATTTGAAGATAAGAAAAATGCGGAAGCTGCTTTTGAAAATTACCATTTGGGAAATCAGCTGAAGCGCAAACAAACGAGATATACAACCGCGCAGATGCAAGAAGAATTTGCGGCGCAGAAAAAATATTGTGATGCAGCTTTGTTTAAAAAACAAGCAAAGCTTGGATGTGCCGCGCCGGACCCGATTTTTATTCTCGGGCTTCCTAGGGCAGGGTCGACACTCATAGAACAAATTCTGGCGTCCCATAGCCAAGTTGATGGCACGTTAGAACTCCCCAATATATTATCATTGGCCCATAAATTGCGCGGCCATAAACATATAACGGATCGAGATCGATATCCGCGTATATTGCATGATTTATCAGCAGACGAGCTTTGTCAGCTTGGGGAAGATTATATTCAAAATACAAAAACCCACCGTGATGGCGCCGCTTTTTTCACCGATAAAATGCCCAATAATTTCAGGCATATTGGGTTGATAAAACTGATTTT
>CALLVA010000037.1 GCA_938010655.1 uncultured Parvularculaceae bacterium | reverse complement strand
GTGGAAGCTGCCAAATCAAGGCCGAACGATTCCGCACTATCGAAATTCGACAAAGAATTTAAGCCAATGACATCGCCATTTTCCAATGTTACTTGCTGAAAGAAACGTGCTTGTGGATCATTATACGCATTATAAAAGGCGGTGGCTGAAGCGTTACTATTGCCTCTTGTGAATTTAATACCGATTTCACCCGTATTGACAGTTTCAGCGCCAAACAATCCTTCATCATCAAAATGGCTCGCATTATTGATCACTTCGCCATTAAAGCCGCCGCTTTTATAGCCATTGGAAAAGGAGAGGAAGGCAAGCGCTGCATCACTTAATTCATAAGTCAAACCAAGCTGGCCGTTGAGTCGCGTTTCTTCAATTTCGTTTTCGCCCTTGGCTTCGCCAACGACAATTTGGTTGCCATCAGCATCTGTCTCAAGCTGATTATTCAACCCTGTTGTTCCATCATCAAAAATATGACGTCCTTCGCCAGACCCTTCAATGGTCTCATGGGTCAAACGCAAACCAGCGGTTATGTTGAGGCGTTCGGTGATTTCTCTTGCGTGGAAAGTGAACAAAGCTGCGGTTGTTCGATCTTGATCGATCAGTGATTGAAGCGTGGAGGCGCTGGCCCCATCTGGCGTTGGGTTCGCGCCCACGCGGCGTGATGCTGCGATATAATTACAAGAGCCAACAAGAGTGTTTTGATCCAAGGCGCCACACCAAACAAGATATTCTTGATCGAATTTTTCCTGTTCTAAATAGACCCCGAGAAGCGAAGAGCCACGCTCATCATCCTTGGACAGACGAAATTCTTGACTGGTTTGAGAGAAATTACGGTCATAAGCCAGATTGGCTGTTTGTCCGCCGAAAAAACCGGGGAGGGCGGCAAAGTCAAAACCATAATTTTGACTATAAGATTCAACAGCGGAGAGTGAATAAAAATCAAATTCTCCAAATTGTGTTTTCACCTCAATACTGCCGCCACCAAAAGCATTATCTGTTTGTTGAATACCGTCTGGACCTACAGAAATTTGGTGGTCATCAAGATCAAGCCCTTCATTGCGCGGCGCTGGGTTGATGCCATTATCTTCTGCATAATGAACGTTAAAAGTCATTTCCGTCACATCGTCTGGGGTGTAGACACTGATCAAGCGCAAGCCAAATTCATCTCGTTCGCCGCCTGCTTCTGCCGGGGCGATGACGCTTTCATCGGTAACAACATTCTCAAGCAATGGCCCTTGGGTAAGATAGCGCCCGGCGAGCCGGAAGGAGAGTTTGTCATTTGCAGGCAAGGTAGCAGCAGCGTTGATATTGACCCGGTCAAAATCCCCTAATTCAGCCGTGACATAGCCCGTGCGGTCTTGCCCCGGTTTGACCGACGTAAAATTAATCGCCCCGGCGGTGGCATTGCGGCCATAAAGCGTGCCTTGGGGCCCGCGCAATACTTCGGCTCTGGCCACATCAAAAAGTAACGGGCCGGTTTGTACATTTGTCGCTTGAAAAACGCCGTCAACATAAACGGCGGCGGCTGTCGGGGTCAGGGCTTGATGATCAACAGCGCCAATGCCGCGAATCTGAAAAGAAATCTGGTTGCCATTGGCCACGGCCGCCTGAAGCCCAGCCACATAAGTGGCCAAGTCTTCGCCGCTATCGCTCTCAGAGAGGATGTCCCCGTCAATAAGCGTCACATTCGCCCCGATCTCATTCACTGGCACCTGTAATTTTGTGGCGGTGACCACAATCTCATCTTGTGCCGAGGCCGCCGTGATGAGAGCCAAACTGACGAGAGAAGTGGAAAGCGGGAAACGCATACTAATAAGCCCTTATTGATTCGCGGCGACCCTATGAGCTTTTCGCAAAAACGTCCAGATCGACCCTAAATTCATTGGGGAGAAATGAGCCGGGCCAACTGTCATTCTGCCTTTTCCCTCAGCCACACCCTGTTACACTCCCCCAAAGATTTAAGGAGACGAAAATGGATTTTGAGCTTTCCCCCCTCGCCAAAGACTACATCGCTCGTGTTGAAGCCTTTATGGCAAAATACGTTATTCCCGGCGAAAAGGAATATTTCCGCCAGCATGAAGCCTTTGGACCGGAGGGGCGCTGGAAAGTGCCACCGATCATGGATGAGCTAAAAGCCAAAGCCAAAGAGGAAGGCCTGTGGAACCTGTTTCACCCGGATTCAAAATTTGGGGCTGGGTTGTCTAATGCTGATTATGCGCCCTTGGCTGAAATTATGGGTCGTTCATATATTGGCTCTGAAGTCTTCAATTGCGCCGCGCCAGACACGGGCAATATGGAAGTGCTCTCGCGCTATGGCACAGAAGAGCATCAGAAAAAATGGCTCAAGCCATTATTGGATGGAGAGATTCGTTCCGCATTTTTGATGACAGAGCCAGATGTGGCGTCGTCTGATGCCACAAATATTGAAACTGAGATCAAGCCTGATGGCGATCATTATGTGATCAATGGCCGCAAATGGTGGTCCTCCGGGGCGGGCGATCCACGCTGCAAGATTTATATTGTCATGGGCAAAACCGACAAATCAGCCCCCCGCCATCAGCAACAAAGCATGATTTTGGTGGCCGCAGATACGCCGGGCGTGACCGTGAAGCGGCACCTACCAGTGTTTGGATATGATGATGCGCCGCATGGTCATATGGAAGTCGAGCTGAAAAATGTGCGCGTGCCGAAGGAAAATATCCTGCTCGGCGAAGGTCGTGGGTTCGAAATTGCCCAAGGACGGCTTGGCCCTGGGCGGATTCACCACTGTATGCGTACGATTGGCGCAGCAGAGCGCGCCTTGGAATTGATGGTCAAACGCCTTGCTTCGCGTGAAGCATTTGGCAAGCGCGTGATTGAACATTCTGTGTGGGATGAGCGCATCGCCAAAGCCCGGATTGATATTGAAATGAATCGCCTGCTCTGCATGAAGGCGGCCTGGATGATGGATACTGTTGGGAATAAAGTGGCCAAGGCCGAGATTGCGATGATCAAAGTGGCGGCGCCGACCATGGCGTTGAAAATCATTGATGATGCGATCCAGGCCTATGGCGGCGCTGGTGTTTCAGAAGATACGCCGCTTGCCTATATGTATGCCGGGCAGCGGACCTTGCGTCTGGCGGATGGGCCAGATGAGGTGCATTGCCGGGCTATTGCTCGGATGGAAGCGAAACGCTATACAAATTAGTGTATTTCCGATTTATAGCGGATCGAAAATCGCGTCAGTGTCACCCTATTTTCGGTCCCTTTCGGGTCGTTTGAAATCGGAATTGCCGTCATAAATGCTAGAGCTTAGGCCAAATTGCGAATGTTGTGATCGGGATTTACCCCCTCAAAGCCCGGCCGCAAGGATTTGCACGTTTGAATGTACCTTTTGCGCAAGATGCGCTGGCGGTATGGACCATATTTGCCCAAATTGCGGCGGTGATCTTGTGCCCCGCCCCATACGCCCGGAAGCAAAACTCGACCAATTTCCGGCCAGTCGCAAACGCATTGTGAACCTCAAAGGGTGCGCATGATCAGCTTCTGGGCGGACTATTTCAATCTGTTTGGCGCAGGGCTCACCGTGATTTTGGGGTGCCTTGGATTGTTCTTTCCAAAACATGTTGCTGCCATGACAGGGCTACATCCTGTCGAAAGAGAAAGCCTGTCAGAATTTCGAGCGACATTTGGCGGCATCATGATCGTGCTTGGGGTCGTGCCTATATTTACGGGCATATCCATCTGTTTTGTGTTTACAGGCCTTGTTTGGCTCGGATCGGCTTTTGGACGACTGCTCTCTTTGGTGTTGGATAAGATGTCAGCAAAAGTCTTCTTATCTTGCATATTAGAAAGCCTCATTGCAGCGCTTCTCTTGGTGGGGCATCCGTATAGCTTGCTGAAAGCACTCATTTTTTGATACGCTGTGTCTGAAGAGGACTATTTATGGCAGAGTTTGATGCAATTGTTGTCGGGTCAGGCATTTCTGGGGGATGGGTCGCCAAGGAATTATGTGAACGCGGCCTCAAAGTGCTCGTGCTGGAGAGGGGCGGTCCGATTGACCCGGCAAAAGATTATTCGGATACAGAACCCCCTTGGGAACGCCCGCATTTTGACCGATTAAACCCGGCAGAGAAACTCGCGGATTATCCGATTCAGGGCAATGTCTATGCGATGCGTGAATCAAATAAGCATTTATGGGTCAAAGATTCTGATCACCCTTATGCAACGCCAGAACAAAAACCATTTACGTGGTATCGTGGATATCAAGTGGGGGGGCGCTCTTTAATCTGGGGACGGATGAGCTATCGTTTGTCTGACTATGATTTTGGGGCGAACAAAAAAGATGGCACTGGTATAGATTGGCCCGTGCGATATGCAGAAATTTCGCCTTGGTATGATAAAGTCGAAGAATTCATTGGCGTCTCCGGCATGAAAGAAGGCCTTGCGCAGCTTCCAGACGGAAAATTCCTACCGCCGTTTGAAATGACGTGTGCTGAAAAAGAGTTTAAACAGCGCTTGGAAGCAAAATGGCCGACACGGAGATTGACCATTGGTCGGTCCGCCAATTTGCGGGTGGCGACCGAAGAACAAAAAGCTTTAGGGCGCGGCGCATGTCAGGCGCGAGATATGTGTTTTCATGGTTGTAGCTATGGCGCCTATTTCTCTTCAAACTCTTCCACTATTCCAGCGGCGGAACGCACGGGAAATTTAACGCTGCAACCTAATGCCATTGTTCATTCACTTGAATATGACAATACAACAAAACGCGTGACGGGGGTGCGATATATTGATGCGCTGACCAAAGAGCCCAAAACAGTGACGGCGAAAATGGTGTTCCTCAATGCCTCTGCTTTGACGTCAGCATTGATTTTGCAAAATTCTGCGACGCCAGAAAATCCGCGTGGCCTTGCCAATCAATCTGATCAACTGGGCCGTAATATTATGGACCATGTGGGCGGACCAGTGATGTGGGCGACCCTCAAAGATTTTGATGGTAAAACAGTTTATGGTCGTCGACCAACCGTTAGCTATTTGCCCCGCTATGGCAATATTACGGAGACGGACCAAGATTATCAACGGGGTTTTGCTTATCAGGTTTATTATCAACAAATCGGATGGAGCGGCAAGCGGCCCGGCCTTGGCGCAGCATTTAAAGAGCAAAACAGAACACCGCGGGATTGGCGCATTGCGCTTCATCCGTATGGAGAAGTTCTGCCCAATCCAGAAAACCGCATCACACCCCATAAAACGAAAAAGGATCAATGGGGCTTGCCTCTTCCCTATATCGAAGCGACCTATGGTGAGAACGAGCAAAAATTAATTTTGGCTGCCTATGACGATGCGATTGAGATGTTTGACAAATTAGGACTGACCCACGTCCAAGCACCAAAACGCGAAGATGTTGGTGTCTCAACACCTGGTTCCTATATTCACGAAATGGGTACGGCCCGAATGGGCAATGATCCGTCACAATCTGTGCTCAATAAATGGAACCAAAGTCATGAGATTGATAATCTGTTTATTACAGACGGTGCCTTCATGACATCTAGTGCCACGCAAAACCCTTCGCTCACCTATATGGCTTTTTCTGCGCGTGCCGCGCATTATGCGGCAGATCTGTTGCAGTCTGGTCGACTTTAGAAAATTGGAAAATTGGTTAGGTCTTTTGAAATGAAAAAAATATTTCTCTTCAGTATTGTAACAGCCTTAGCGACAAGTTGCGCGACGCCTCAAGAAAGCAAGGTGTTGAGTGATCCAATTGCTAAAGTGAGTTCTGTCTCCTTGAATAAGGTACATGTCAACCAACTTGGGTATCACCCTGATCACGCCAAATTGGCGATATTGGTTGAAAAATCAACATCCCCTGTGTCTTGGTCTCTTATTGACGGCAGCGGCAGCAAAGTCGCAACCGGTGAAAGCCAAGTTATCGGCCTTCATGGTGGGTCTGCTCAACATGTCCATCACATTGATTTTTCAAATTTTACGACCCTTGGGGAAGGGTATGTTCTTTCTGTAGGGCGCGAAAAATCGTTTCCGTTCAATATACAAAAAAATCTTTATACAGATGTTAAAAAATCTGCGTTGAATTATTTTTATCAATCCAGAGCGGCTATCGATATTTTGGAAAAATATGTTGAACGACCAGACTTGGCGCGACCTGCGGGAGATGTCTCTGAAATTGTGACATGCTATAAGGGTGAAGATCAAAATGGGGTTTCTTGGCCCGGCTGCGATCATGAATTAAATACCACAGGCGGCTGGTATGATGCTGGTGACCACGGCAAATATATCACTAATGCGGGCATCTCGACATGGACGTTATTGAACTATTACGAAGTTGCGTCTGCTGACCCTTCGATAGGCGATGGCAAAATGGCGTTGCCGGAAGCAGGAAATGGAGTCAATGATCTCTTGGATGAAGCGCGGTGGAACGTGGAATTTATGCTGTCGATGCAAATTCCTGATGGCAATAGCATGTCAATTTTCAGAGGAACACCGCCTGAAGATTTGAAAGACCTGAAGCTGCGTCAGACAGATGTCAGTGGTATGGTGCATCATAAAATTACGGATGTTAAATGGACTGGCTTGCCTTTGGCCCCCCATGAGAACACATCAGAACGCGCATTATTTCCGCCATCCACAACTGCGACTTTAAATTTAGCAGCTGTGGCTGCGCAATGTGCCCGGGTATATAAAGACGTTGATCCTGCTTTTTCGACTAAATGCGAGACCGCTGCGAAGCGCGCTTACGCTGCGGCGAAACGGGTGCCGGATGCTCACTCCTTCAATAATTTCGATGGCGGTGGGCCGTATGATAGTACAGATCCACGTCAGGCATTTTATTGGGCGGCAGCTGAATTATATGCAACGACTACGGATGAAGTATTTCGCAAAGAAATGCTTGTGGCGCGCGCTGCTTTAGATGTGTGGCCAACACCGGCAAGTGCTTCGCCAGGCTGGAACCGGAACCAGCCCCTCGGCACGATCAGTCTTACCGTAGCGCTTGCGGAAGATAACCCAGAAGCAAAAGCGGCGGCTGATGCAATTGTGACGCTTGCGGATGGATATATGACGCAGATTGATCAAGAGGCTTATGCCATACCCTTTGCTAGAGAGAAATGGACATGGGGGTCTCTTGGAGAAGTTGCAAATGTCAGCATGGTGCTTGGTACGGCGCATCACCTCAGTGATGATCCTCAATATCTTGCAGGCATGCGCGCCAATATGGATTATATATTTGGGCGCAATCCAATGGATCAATCTTATGTAACGGGATATGGGGACCGCCCAATGCGGAATCCGCATCACCGATTCTGGGCGTATCAGGTCGACCCGACCTATCCGCTCGCCCCTTCTGGTATTTTGTCTGGTGGGCCCAACAATTCTTTGATGATCGGGCCTGTTTCTTCAAAAATGGTTGGTCAATGCGAAGCCCAAACCTGTTGGGCGGACGATATCAACGCTTGGGCGTTGAACGAGCTCACCATTAATTGGAATGCGCCCTTCTTCTGGTCCGCGGCGTATATTGATTACACTGAGTAAGCGGGTCAGCCGGACTTACAATGCTGATCAATAAAGGCTTGGTGGGTCGGCATATAATTTGCGCATTTGTCTGTCACAGTTTTAAGCTGTGACAGCCTATTTCTGAGTTCATCATCAGGCAATAAATCTGCAAACGGATGATATCGCTTCGGCTTAATGCCCTGACCATGCATCACGGCGAACCAGCTTACCTCATTGAAGAGTTCATTGTCGTGGCGATAAATGCGTGCATTTTCCTGATAGAAATCAAATTTATCCTGTAAACTATCTGGAATGTCCATCGTGCGGCAATGATCCCAGAATGGACTATCGTCGCGCTCTGTTGCTTTGTAATGCAAGACGAGGAAATCTCGAATGCGTTCATATTCAAATCTGGTTCGATCATTATAGTGGTTCATATCCGCTTCGTTGAAATGTTTGTCTGGGAAAACAGACATTAACCGCGAAATGCCAGATTGAATCATATGGATAGAGGTGGATTCCAAAGGTTCCATAAAACCAGCCGCCAGCCCAATGGCGACCACATTCTTGTTCCAAACTTTTTTGCGTTTCCCCGTTACGAAACGTAGAAAATTCGGGTCCGATATGGTGGGGGCATCAAGCCCTTCTTTTAAGGTCGCAAGCGCTTCGTCATCGCTTATAAATTTATTGCAATAAACATGTCCGTTGCCCGTCCTGCTTTGGAGCGGAATACGCCATTGCCAGCCGGATGTTTTTGCCGTTGCTTTAGTAAAGGGAATGGGCTCTTCAATTTTTTCACAAGCAATAGCAACAGCGCGATTGCAGGGCAGGTAATGTGACCAATCTTCATA
>CALLVA010000036.1 GCA_938010655.1 uncultured Parvularculaceae bacterium | reverse complement strand
AGGACAATGGCCGCCAATAACATTGGAGCGCCGGGAAAATATATGTCTCTTTCCGGGTCCGTATAATGACTAAAGACATTGGTCATGGTGATGGGGCTGATCGCCATGGAGATGCTCATTACACTTGAGATGGCGCCTTGGAGTTCGCCTTGGGCGTCTGGCGGTGCCGCTCTGGACATGATCCCTTGCATGGCAGGCATGGTGAACCCGCCAACGGCGCCTACAAGAATCCAAAAATAAACATACCCCCCAGAAGGGCTAAACAAGGCATAGCCGATGAAAGACGCTGTCATGGCGGCAATGCCGATCATTGCAGCTTTCGGCTCGCCAATTTTAGGAATGACCCGGCGGGTCAAACCGCCTTGAACGATTGCAGCAGTGACCCCAACAAAGGCAAGGGACCAGCCAATGCTTCTGGGGGTCCAGTCAAATTTGGCTTCTGTATACCAAGACCAAATTGCCGGCAGTGCGTTATGAGCCACTTGCATCATGAAATAAGCAATCAGCACACCAAGAACCATGGGGTATTTGGCAACTTGAATAAGGCTCCCCACCGGATTTGCCCTGCTCAGATTAAAGGACCGTCTTCGCTCTTTTGTTAGGGTTTCGGGCAAAACGAAAAAACCATAGGTCACATTACAAAAGGCGAGGAACGAGGCGAGCATGAAAGGCAGGCGGGGTGCATTTTCCTGCAGCCATGTTTCTAACCCCGAATTTAGCGACGTGCCGACAATGCCGAGCCAATTGTTCAACGTGACAGTGAAAGAGGGATCGCCCAAGAAGCCGCCCAAAGCGGGGCCGACAATAAAACCAAGGCCGAAAGCAGCGCCGATCATACCAAAGCGACCTGCGCGTTCTTCTGGTGTCGAGATATCCGCAATATACGCCATGGAGGTAGAATAAGTTGCCGCAAAACCACCAGCGAGAACACGGCCCAAAAACAACCACGCATAGCTGGGCGCAAAAGCCATTAACGCATAGTCCAGTGCATAAGCCCCTAGGGAAAAGAGGATGATGGGACGACGACCAAACCGATCAGATAGACCCCCCAAAATTGGCGACATAAAAAATTGCATGATCGCATAGACCAGCAAAAGATAGCCGCCATAAGGCGCAGCGGCACTTTCATCCAAGCCTGTCAGTTCTTGAATCAATGTTGGCAATACGGGGATGATGACCCCCATGCCGATCATGGAAATCAGTACCGTGATGAATAGAAAGGTTAATGCATGTTTGCCAGGGGCACGGGGGGTCATGAAGGCGTATCCTCAGTGGGAGCGAGAGGCGTGACCCGCAAAAGCGTGATTTGGTTGCGATGACGTTTCAAGATTTCAAATTGAAAACCGTGGAAAGAGAATATTTGGCCAATTTCAGGAATAGACTGGCTTTCATGGATCACAAGCCCGGCCACTGTTACGGCTTCTTCGTCAGGCATGCGGAAATCTCGGCTGCGGTTCAGATCGCGGATGGTCACATCGCCATCCACATGAAGCGAGCCATCAGATTGAATGCGCACGCCTTGGACAGGGGCATCATATTCGTCTTCAATCTCCCCAACCACTTCTTCGAGGATATCTTCCAGCGTCACCAAACCTTGCAACGCGCCATACTCATCCACCACCAACGCGAAATGCAGCTGATTGGCTTGGAACATATCAAGCTGTTCTTGCAAAGTTGTGGTCTCAGGAATGAAGTAGGGCTTCCGAGCAATGCGGGAGAGGCGGATTTTGGTCGGGTCATTGCCCGCTTCCCAAAGGGCGCGCAGCAGGTCTTTGGCATGGAGCACACCAACCACATTATCCGGATCGTCCCGCCAAAGCGGGATGCGCGTATACTGACTATCAAGAACCTCTTCGATGACTTCGCGAGAGGGCCTTGCAATATCAATCATCTGCATAGATTTGCGATGGACCATAATTTCATCAACGCGGATATCGTCCAACTCCAATGCGCCGCGAATAACGTCTCGCGTATCTTTGTCAACGCGTCCGCCTTCATGGTGCAGATCAATCGCACCGCGCAATTCTTCCGTCGCAGAAAGGACATTCCCATCTTCAGAAACATTCAGACCGAAAGTGCGCAGCGTATTGCGCACAATGAATTGCACCACCGCTGTAATCGGCGAGAGAATTTTCACGACAACCGTCATCACCGGAGAGACAAACATGGCGAATTTCTCTGGTCGCGCAATCGCCGCCGTTTTCGGCATCACTTCAGAAAAGACAAGCACGAGAATGGTCATAATCGCAGTTGCCGCCGCAATACCGCCACTGCCGGGCATCACAGAAGTGATCAAGGAGGTGGCCAAAGCCGAGGCCAAAATATTGACGAGATTGTTCCCCAGCAAAATGGCCCCGATCAAGCTTTCTTTGTCACCGATCAATTTGGTAACGCGCGACGCGCGCTTATTGCCTTGGTCTTCCAAAGTTCGCATGCGCGCTTCGGATGTTGCGGTCAGCGCTGTTTCAGAACCAGAGAAAAACCCCGATAATCCGAGGAGCAAAATAATAATAATAATCGTCAAAGTCACGGGGCAGGTATCCTGTCAGGATGGTCGGTTAAGTCGCGGCAGCCAAATGCCGGGTGAGGAACGCTTGAACTGGGGCAGGGTCTACATCTTTAGCAATATAGGCCTTGCCGAGGCCTTTTGTGAGAATAAAGGTCAGTTTGCCGCCAGAAACTTTTTTATCTTGCGCAATTGCTTCCATCAAAAACTGAGCGTCCGTCTCCAAGCCACTGAGATTATTGAGATCACTGACGGTGGCGGGCAAGCCCACAGCTTGCAAATGATGTCGGACAGTGGCGGCGTCGCTGGCGGGGCAGAGGCCATTTTCAGCGCAATAATCATGGGCGAGGCCCATGCCGAGGGCGACCGCTTCGCCATGAAAGAGCTTGTCAGAATATCCTGTGGCAGCTTCGAAGGCGTGGCCAAAAGTGTGGCCGAGGTTCAAAAGGGCGCGGCGGCCCGTTTCGGTTTCGTCCTCTTCAACAATCCGCGCTTTAGCAGCACAAGAATGTCGCACAGCTTCTGCGCGCAAGGCTTGGTCGCCTTCCAGCAAAGCTTGACCATTTTCTGCCAACCAATTGAAAAAGGCCGGGTCATCAATCAGCCCATATTTTACGACTTCCGCATAGCCCGCTCGAAGCTGGCGCGGGGGAAGTGTGTCGAGGGTTTCAATATCAGCGATGACCATGCTCGGCTGATGAAATGCGCCAATGAGGTTTTTGCCCGCTTTGGCGTTGACCGCCGTTTTGCCACCAACGGAGCTGTCCACTTGAGCCAGAAGCGTGGTGGGAATTTGCACAAAACGACAGCCCCGGCGCAAAATAGAAGCCGCAAAGCCCGTAATGTCCCCAACAACGCCGCCGCCAAGGGCGAGGATCAAGTCAGACCGATCTACGTCCAACGCAATCAGATTATCCAGCAGTGCTTCCAGCATGGAAAAACTTTTACTGCCTTCGCCAGAAGGCATATCCACAGTGTGGGTCTCAAGCCCAGCCTTCTCGCAAGCGTCTTTCAACACCGGCAAATGATGCGCGGCGACGCCGTGATCTGTCACGATCACCACTTTTTGGCGTTTCAAAAGCGGCTGAATCAGGTCTGGCACATGGGCCAGCAATCCATTGCCGATCAGAATATCATAGGAACGCAGGCCAAGTCCGACGGAAACGGTATGGGCGATGTTAGGCAGAGCAGAAGTCATGAGCGGTCTTCATATGTGGCAAGGGCAGACACGATACGGTCTACGGTGATTTTATGAGGTTTGTCGCTGCTTTCCACGCTGATATGGGCTTGCGCATAAACCGGACCGCGTTCTGCCATGAGCTTATCAAGAATGTCGCGCGGATTGCCTTGTTTCAGCAAGGGGCGCGTGTCTCGTTTTGCGGTGCGTTGAACAAGCACATCAATATCTGCTTTCAGCCAGATGGAAAGAGCTTTTTCTTGAATAAGGTTGCGTGTGGTCTCAGTCATAAAAGCGCCGCCGCCCGTGGCAAGCACGATGGGCGGGCCTTCCAGCAAGCGCTCAATTACGCGGGCTTCGCCTTCGCGAAAGGCTGGTTCGCCATAGGTTGAAAAATAGTCAGACACATTCATGCCAGACGCTTTTTCGATCTCTGTATCCGCGTCTTTAAAAGAACGGCCGATATGGGAGGCGAGCCGCCGCCCCACCGTAGATTTGCCAGCCCCCATCAGGCCAATCAATACAATGGTTTTGTTTGGCAAAAGAAGAGAGGCAGCAGAAGAAGTCGATTTTCGAGGCATAATAAAGCTCTGTAGAGCATTTCCGATCTTGGGGGAATGTAAATATCGGGTTTGTCTCGCTTAAACTCAATATCTTCGACAAAATTTATACTTCTCCCATGGTCCTTATCCGCACGTTTTTAGGAAGAAGTAAGTTGCAATTTTTAACGGTGGTTCGGATCGAGAATTATTCTAAGACATGACATGCCGATTACCTAACCAAACTGTCGTGTTTCCGCCCTTTTCTCGGGCTAGGGAACAACGCTATAAGGTAAGGTGATTTTGGAACAGGAAAAAGAAATGCGATTTTATGGCTTTTTGGCGCTGCTTTTTGTGCTGGGCGTGATCGTCCTTTATATTATGGGGGATCGGCGGATGCCGGAGACGCAATTGATCGAACAGGAGATTGAGCTGAATGAACAAGAGTAAGCGATTTTGGGGCGGCGCTCTTCTTGCGAGCATGATGTCAGTTTCTGGCGGCGCTGCGGCGCAAACTTCTCAAGGAACCTATCAAGCGCCTGTGGCGGTGGAGACGGAAAGCTTTGGCGAGACCAGCTTTGCGCTCGGCACTTTATCAAGCAAAACAGGCGCCTTGCCACGGGATTTGTGGCAGGGGACGTCTGTAGAAACCTTGGACTATCTGCTCGGGCAAGTGCCTGTGCGCTATAGCGAACCTGCAATGTTGCGGGTCATGCAGCGCGCATTGCTTTCGCCGGCGGATGCGCCCGCAGGTAGCACAGATGCGCTCACCGCTAAAAAACTCATGATATTGGCGCGCGCCGGGTTTTATGAAGATGCGGCTTCGATTGCAGAATTAGCGCGCGGGCTTTCTGGCGAGCCAGAATTATCGCAAGTGGTGGCGTATGCCGAATTAATGCGCGGCGACGTGCTCGGTGCGTGCCAACGCAATGCAGGATTGGATTCTGGTCGCAATCAGCCCTTTTGGCTCAAGCTTCGCCTGATCTGTTATAAAACGACAGGGGAAACAGCGGCAGCGGATTTAACACTTGGGTTGATGCGGGAGCGGGGCTTGCTATCTCCTGCAGAGGATAAACTTTTCGGCGCAATGGTTTCTGGTGTTGCTTTGGGCGGCGACATTCGGCCCGTCACGGGGTTTGAATATGCCGCGATACGACAATTACAACTCGGCATAGATCTTTCGTCTTTGAAACAAGCAGAAGGCGCAGTGTTGCGCGCGTTGGCCACAGAAGTTAAAGCGCCACAACAAGCGCGGGTTTTGGCGGCGGAGCAGGCGGTTCGTCTTGGCATTTTATCTGTCAAAGAAATGGAAGCTTTGTTCACCAGCTTCACATTTGCGTCAGAACGCAAGGCGCAAGCAAAAGATTTGATGGCGCAAAATCGCCAAAATTACTTGATTGATCCTCTGGTATATCAAGCGGCCCTCGAAATGACAGCACCAGAATTTGCTCTGGATCGGGATGCTTTAATAGGGGAAGCCCTGCGCGGGGCAGGGTCTGAAACAAGATTCATCGCTTTGGCAAAACTCTATGCGCCATTGATTAGCAACATACAAATGGTCGAAAATTATGCGCCCTATGCCAGAGAATTTGCTTTGGCAGGTATTGTGTCGCAAGACATATCATTGGCTCAAAAATGGCTTTTGGCTTTGTCTCAACAGCAGACAAATACTGCAAAAGATGCAACATCGCGTTTATTGAGGTTAATGTCTATTCAGTATCCTGAGGATGCTGCTGCACTAGCTTCTCAATTAGATATAACCTTACCATCGATTAATCGCGCAGCGCTTGCGCGGGTTGAAACGGGGCAGGGGGTTGCGGCTGAAGAATTAGCTCGCATTGTCAATCTAGGTTTTGACGCCACGGCACAAAAGATCCGTGGGCAGAGCGCTTTAGTAGCATTGGCGGCTTCTGGTTTGGAAATAAAAGATGAGCTTACTGATCTCAGAAACGTGATTTTGCTTCAAACTCTTTATGCGGCAGGGTTAGGGAACGCTGTGGCAGACTTGGCTTTTGATCATGTCTTGAGCGAAGAGTTGCCACAGGTGATCAAATTAGCGTCAGCTAATTTGGTGTCTCAAAACAAAACCGTGGCGCCTAAACCAAAAGGGCCGCGCAAGATTAACGGCATCGCCATTCCGAGGGTGAAGCCATAGGAGTGAGCATGCAGGCCAAAGCCCCCTCTGTCAGTGAATTACCGCCTTTGGATGGGGTTGTTGATAATTTCCTAGAAATGATGGTGGTGGAGCGCGGCGCTTCCCAACGTACCATTAGAAATTATGGAAGAGACATAGGCCGTTTCGCTGCTTTTATTGCCCCGACGAAAGTGCGCGATGCAACCAGCGATCATATTCGTGGTTACTTGGCGAGGATGACGAGAGAAGGAAAATCGACTGCGACAGCGGCCCTTTGCGTATCGGCACTTCGACAGTTTTATGGTTTTCTACTGGCAGAAAATATTCGCGGAGATAATCCGGCAGAAGGCATTGACCGGCCAAAAACATCTCGGCCTTTGCCCAAAATACTCTCTTCTGAAGAGGTCGATGCCCTGTTAACGGCAGCTCAATATCAAAAGACGCCAGAAGCACGAGGC
>CALLVA010000035.1 GCA_938010655.1 uncultured Parvularculaceae bacterium | reverse complement strand
GGTATTCGACGTTTTGGGGCGGCATCACTGGATTTGGCGATGGTCGCGATGGGCCGGTTTGACGCCTATTGGGAACGAGGGTTGGAGCCTTGGGATGTCTGCGCCGGGTTGGTGCTTGTTCAGGAAGCTGGGGGCATTATTGGCGAGATTGATAAAGATGGCGGGCAACCGCATCTTAAAGGCTCTGTTCTGGCGACGAATGGCGAGCTAAGTGAGGTCGCCCGTAAACTGATCACGGGCAAATAAACTCACATTTTTTCATGCTTGGTTTTGCGACCACTCACCCGCTTGCGCCACATTCGAAAGCTGGAGGGTTTCATATGACCGCGCATGATCGAAATCACCTGAGGCTCGGACAAGCCGGTTGAGGCTTTGATGTCGTCAAAAGATGTTTCATCATCCCACGCCAGTTCAACCACTTCTGAAATATTGGCCTCGGTCAAATTATCAGGGTCAAACCCCGTCAGTTTTGTCATGCAACTTCTTCAACCTCATCAAACTCCGCAACAAAATGTCCAGGGGAGACTTCGATTAACTTAGGGCGATATTGGTCGGCGTCAGCATCATCAATCATTTTAGATTTCAAAAAACGCAAAGGCGCGCGGCTATCCATTGGGGAGGGTAAGTCGCCTTGCAACTGAATACGGGGCTTTGCGCGTTCCAGTTTTGGGTCTGGCGTGGGCACCGCCGAGATCAACGCTTTAGTATAAGGGTGCCGGGCATCCTCATAAATCGCGTCGCGGCTCGCAAGTTCAACGACTTGCCCAAGATAAAGCACCATCACCCGGTGCGAAACCTCGCGGACCACTGATAGATCATGGCTGATAAAGATCAGCGCCATGCCAAATTCATTTTGCAGATCAATCAGTAGGTCAATAATTTGCGCTTGCACGGAAACATCCAGCGCACTCACCGCTTCATCACAGATCACCATTTCAGGCTGGAGAATCATGGCGCGGGCAATACCCACGCGCTGGTTTTGTCCGCCAGAAAGCTCGTGGGGATACCGGTTGAGCATGGATTGATCTAGCCCAACACGGTCCAGCATACGCCGAACTTCGGCCTCGCGACCTTCCGCACTCATCTCTTTTTTATGAACCAATAAGGGCTCAGCGATTGAACGACCAATAGTCATGCGTGGATTTAAGGCAGCGAGAGGGTCTTGGAACACGATCTGAAAATCTTTGCGTAAATCGCGAATATCTGTTTTGTCCAAACTCGTGAGATCTTTGCCGAGCCAGACCACAGGCGCATCCCCTTTTTCTTTTTTGATTGGCGCAAATTGGAGAACGGCGCGGGCGAGAGTGGATTTGCCGCAGCCACTTTCGCCGACCACGCCAAGGGTTTCCCCTTCGGATAAGGTGAAGCTTACGCCGTCCACTGCGCGGAGGGGCTTGGTTTTGGCAAATAATCCGCCCCCGGTCTTCACCGGGAAATGCACTTTTACCTGATCGACTTCCAGCAAAGGTTTGGCGTCTTTGGCCAGCGGCGCAATTTGCGGGCGACCCTCGCGCATTGGTTGGTCAATGCGGGGCATCGCGTCGAGCAGCATTTTGGTATAATCATGTTGCGGCGTATAAAAAACGTCATCTGCCGTGCCTGTTTCAACAAATCGCCCCTGACGCATCACCAGAACACGATCACACATTCGCGCGACAACGCCCATATCGTGGGTGATTAAAGCAATGGCAGTGTTTTGCTCTTGCTGTAAGTCGCGCAAAATATCCAAAATTTGAGCTTGCACCGTTACATCCAATGCTGTTGTCGGCTCGTCAGCAATGATCAAATCCGGGTCTCCCAAAAGAGCCATGGCAATCATGATGCGTTGGCGCATCCCGCCAGATAATTCGTGGGGGAATTGGTTCAACCGCCGCGCCGCTTCTGGAATGCGCACTTGCTCCAATAAAGCAATACAGCGCTTTATGGCGTCATCGCCATGTAGATTTTTGTGCAAGGACAACACTTCGCGCATTTGTTTGCCGATGGTCATATGGGGCGTTAAAGACGTTAAAGGGTCTTGGAAAATCATCGAGATTTTATCACCACTAATCTCGCGTCTTTTTTTGGCGGACATGGTCAGCAAATCTTCACCGCGATAAAGCGCTTCCCCGGTCACCTTGCCATTTGAAGCCACCAGCCCAAGAGCTGCGAGACATGTCTGGCTTTTGCCAGAGCCACTTTCGCCAACAATCCCAACACATTCGCCCGCTGCAATATCAAAACTGATCCCTTGAACCGCTTCAACAAGGCCATCAGGGGTCGTGAAGCTGATTTTGAGGTCTCGCACCGAAAGAATTGACTGATCTGACATAGGGGCATTTCCTGAAACTGATTATATCCTCATAGCGTACACAATTGAGACCGCTTGTGCAGCAGGCAGGATCAGAAAAATGTTGAATGAGCAGGAGAGCAGCGCTTTCGCCCCGACTGAATATCGTGCGACGGCGAGCGCGGATCGTCGTTTTGCGGATGCCGCTTTCAACAAAGTGTTGCGATTTTTAATCGCGAAACTCACATTTTTGCAAAAAAGTGATCAATGGGATCGTTTACATCGCGCAAATAGTTTCTCGTCTCCGTAGGGAACCAACACTAATCGTGATATGTTGGCGTGTTAATACGAGGAGACTAATATGAGAGATTTATCCCTAATCAAAATGGCAGCGGCGGCGTTTGGTTGCATCATGCTCGTTGGTTGCGCAACACCGGAAGAGCGAGCCGAAGCTAAAGCCGAAGAAGCGGCTCGGCTGAAAGCTGGTAAAGGTGAGCAGGTCAACCGAATTTGTTTTGCCGGGGGGCTTAATGGGTTTGGTGAGACGACGCGCAATACGGTTGTGGTTCGCAAGAATTCGCGGGAGCGTTTTTTGCTTGAAACACGCGGCTGTTTTCAATTGGAAAATGCTCAAAGCATTGGCTTGGTGGAACGGGCAGGGTGTCTAAGCCGAGGCGACAGGCTTCTCGTTTCTGAAGATATTTTTGTAGATAATGTGGGCCAGCCCCCAGAGCGCTGTTTAATAACCGCCATTTATCGCTGGAATGACCCTGATCGTCAGCCAAAAGAGCGCGACGAAGAGGATAATATGGATGAGGGCATGGACGGTTAGGCTCATCAAAGTTATTGTTGGCCTATGAAAGCTCTTATTCTGCCCTTTAAAGGCAAGCACCCACAAATCCATCCCTCGGCCTTTATTGCGCCGGGGGCCGTTCTCATCGGCGATGTTGAAATCGGCGAAAATGCCAGCGTTTGGTATGGATGCGTCCTGCGCGCCGATATGAACAAAATTGTCGTTGGCGATGGCTCGAATGTTCAGGACGGGACCATCATCCATGTGGATGCGCCAGAAATAGGGGGTCTACCAACTATTATTGGGCGCAACGCCTTGGTCGGGCATAAATGCATGCTCCATGGCGCGACAGTGCAGGATGGCGGTTTTGTCGGCATGTGCGCCACTATGCTTGATGGCTCAGTCGTGGAAAGCGGCGGCTTCCTCGCTGCAGGCGGTTTTTTAGGGCCGAAAAAAATTGTCCCCACAGGGCAAATGTGGGGCGGCCTCCCCGCCAGAAAAATGCGCGACCTGCGTGAAGGCGAAGACAAAATGGCCCTCATGGGCGCCGCCCATTATGTGCAAGAAGCAAGAGATCATCAGCAAGCGTTGGATTTCACAGACTTGTCGCCGGGGCCAGGAGATATGCGCTCTAAGCCTTGTGATTGAGGCGGTGATTGGTACCGCTACACCTGACATCGGTGTGAGTATCCTATGCCGATAGTTGTTAGGTTCAATTTTTAGTTACAGTTGCTAGACTTAATTTGCGCAAAGGTAAACATAGAGATTTACCAATGCGTGAGATGGCAAAACGACCTGAGTTCCGTGTCGACTTCGTAATTAAGTTGGTCTTGGACAATAATCACATTACACATTGGGGAACTATTGGTCAGATATGCCGCGTTGCCGACTATATCCTGCGTATTTGAATTTAAGATGATAAAATGGGTATCGCCTTTATTTGATCGAAAACGCTTAACCGCTCTCTCGTCAATTTCGACTGTCCACGATAGATCATAAACCATGATTGTGATTGGTGTATCGCTATCATTTTGAATCACTAAAGTTTGAAATGAAAATAAGATTAAGCCGAGCCAGTAAGCGATTGATACACAAGCAGTGCAGACGATAACGCTTCCAATCATTTTAAATGTATTCACTTTGAGCCTCAATCTTACTTTGTAATTTAATCAGTATTTTCTATTGTAAACTGAATTGCGACACTATGTCCCCTCCTGGACCAAAGTGACCAATAAAAAAGCCCGATCAATTGACCGGGCTTTTTCTTAATTAACTCTAGCAAAGAATTACTCCGCCATTTGTGCGTCTCTCAGGGCACGGAATTCATTTCCTTCAAACCAGTTTGGTTGAATATCTGAATAGGCCATGGCCGCGCCGACATCCCGGAACATTTCCATGGTCTCCAAGAGCCCGGTTAAATCCCAGTCGTCGGAATATTCATCCGCTGGCTTGTGATAACGGTTCTTTGTATAGTCTTCGACCGCCGCAAGGCCCGCGGCTTCGCCGCCGTCAATCAGATCAATCCCGCTATCGGCATAAAGCATCGGCACGCCTTTTTTGGCCAGCGAGATATGGTCTGAGCGATAGAAATATCCCTTTTCTGGTTCGGCATCAGGGCGCAAATATTTGCCGCGCTTTTTCGCTTCCACGTCTAGCAAGGTTTCCAATTCTGATGCGCCATAGCCGATCACAATAATGTCTTTAGACGGAGAAGTTGGCAGCATCCCGTCCATATTGATTCCGCCAACGGTTTTGTTAAACGGCACAAGCGGGTCTTCTGCGTAATAGGCAGACCCTAAAAGACCGGATTCTTCTGCTGTAACCGCCACAAAAATGATGGAGCGATCAGGCTTTGCTTCTGCTTTTGCAAAGGCTTCGGCAATCGCCAACATACCGCCTGTGCCCGTGGCATTATCTACGGCACCATTAGAGATATTATCTTTAGAGGCCCCGCCGCCAATCGGCGCGAAAGTCAGGCCGAGATGATCCCAATGGGCCATATATAAAACATGTTCATCAGGGTGCGTCGTACCTTCAATTTTACCCGCGACATTCGCTGAAATGCTGCGATTGATCGCATTGGTGATTTTGCCGGAGGCTTTCAGGCCAGTCATAGGCACGGCTTTGAAAGTGTTGGATTGAGCGGCTTCAAGCTGCGCGTCAAAATCAAGATTGCTCGCGGCGAAAAGTTTCTTCGCTGTATCTTCCGTCACCCAGCCTTCCAATGCAACACGGTTT
>CALLVA010000034.1 GCA_938010655.1 uncultured Parvularculaceae bacterium | reverse complement strand
CACCACATGGGCATCAATCCTATTTCCATTGGTCGAGCGATGTTTATCAACGTCTCTAGCGGCGATGTGCGACAAGGCGGTTCCACGATAACGCAGCAATTGGCGAAGAATTTATTTCTCTCGCCGGAGCGCACCATGAAGCGCAAAGCGCAAGAGGTGTTGCTTTCTGTTTGGTTGGAGACGAATTATACGAAAGAAGAAATCCTCGAACTTTATTTTAATAATGTCTATTTCGGGGCAGGCGCCTATGGGCTGCAAGCCGCTGCAGAACGTTATTTCAGTAAATCCCCTTCAGATTTGCATTTTGGGGAAGCCGCAATGTTGGCGGGCCTTTTAAAAGCCCCCTCAAGATATGCGCCATCTAGCAATATTTCGGCAGCAAGAGAGCGGGCCTCCGTTGTTTTGGGCGCTATGGTGGATGCTGAATTTATGGATCAGGATCAAGCTGATGCTATTCGCGCTCGCAAAATCGCGAGCGTTGTGGAGCGACCCGTTATTGCGCCTTATGCTATTGATTATGCTATTTCAGAAATGAAAAGCAAACTCGGCAAAGCCCCTGAAAATATTATAATCCGTACCACAATTGATATTGCTGCTCTGAAAAAATCAGAAGAGGCTTTTTTGAAAGCCCCTCAAAAAGATCCGCTAATCACAGATGATACCCAAATCGCCGCATTAACTTTGGAGCGAGATGGGGCCATTCGTGTCTTGCTTGGCGGACGAGACTATAGCACTTCTGAATATAACAGGGTGACATCTGCCAAACGCCAGCCCGGCTCTTCTTTTAAGCCTTGGATTTTTCTAGCTGCTTTGGAGCAAGGCTATAAGCCTGAAGATATAATTGAAGATACGCCGATTGAAATTGGAGAGTGGTCACCAAAAAACTATAAAGATAAATATTATGATGCCGTGCCAATGACAGAAGCACTTTCTAGATCATTGAACGCTGCTGCCATTCGGTTGCAAGAATTAGTAGGCCGTGAAAGCGTTGTGCGGCTAGCAAAAGCAAGCGGTTTTCACAAATTGCAAGACCCTGGCCCCGCATTGGCTCTTGGGGTTATGGAAGTCACACCTTTAGACTTGGCTGGTGCGTTTTCTGTCTTTGCCAATGATGGCGTGCCCACAACACCTTATATCATCCGATCAATAATTACAGAAAAAGGGAATACCCTTTATCAGCACCAAAACGAAATTGGACAACCGATAACAGATTCAGAAACAATGATCGCAATGAATTATATGTTACGTTCGGTTGTAGCCTCGGGGTCCGGTGTCCATGCGCGATTGCGCGGTCATAAAGCTGCAGGCAAGACGGGTACAACACAAGATAGCCGCGACGCTTGGTTTGCAGGACATGCGAGTGGCATGGTCGGCGTTGTTTGGCTTGGCAAAGATAATAATGCCCCGATGACAGTGGGCGATGAGTATATTAGTGGCTCTGCCGCGCCTGCGCGTATCTGGCGAGACGTAATGACAGCAAGCTTGGAAGGCCGCCCTGCAGAAATCCCTCTTGCTTATGTTCCAGAGCGCCGGATCATTGATATTCTAGGAGATAGTTTCTTGTCTCTAGTTTCGGATGTCCAAACCGTTCAGCCAATGGTCGACGATCGGGGGAACAGACCTGCAAGTATTGACGATCTGTTGTTGGATGTTTTGGGCAATGAAGAGATTGGCAGTAATGGTTGGGCTGCGGTTGATGGTAATGGCTAACGCCAGAAAGATCGCCTTGGCTCTCCTTGAAGATCACGTTCTGATGCGAATAGTCTCATAGATCAGATATAAGCAGCACCAAAAATTTTACGCGAAAAGCCTTTAATCCTCTTTTGCCAAGCGCGCTCTTGCTGTCTTTGCCATTGTCAAAGCTTTGCGCGTTTGATCCCACGCTAAGCGGCTTATCGCCTCTGAAAAGGGCACAAATTCTGCTTCTTCTGCATCATCAGCAGGGACCGCTTCGCCGCTAACCCATTCGCAGACATAATCTGCCATGACATAATGGGTATCGCTATGCACTGTTGGCAGAGCTTCATAGACATCGATCAAACCGAGAATGTTAATCTCCACGCCAGTTTCTTCCAGAACTTCGCGCTTTAAAGCCTCTTCGATTGGTTCGCCATATTCGACTTTTCCGCCGGGAATCGACCAATGGCCTTTGTAAGGCGCTTTGCCTCTTTGAATGACGAGGACATCGCTGCCGCGAAACACGACGGCGCCCGTTGCAAGGATAGGTGTTTTTTTACTCATAATCTCGCTATACAAGACTTTATGTGTGGACGCTATCTTTTGAATGGAACACCAGATGAGGTGGGGCGCTATTTTGGTGTGCCTGTGACGGACAACTTTCCGCCGCGCTATAATATTGCGCCAACGCAACCTGTTGCGATCATCCGCCAAGACCCTTTGCAAAGGCCCCCGGCGCGCCAATATGCGCTGGTTCGATGGGGGTTGATCCCTTCATGGTCAAAAGAAGGGGATATGTATGGGCGGCCCCTAATCAATGCTCGGTCTGAAACGGTGGCAGAGAAGGCGAGTTTTCGAAGTGCCTTCGCGCGGCGGCGATGTTTGTTTATCTGTAATGGGTTTTATGAATGGAAAACCGAACGCGGCGAAAAACAACCCTATCGATTATCATTGGAGAGTGAAGTCGATATGCCTCTTTTTGCGATGGCAGGCGTCTGGGAAGATTGGCTTGGCGCTGATGGTTCTGAGCTTGAAACGGCGGCTATATTAACAAGAGATGCTATAGGCGAAATGAGAGCAATTCATAATCGAGAACCAGTGCTTGTTGCCCGGGAAGATTTTGATGATTGGCTCCATACGGATGAATTAGACCATGCTCTATTTACAAAAGTCATGAATAAGCCACGCCATCCAAAATTTCGACTAACCCGCGTCTCGAAAGCTGTGAGCAATGTGCGTAATGAAGGACCAGACTTGTTGAAGCCAGATGAAGGAGCAGATCTTTTTGGCCTTTAAGAGAAAAAAACACTCTTAAACAAAAGATGGAATTCACATGCGCCTTGATCAATATTTAGTAGACCAGCACAAAATCCCAAGCCGCGCCCGTGCCCAAAATCTCATTGCTTCTGGAGAGGTGAGTGTTAATGGCACGATTGCACGAAAAGCCTCGCAAAAAGTGGGGAAGAATGACGATATTATTGTATCAGCGGTGCATCAATACGTATCGCGCGGCGCCTTAAAGCTTGTGCATGGCTTGAAAGCATTTGAGATTGATCCCGCTGGAAAGGTTTGTCTTGATCTTGGTGCTTCGACAGGAGGGTTTTGCGAAGTCTTGCTAGAGCGCGGCGCCGCAAAAATATATGCTGTCGATGTAGGGCATGGGCAATTGCATCCTTCAATTATAAAAGATCAGCGTGTTATAAATCTTGAGAAAACACATGCAAAAGATTTGAATGCGGATATTATTCCAGAACCAATTGAACTTTTGGTATGTGATGTTAGTTTCATTAGCCTTACAAAAGCATTGCCTTTAGCGTTAGATTTATGCGGTGCAGGGGCAATGTTATGTGTTCTTGTAAAACCGCAATTTGAAGTTGGACGGGAAAATATTGGTAAAGGTGGGCTCGTGAAATTAGAGCCAAATGACATAAAACAGTTTTTAGCAGAACATGTATTGCCTCTTTTCGTGGCCCATGGTTGGCAAGAAAGCGACCTGATCGATAGTCCGATTAAAGGCGGCGACGGTAATAGGGAGTATCTCATCAGTGCCCGGAAAATATAAACAGAAGCGCGGCGGTTCTTTTAAACGAGGCCGAAAAAAACCTGCGCCACTTCCAACAAAGGAACTTTCAGGAGAAATCGGGTCGCTCGCGTTGCAAGGCGATGGAATTCTTATTGAAGGATCGCAGAAATATCATATTCCGTTTACAGCGCCGGGAGACCAAGGTGTTTTCGCAGTGTCTGGACAGCGCGGAACGATCAAAAATCTGACGAAACCCGGGAATAATCGCCGGGAGCCTCCTTGTCCTCATCACGGCACATGCGGTGGCTGCCAGATGCAGCATATCGATTTGGATTATTATAAAGCTTGGAAAACAGGATTGATTAAGCATTTTCTCCAGCGAGAGAATTTCGGGGATGTGCCTGTTTTGCCTTTGATGTCCTCTAGCCTCAAAACAAGACGACGAGCTGGAATAACGCTGCAGCGCATGAATAACGGTATTGTGGCGGGTTTTCGTGAAAAACGGAGCCATACAATTGTACCAATCACGACATGTGACGTTTTACACCCTGCTATTTTTAAGAGCCTTGAAGCTTTGAAAGAGCTAGCGCAGCACTTTTTGATAGATGGCACTAAGGCGCTCACCGCTTTTGTCACACAGACTCAAACCGGATTGGATATTGATTTATCTGGCGCGCCTGATGAAGCCAAGCTCACCTTAGCTCAAAGAGAGGCGGTCTCGGCAACAGCGCTCGCCTTAGATTTTGCGCGCTTGACGTTGAATGGCGCGCCGTTTTTGACAGTGCGAGACCCTGTCGTGCGTTTCCAAGATGTCTCAGTCGCCCTCCCGATTAGGGGCTTTTTACAGGCGACCAAAGAGGGAGAAGAAACACTGATTGATCTGGTCGCTGATTTTGTTGGGGATGCCTCAAAAATCGCTGATCTCTTCTCAGGTACAGGCACTTTTGCACTCTCCCTTGCAAAGCCAAGCGCGGGGAAACGCCATGTTTATGCAGCAGAAAGCAATGCGCCAGCGATCAAAGCGCTAACAGTGGCGGCAGGTCATGCGGGCCTGTCTGTCGAAACCGAGATACGAGATTTGGACCGCCAACCTTTAATGCCAGCGGCATTGCAAGAATTTGACGCGGTTGTGTTTGACCCGCCTCGTGCAGGCGCAGAACCGCAGGCGCAACAACTTGCCAAATCAGATGTGCCAAAGCTTGTTGGGGTCTCTTGCAACCCGCAGACATTTGTGCGCGACGCGGTGATTTTGCGTGAAGGGGGATATCGCTTATTATCCGTTCAGCCGGTTGATCAATTCCTGTTCACCCCCCATATCGAATTAGTCGGCTTGTTTCAAAAAGGCTGAAAACAGCTGAAAAATCTATGAGAAAAGCCTTGTTTTCTGCATCATGGATCGATATAGACATTCTTCCGAGCTTAGCTTGGAATGTTGATGCGGGATGGAGCAGTCCGGTAGCTCGTCAGGCTCATAACCTGAAGGTCATAGGTTCAAATCCTATTCCCGCACCCAATAAAAACAAAGGCTTAGCTGTTACCAGCTAGGCCTTTTTGTTTGGACGATCTCGCCATATTGTAACGTCCCCTGTGGACAGGGTGCGATTGCCTGCAAGGAGCGGCGTCTCTTTTGATATCAGTTCTGGGGAAAGGGTTGCTTGGGTTGGCCCGTAATTCATGGCAAAAACCAGATCGCCGCGCCGCCGAATGCGTAAGCCTTCGCTGACGGGGTGCGTTTGGATCTCGGCTTTTTGGCAAAGATCTTCTATGAGCGCTTTGAGCAAGGCAGGGCTTGGAACGGTTGTGAGATATGTCAGCTTGTTATGTCGGTAGCTCAGGCCAATGCCATTTGTCGTTTGGTGTATCGGCAC
>CALLVA010000033.1 GCA_938010655.1 uncultured Parvularculaceae bacterium | reverse complement strand
CTGTGAAAAAATGACGCTTTTTGAATGAATTCTGGCAAACTTATTTGCCTGAGAGCGGCAGCGCTGTTACATCCCATAAATAAGCAAAAAGAGAATGATCCATGGTTGAGCTCACCTTACCGCGCAATTCAAAATTAACCGGAAAATCAAAGTCCTATCCAGCTGACCGCAGTGTGTCGAAGCCTGACGCAGAATTTCGGACATTTAAAGTTTATCGGTATAATCCCGACGACTCTGAAAACCCTCATGTTGATCATTATGAGATTGATGTTTCAGATGTTTCTATGGTGCTTGATGCCATCATCAAGATCAAAAATGAAGTTGACCCCACCCTGACATTTCGACGGTCTTGCCGCGAGGGTGTGTGTGGGTCTTGCGCCATGAATATTAACGGCTCGAACACTTTGGCATGTACCAAGGGCATGGATGAATGTGGTTCAGGGGATGTGGCGATTTATCCATTGCCGCATCAGCCGGTGGTCAAAGACCTTGTAACAGATTTATCGAATTTTTATCGCCAGCATGCGGCGATCCAGCCATTTTTGCAGAGCACAAATTTGCCGGAAGAAGAACATTTGCAATCGGAAGATGACCGGGAAAAACTAAACGGCCTTTATGAGTGTATTCTTTGCGCTTCATGTTCCACGTCATGTCCGTCTTATTGGTGGAATGGCGATAAAGAAGGGGAAGATGAATATTTAGGGCCCGCAGCGCTTTTGCAGGCCTATCGCTGGCTGCAAGATTCTCGTGATGATGAAAAAGAGCAGCGTTTGGATTATCTGGAAGATAATTTCAGACTTTATAGATGCCACACAATCATGAATTGCACACAAGTGTGCCCCAAAGGGTTGAACCCCGCTGAGGCGATTGCTGGCATTAAAAAGATGCTGGTTGAACGCGGATAGTTGCTTCGATTAAAATCAAATTTTATTTGAACTATTTACAGTTTGGTAACGTATCTCTCGAGTACAGTAACTCTAGGAGAGAACTAATGCGTAAATTATTCGCAACGCTTGCAGTATCTTTTGCTGCAGCATTTGGCCTGTCTTCGGCGCAGGCGGCTGTTTTGACCAGCGGTAGCACAGTTGTTCAGCCAACAATCGACCTTGGTAGTGTTGGCCTCACAGCATCGCCATTTGGCATTACACAAGTCGGCACTGATGATCAGGGTGATACTATCTTTATTTTCGCTGTTTCTGGCGGTGAATTGGATGATAGCTTAGCCGGCACAATCGAACATGATGGCGTGGGGGTGGACCTCACGAATGGAATGAGCGTTCTTTCTTTGAGAGACTTCTTGATCGATACCACAACTCAAACAATTTCGGCTCAGGTTTTCCTGAATGACGTCTTTGTGGCAGCGGCCCCCATTTTTGAGTTTAATGTCTCAGAATTGGTCGATATTACGGACCTCTTCGCCCTTGGAAGCCCCACTTTATCGCTAACAATTTCTTCAGCTGCTGCGGGTGTTTTGACGGATGTCTTTGGTGCCCCTGATCTTACAGGCGCTCAATTCGGCCTGGCGGCAACAGCGCCTTCATCTGAAGTGCCTTTACCGGCTGCGGCATGGTTTATGGCAACAGGTATTGCGGCCTATGCTGCGAAAAGAAGAAAAGCTGTAAAAGCCTAACCTTAGAGCTTTTGAGCACGTGTTAAGCGGCCCCTTTCATGGGGCCGTTTTCATGCGTGCTTTGCAGGCATCATGGCGACGGTCAGATTATCTGCTTTGCGTTTCTTTATCTGCCAAGCTGTTAGGCAAAAGCCCATAATCATCAACGCCCAAGTCGTCGGTTCAGGCGTGGCGCCAACGGAGTCCAAATCAAAGCTGGCCCCTGCATCTGAAAAAATAGAGCGACCTACATAAACACCCGTACAGCCACCTGCGCTCGCGCAGGCTGAGGCAAATACATTGTTAGGAATGGCGAAGGCGCCGTTTTGAACCTGAACATAGAAAAATGCTGTGGCATTGCCAGTCGGTGACGTAAAATTGCCGTCTGGGAAAACATAATTTCCAGTTGCGCTATTATATAAAACGATAAAGAGCCATGACGTGCCACCCGTTGCGTTGGTCGCATAAAAGGTAATGTCCTGGCCTGTAATATCTGTTCCGTAATCATATAGGGCGAAAGAGCCAGCACCAAAAGTTGCGCCATTGCCATCGGGCGCGCCAAGAACAGAATCATTATTGGCAGCATTCCCGAATACGGCTGAATCAGGAAAAACGGCAGTCGCTGCATGAGCGGCGGAGACGGTTGTCCAAATACCGACAAAGCAGATGACAAATAATTTTATAAGGCGGGACACAACAAAATACCTGATAATTTTCAACACGTTCATTTTTTCCCATAAAGGTTTAAAGATTGAGTTGAAGATTGGGGGCAATTTTAATTAAAAATTGCGACAAATTGTGAGGACCGCGCCCAGTCAACATATGTTGCTTTCTATCATATATTTTGATAATTCTAGAAATATGGAAATAAATACAGCCATAGGCGTTTTTTCAGCTTTATCGCAAGAGACAAGGCTTGATGTTTTTCAGGCGCTGGTGAAGGCAGGTCCAGATGGCATGATGGCTGGCGCCTTGGCAAAGTCTGTGGATTGTCCTGCGTCCACTTTGTCTTTTCACTTAAAAGAATTGCTTCAGGCGCAGCTTATCAGGGCCGATAAACAAGGTCGCGCGATTTATTATGCGGTGGATTATGGCGGGGTGAGAGAAATGATCGATTTTCTATTGATCTCATGTTGCGATGGCGATCCCCGTTTGACGGGGCCTTATGTCATCAAGGGCTAATCTGCGGCTTGAATAATTTGACTAAACAAAGCCGGATCCACATTGCCGCCAGAGCATAAGATAATGCTCGTTTTGCCTTTGGTTGCTATTTTGCCCGCCAGCAACGCGGCCAAGGCCACTGCGCCCCCAGGTTCTAAAACGAGTTTCAGCTCTGAAAAGGCAAAGCGCATCGCCTTTCCAACGTCAGCTTCTGTCACGCTAAATCCATTTGTACCCAGTTCTTGTAAAACGGGGAACGTTAGGTCACCGGGCGTCGGCGCAAGAAGCGCATCGCAAATCGACCTTGCATCGGCCGGGTTGGAAAGACGCTTACCCGCTTCAAGGGAGCGTGCGGTATCGTCAAAGCCACTTGGCTCAACAGTATAAGCATGAAGAGCCGGGAAAGTGTGCTTCAATGCCGTTATCGTACCTGCTGCCAATCCGCCGCCGCCGCAACAGACTAAATATTGGTCTGGTGTGATTTGTCTTTCTTGTAAGACTTGCGCGATTTCAAGGCCAGCCGTGCCTTGCCCGGACATGATGCTAAAGTCATCATAGGGTTTCACCAAAATAGCGCCTTTTTCCTTGGTCAACTTCTGACCTATGTCTTCTCTACTTTCTGTATACCGATCATATAAAATAACCTCTGCTCCATAGGCTTTGGTTTTCTCAATTTTCAATAAAGGCGCATCTGCAGGCATAATAATAGTGGCTTTTGCGCCAATAAATCTGGCGGCATAGGCAACAGCTTGCGCGTGGTTGCCAGATGAATAGGCTACGACCCCTTGTGCAATTTCAGGTTTGGTCAAACCCAAAAGAACATTCAGCGCGCCGCGAATTTTGAATGTGCCTGTGCGTTGCAGGTTTTCCGCTTTTATCAAGACGCGCCCGCCCACCTGTTCATTCAGCGTTGCGTTTTCAAGAAGCGGCGTCTGGGGCAAAACAGGGTTTAATCGCTCAGCAGCCTCTCGAATAGTTTTGATAGATAACATGGGCTAGCCTCATTTGGTGCAGTGGGGGTGACGTTCGTCTTGTTTATGATAAAAGAAAAGAATGAAAAAGGGGCCTTTGCCGAGATATCAAACGTTGGTGCGCGACGGAGATTTGCGCGCAGATCCACGTCAGCTTGAGGCAGTAAATCATCTGCAGCAAGTATATCTGGCTGTTCGAAATTATCAGCCGGATCAGAAAAGCTTTTTCGGCAAGCGCCCCGCGCGCCCCAAAGGGCTTTATCTATGGGGCGGCGTCGGTCGCGGCAAAAGCCTTCTCATGGATGTTTTTTTCAATAATGTGCCGATGAAAAAGAAAAGGCGTGTTCACTTTCATCAATTCATGATTGAAACGCATCAACGCATTGCTGACTGGCGCAATATGGATGAACAAAGCCGTAAAGCGCACCCTCATTTTCAACGCCGCGCGGAAATTGATGATCCTCTGCCACATGTTGCAGCGCAGATTTTTGCAGAAGCGCACTTGCTCTGTTTTGATGAGTTGCAAGTCACAGATGTGACTGATGCAATGATCATTGGCCGGTTGTTTGGTCGTCTGTTTGATCTTGGGTGTGTTGTGGTCTCCACCTCAAATCGGATTCCAGATCATTTGTATAAAGACGGCATTAATCGGGAAGTGTTCCTGCCGGCCATTGATCGCTTAAAAGCCGAAATGGTTATTTTTCATTTAGACAGCGAACATGATTATCGGCGCGGACAATTAACGTCTGCCCCTGTTTATTATGCGCCGCTCAATGAAGAAACGAGGAAGGCGCTAGACCAAGCTTGGCAGGCTTTCATAGCGGGGGGCACAGAAGAGCCTCAAACCTTTCTCGTCAAAGGCAGAACGCTTACGATTACCAGAACAGCGCGGGGCGCCGCGCGGGTCAGCTTTGCACAGATGTGCGAACAAACGCTCGGCGCTGAAGATTACCTCACTGTTGCAGAAAACTACCATACGGTTTTCATGGAAAATATCCCGATTTTAACCCCGGAAATGCGCAATGAAGCGAAGCGATTTGTGACCTTTATTGATGCTTTATATGAGCGACGGGTGAAGCTTGTTTGTTCCGCCGAGGCAGAGCCAGACGCGCTATATCCACGGGGCACAGGCGCCTTTGAATTTAACAGAACAGCGAGCCGATTACTCGAAATGGGTAGTGATGCTTATCTAAAAACACCTATTGGGGGTGAAGACCAAGAAAAAGACGCATTAAAGTCTCATTAACCATTCTTTTTCATTGTCTTAGCGCCTTTTTGCATTGCATATTTAAAGTATTAGGGGGGCGTTCAGTGGGAAAATTTGTGAACGTTTTTAGATAGTTGGGGGTTAGAAATTTGAGATGCAAAAATTTTCAAAAATCAAATTGAGTTTAATGATATCGGCGCCAGTGGCTCTTATGGCAACGGCAGCGGTCTCGCAAAAAGACGGGTACTATTTTGGGGGGACATATGGTTTCGTCTCTGAACAAAAAGCGACCAATTCTGGCGTTGTAACATCAGATTTTGAAACAGGCGGTTTACGGTTGGAAACGACAGGTGTGGCGGATCCATTGCCTGCTGGCACAGCGGTACAGACCGGGACAGGTGTTGGTTGGGAAACATCTTTCGATGGTGGCAATATGGTCGTGGCAAATTTTGGCCTGCGCACCGGGCAATGGCGGTTTGAGGGAGAATTATTCACACAGTCTTCCGGCATCGACAGCCACAAGCGGGCTTCTGTTGCAGATGCCATTAATCTGACAGATGTGGACGCCTCTCGGCTCGTGCCGGGGCTGACCACTGATCTTGGCGTAACGGTGGGTGATTTGATTGCAGATGGACAAGGGAAAATTCGCTCCAGTGGGATCATGGCGAATGTATATTATGATTTTGATATAAACCGTCCGATAACGCCTTATATTGGTGCTGGTTTCGGCATGGCTGAAGTTAAAGTGGATTATTCCCCTTCTGGTGTACGGATTATCGATGATGCGGATGAAGTCTTTGCGTGGCAAGTTATGGCCGGCGGCTCTTTAATGGTGACAGATACGGTCGAGGCTTTTGGTGGCTTGCGTTATCGTGAGACGGAAAATGCAAATGTAAGAGCTGCGTTATTCCCGGCTGACTTTGAGGTTGAGAATAGCTCCATTGGAGCAGAAATCGGTGTACGGTTTAATTTCTAATCCAACCACTATGAGGTTCAAAAAAGCCGGGACATTGATCCCGGCTTTTTTATATTCTGTATCTTAGTGTGTGGCTTTTAGTTTGTAGAATGTTGCTTGAACATAATCATCTTCATCGCCAGATTTATTTTGATTATAAACCCCGGCTTTGAAATACATATAATCTTTCTCAACATCATAGCCACTATTGGTCATATCAATAGTGGTCTCGCCCACAATTTCCCCTGCCGCATTTTTGATGGTGACATATAGGAAGTTGCCTTTTGCATCGATCACATATGACCATTTCTCATTGAGAGCGAAGCCATTTTCTGGGTCCGGTGTGCTCGGTGCGCGTGCGCCGATAATTTCGTAATAAATATCATCTTTTTCAGCGAGGCTTTCATGCGCTGCATAGATGGACCCGCGCGTATTGCCGGGCATCTTGCGATAATAAAGCCGGATAGGCTCATCATTTTTCGCGTGAATTTGTCCAACAATAACCCGGCCCACTTGGCTGCGCTCCCCAGTCGTTGTCACATGATTGATAGCAAGCGTTGCTTCTAATCGACCATCAACAGCACCAGCGGCATCTTGCGCTTTTTGAGGCGCTGAGGAAAAGACCCAATTATTTTTATTCGGTGCGCCATTTTCTTTCCGGGTAGAGATTGATGTGTCTCCCCGCCGTAGCATTTCGCGCAACTCGGTGCGTGTATAGGTCGTGTTTTTCGATGTTTTGTAGCCATAGATGGGCGTCTTAAAGACCATGCCGCCATCGGGACCAGTGTAGAAGAAATTTTCATCCTCATACCCAGAAGCCAATTTCACTTCTGAAATCGTATCAGATTTCCCATTACCATCCGTATCGGTGGGAACACTCAAATTCCAGCCTAAGAGATCAAAATTATTGCCAGGCGGAAGATCTGGCGACAGGCCGGAACCGCCTGCGCTACGGCTGATCACTGTTGCGCTTAATTCTTGATCCGTTTGGGGCCCTTTATTTTCAATCGTGAAATCATCAAGGCGAACTTCACCACCACTAAAAGAACCAAAGAGGGATACTGTGGTGGCATCGGCGGAATCAAAACGCACCCGGACTTTTTGCCAACGTTTAGGGTTTTTTGTGCGATCAAAATAAATCTTTTCCTGAACCTTCACGCCAATCAAGCCTTGGCCAAGCATATAGGCTGTAACTTCATAATGGGTATTCGGCGTGACATTGATCACTTGATCAACAAGGGCGCCCTTTGCGGTAAGGTGAATGGATTTTTTGCCCGATTTTTTCTTGCTGCTTAAAGCTACAGCATCCCCCGGATCTGTGATGTTCCAGCCATCTGTTCCATTTTCAAATCCGCCATTTGCAACATCTTGTGCAAAAACGGTTGCCCCAGCAAAAAAAGCTATTGTTGAGAGCAGCGCAGCGGAGCTAGTTGCTTTTTTCATGTTTCCTCCAGAAAAAAGATATTTCAATCGCCCTAAGCGACGTTATTAGATCACAGATTAGCAGTTGCAGGGCGCGGTGTAAAATTGCGCACCAGAAATGACAGCGTAATCAATTCTTTTTTGGCATTTTTCAGAGGGGATTAGGGAAGATTATAGATCGCTAATCTTTGGAAAGCCGCTTGGCGTTTGCTTTGAGCGTCTTATTGGCGGGGGCAATGGCGGCATCTGTAACGTCATTGACCATCTTCTGAGCGAGATCAGCAGGTGTGGCACCCGTCATCAGCCGTATTGGCGCGAGGGACATATGGTGAAAGACTTCCATTTGGCTCGCGACCATGCCTTCGACAAGAGCTGTCGTTTTTTCAGTGACCATGCGGTCAGCTTCTTTGGCGTGGCGTTGGTCCCCTAAAACATTCAGGGCAAAAAGCATGGGCAATCTATGAAAAAGCACAGTGGCTGTATCAGCAGCCATCTGTGCATCTCTTTCACTACGCTTTTTGGAGGGCATTAATAGACCCGTTTTTTCGGTTCAATATACCCAATATCATTAGACATCGTGTAGGTATGAACTGGGCGATAGTCGATATTTGTGTCGCCCCCTTCATACCACGCAATAGTATGTTTCATCCAATTTTCATCATCGCGATCCGGGTAGTCTTCGCGGGCATGGGCCCCGCGGCTTTCCTGCCGATTGGCCGCTGAATCCATGGTCACCATCGCTTGGGCAATGAGGTTGTCATATTCTAGCGTTTCCACAAGGTCTGTATTCCAAACCATGGAGCGATCTGTCACGGCAATATCTTCACCGCCTTTTTGCACTTCGCGAATAAGCTCTGTGCCTTCTTCCAACACATCGCCAGTTCGGAACACGGCGCAATTGGATTGCATGACGCGTTGCATGTTTAAACGTAATTCTGCCGTCGAGGTGCCCCCTTTGGCATTGCGGAAGCCGTCCAGGCGATCAAGCGCCTTGGTGCCATCATCTTCCCCAAAGGCAGGGTTCGACGTGGAAGGGTCCACAAGTTCTTTACAGCGCAGACCCGCCGCACGGCCAAACACCACAAGGTCAATCAAGGAGTTTGACCCAAGGCGGTTCGCGCCATGCACAGACACGCAGCCTGCTTCGCCAATAGCCATCAAGCCGGGCACAACTTTGTCAGTATTTTCGCCATCTTTGGTCAGCACTTCCCCATGATAATTGGTCGGAATTCCCCCCATATTATAATGGACTGTCGGTAAGACGGGGATGGGCCCTTTGGTCACGTCAACACCAGAGAAGACTTTCGCTGTCTCAGATATACCGGGCAGGCGCTCTGCCAGTGTTTCTGACGGAATGTGATTCAGATTGAGGTGGATGTGGTCCTTATTTGGCCCCACGCCGCGCCCCTCGCGGATTTCAATGGTCATGGCACGGGAGACAACATCGCGTGAAGCAAGGTCTTTGGCCGATGGGGCATAGCGCTCCATGAAGCGCTCGCCTTCTGAATTTGTGAGATATCCGCCTTCACCGCGCGCGCCTTCCGTGATCAAACAGCCAGCGCCATAAATACCAGTTGGGTGGAATTGTACGAACTCCATATCTTGTAGCGGCAGACCAGCGCGCAGCACCATGGCGTTGCCGTCTCCGGTGCATGTATGTGCTGAGGTGCAAGAGAAGAAGGCTCGGCCATACCCGCCAGTGGCGAGGATAACCATTTTCGCGTTGAAGCGGTGGATCGTACCATCATCAAGCTTCCACGCCATCAAGCCGCGGCATTCGCCTTTATCCATAATCAGATCAAGGGCGAAATATTCAATGAAGAACTCCGCTTTTTCTTTCACAGACTGGCCGTATAACGTGTGCAAGATTGCGTGTCCCGTCCGGTCGGCGGCAGCGCATGTCCGCTGAACAGGGCCTTCGCCAAAATTTTTGGTCATTCCACCAAAGGCACGTTGATAAATTTTACCGTCTTCTGTTCGAGAGAATGGCACGCCCCAATGCTCAAGCTCATATACGGCTTTTGGCGCATTTTTGCAGAGATATTCGATGGAATCCTGGTCACCCAGCCAATCTGATCCTTTGACGGTGTCATACATGTGCCAGCGCCAATCATCTTCGCCCATATTGCCAAGGGACGCGGAAATGCCGCCTTGTGCCGCCACTGTATGTGAGCGGGTTGGGAAAACCTTGGTCACACAAGCCGTTTTCAAGCCTGCTTCTGCTGCGCCCAATGTCGCGCGAAGACCAGCGCCGCCAGCGCCAACAACAACAACGTCATATTCGTGATCGATGACTTCGTATGATTTCGTCATGGAATACCTATTCAAAATGTGTGTTCAGTCTGCTTTTTAAAAATCAGACGTATAGACCTGCAAAGATAATAGACCAGATACTGATCCCGCCCAGTACCAAAGCCGTTCCTGCATTGACATAATGCAAGGTCGTTCTTGTGCTAGGGGTCTGAATATAATCATCAATTACATCATCTAAGCCTAATCTCATATGGTAGAAGCCTGTGACAATCAGTAGCGCGACCGAAATCCCGCCAAACGGCGTTGCGAGCCATTCCAACAGTTCTGCCCGCGTATCCCCAGCGTGAGAGATCAGGTTGAAGATAAAGATGATCACAAGAGGGATCATTAATAACGCCGTTAAGCGTTGCATGTGGAAATGTGTTGTGCCGCCCTTCATGATCCCGCTCCCTTAGTTAAGAAGACGCCAGCCCAAATCAAAACAGTTAGGACCGCTGAGCCAATAAAGACCAACCACGCATTTCGGTTCATGGCGGCTTTTTCCAACCCAGCGCCGCTGTCAGCAGCCAGATACTTTATACCGTTAAGCATGTGAAACGAAATTGCCCATGTATAGCCAAATAAAATCAGCATGCCAAACCAGGAACCCATGAAGCCTTGAACAGCGTTATAGGCTCCGTCGCTCCATGCTGCAGAGGCCAGCCAAAGCGATAGAAGTATTGTCCCGCCATACATCGCAATACCTGTTGCGCGTTGCAAAATGGATGTCGCCATTGTCACGGTCCAGCGCCAAATTTGGAGATGGGGAGCAATCGGCAAATCTGCTCTTTGGAGGCCGGAGCCGCCAGGCAGAGGCGATGTAGGTCTAGGGTTGGCCATTAGGGATATCTCTTAAAGGGTCTAAATCTATATGTGGTGGAAGATACGTCTGCTTGCGCACAAGTCAACGCGGGATTGGCTTTCCCGGCGACTATTTACAGCTCTTCTCCGGTAGGACCCAATCTGACAGGCGGGTTTTTGCGCAACACCTGCATATTTGCACACTATGTGAGGCGTATAGCTCCACTTTTCGAGTGACAGGGGGCATTCAACTTGCAATGATTTCTGGAAAGACACTTTAAATCGTTGGGGTTAAAATGGGCAAATTTGGTTTTGGGATGAAAAAAACAAGCTTCGCTATTGGGGCAAGTTTGATCTTGGCTTTTTCGATGGTCCAAACGGGCCATGCGGCAAATACAGACAAGATGAATGCCCAGCAGATTGAAGCCTTGCTTGAAGATGCGGGATTTGCCCCTGAAGTCGTGATGGATGAGGCGAATGGCGCGCCAGTGGCCGTGGCCAAAGTTGGCGATATAGAATTTATTGTTCGGGCATTGGCCTGCGAAGAGGGGGCGTGTGAGCGGCTCTTATTATTTGCCAATTTCCGTCTTGGGCGCCCTATCA